>CAZZLY010000040.1:0-3880 GCA_964655175.1 uncultured bacterium
CGACTCGATGAACGACCCGCGCCCGGCCATGATCTCGGCACGCCCCCCCGAGAGCAGGTCCACGGTCGCGAACTGCTGGTACACCCGAACGGGGTCGTCCGAGCTCAGCACCGTCACCGCACTCGAGAGCCGGATGCGCTGCGTGCGAACCGCGGCGGCAGCCAGCACGACCGCGGGCGCCGACACGGCGAAGTCCTCGCGGTGGTGCTCGCCCAGCCCGAACACGTCGAGACCCAGCCGGTCGGCGAACTCGATCTCGGCGATGAGATCGCGCAGCCGCTCCTGGGACGACGGTCGCACCCCGGACCCGGGCAGGGGTGTGGTCTCGCCGAACGAGCACAGGCCGAACTCCATGGGACGGGCTTCCGCGGACGGGGACGGACGATCGGGAGTCATGCCGCCAATCTAGCGGATGCGTGGAGCGCTGCCGATGGGCGCACTGGCGTGAACCCGATTCGGGGAGGCCAAGCGGAACCCCTTCAGTCGCCCCGGCGGGGAACCACCTCGTGCTCGATTCGGGTCCCGAAGCGGGGCCGGGGGCTGATAGACTTGGAGACCCGGCATGCGCAGCCCTTACAATCACATTCCGGCGAAGCCTCTAACCCGTTGCACCGCAAACGTCTATCGAATCCGCACAGCACACCACCGAGATCCCACCTCATGCGTTCGCACCCCCTCCGCACGGCCTCGTTCGCGCTCACGCTGTCGCTGTGCCTCACGTCCGTCACCCCCGCGCTCGCGGCGTGGTCCACGGATGGCGGCCCGGTCACCACGGCCGCACAGAATCAGAATCAGGCGGTGGTGGCGGGGGACGCCCTGGGGGGGGCGTTCATGGCGTGGGTGGACGCCCGCAGCGGGTTCAACTCGGATATCTACGCGGTGCGCTGGAACGCGGCGGGCGTGACGCAGACGGGTTGGACGTCGGGCGGTGGCAACGTGACCGCGATCACCTGCGCCAAGTACAACCCGAGCATGATCCCCGATGGCAGCGGCGGCGCCCTGCTCGCGTGGGAGGACAACCGCTGCACGGGCTACACGAACATCTACGCCCGCCGCGTCGCGGTGAACGGTGTCACCGCGGGCGGCTGGCCCGACAACGGCGTCCGGCTCGCGGCCACCACGACGAACCAGACCACGCCGCTCCTCGCGACCGACGGCGCGGGCGGTGCGTTCGTCGTGTGGCGCGACGCCCCGAACAACGGCGACGTCGTGCTGCAGCACGTCACCTCGACCGGCGTGCTCGCCTCGGGCTGGACCAGTGCGGGCCTCGTGCTGGCGACCGGTGCCAACGCGCAGAGCCCGGCCGCGATCGCCGCCGACGGTACAGGCGGTGTGTTCGTGACCTGGCAGGAGGGCCCGAGCGGCAACACCGACGTGCGGTTGCAGCACGTCACCGCGAGCGGCGTGCGCGCGACGGGGTTCGCCGACGGTGGCAACGTGGTGTGCAACGCGACGGGCAATCAGACCGTGACCACGATGGTGTCCGATGGCGCCGGGGGCGTGCTGCTCGCCTGGAGCGATCGCCGCGGCAGCGACGACGACGTGTATGCGCTGCGGGTCAACGGTGACGGCTCGCTGGCGAGCGGGTTCGCCGCCAACGGTGTCCTCGTGTGCGGCGCGAGCGGACACCAGACCAACGTGCGGGCCACGAGTGACGGCGCGGCCGGGGCGCTGCTCGTGTGGGAGGACCTGCGCGGTGCGAACCTCGACCTGTACGGCTCGCACGTGCTCGGCACGGGGGCGATCGCGAGCGGCTTCGCGGCGAACGGGAACGCGCTGGCGGCCGCGAGCCTCGACCAGTGGCGGCCGTCCATCGACAGCGACGGGGCCGGCGGTGCGTTCGTGGTGTGGCAGGACGATCGCAACGCCAACATCGACGTCTTCGCCACGCGCTTCACCGGTGACGGCACCATCCCCGCGGGCTGGACGCCGAACGGCACGCTGCTGTGCGGCGCGAGCTTCGATCAGGTCGCCCCGCAGGTCGCCGCGGCGGCCGGCGGCACGGCGTTCGTCGTGTGGACGGATGCTCGCAACCTCACGACCACGTTGCAGGACGTCTACGCGCACCACCTGCTCGCGAACGGCCCGGAGCAGGTGCGCCCCACGGGACTCGCCGCGGTGCATCACGACGGGCAGACGTTCCTCACCTGGAACCCGCCGCCCGGCACGGGATGGAAGCACCGGGTGTACTTCAGCGCCTCACCGATCGCGACGGACGCCGACCTGAACACCGCGACGCTGCTCGGCAGCGTGGGCGACTCGTCGGCCATGGACCGCCGACTCTCATCGCTGACCAAAGTGCTCCACACGTTCCGCACCGACAGCCTGGCCGCACCGCTCGCCGCCGACAAGGGGCTGTTCGTGGTCACCGTGCCCGCGAACCGACAGGGCTGGTACGCGGTCACGTCGCAGCTCTCCGGCAGCGCCGAGGACCGGCACGTGATCCCCGGCGGCAACGCGCTCACGAGCGCGGTGAGCGAGGTGCTGGCACTGCCGCGGCCCGTGTACCAGCGCGCACTCACGATCAACGGCATCACCGCGAAGGTGTTCACGCTGTGGACCTGGAACGTGGACACGCCGCTGTTCCCGGCCATGTGCAACGTCCCGAGTTGGCCGTTCGACGCCTCGGTGACGCAGGGCGTGCCGCAGGGGCCCGCGTTCATCCGCTCGCACGCGCTGGGCGGTGCCTTCACGCAGGGCTTCCAGACCTCGGGCGACCCCTCGGAATGGGTCGTGGCGTTGGACGACTACTCGCTCAACGGCGACATCGCCACGTGGTGGCACGGCTACCACCCGAACTACGACCTCACCGCGAACGGCAATCCCGTACCCACGAGCGGCACGGTGATCGACTACACGAACCGCCGCGCGCTGCACACGATCCGCTGGGCGCGCGCCACGTTCGACTTCGACACCACGCGTGTGTACGCGTTCGGCTTCTCGTTGGGCGGCACCTACAGCCTGCAGTTGGCGTTCCTGCACCCCGAGCTGATCTCGGCGGCCATGGCCTCGACGGGCAAGGTGGACTACTCGTTCCAGTCCGAACCCGTCGCCAATGCCGGCTACAACCCCACGGGTCAGTACCGCCCGATCGTGAACCGCCTCTGGGGCACGGTCGCGAGCAACCTGCCGTCGTCGCTGGGGCTGCCCATGTACACGCTCATGAACGACGATTCACTGGCGGCACGCACGGCCGCACGGGGCGCATCGTTCATGGTGAACTTCAGCGGCCGACACGACGAGACCGTGGGCTGGGCCGAGAAGCTGGGCTTCTTCGAGGCCATGCGCACGCATCGGCAGGGTCACGTGGACTACTGGGACAATCGCGACCACAGCGGCTTCGTGTACCCCGGCGGCATGGCGCCGAATCTGGACCTGCGCTGGCTGTTCCGCTTCCGCAGCAACCTCAGCTGGCCGGCGTTCTCGAACTGCTCCGCCGACGATGCGCCGGGCAACGGCACGGTGGCGTCGGGGGACACGCTCGGCACGATCAACGGCACGATGGATTGGGATCCGGCGGTGAGCGACTCCGCCCTGCGCTGGGCGGTCACGCTCAAGACGCGCTCGATCCCGACGCTGTGGGGCACGCGTCCCGCCCCCGAGTCGCTGACCGTGGACGTGACCCCACGTCGCCTGCAGCGCTTCACCGCGCCGATCGGCACCGTGGTGACCTGGTCGGCGATGCGTGTGTCGGACGGGGCGATCGTGCAGGAGGGGAGCGTGACGGTGGACGGGGACGGACTCGTCACCGTGCCGCAGGTGCGCACCTACCGCACCGGCACGCGGCTCACCCTGGTGGCCCCGTTACCGGGCCTCGATGCGCCGAACCCGCCGCGCACGGTGCGCACGCTGCGATTCGCGTCGCTCACCAATCCCGCGC
>CAZZLY010000040.1:3980-14498 GCA_964655175.1 uncultured bacterium
CGGTCAGGCGTATGCGGCGGTGGCCGGGTTGAAACGCCGCACGACCGCCTCGAAGGCCGGCAGCAGTGTCGGATCCAACAGTTGACGGCCGGCCTCCTGCCGGACGATCCCGATGGAGTCCTCCACCGAATAGGCGGGCCGATAGGGGCGCAGACTCGAGACCGCATCGAAGACGTCGGCGTAGGCGGTGATGCGGGCGAGCAGCGGGATGCGATCCCCCGCGAGCCGATCGGGATAGCCCGAGCCATCGAAGCGCTCATGATGGTGATGGATCACCGGCAGCAGGTGGGATTGGGTGCGCAGGCTCTCGACCATGCGCACGCCGATCCCGGGATGCATCTGGAAGGCGAGCCGCTCCTCGTGCGTGAGTGCGCCCGGCTTGAGGAGCAGTTGGTCCGGGATGCCGACCTTGCCGATGTCGTGCACCAGACCGCCCTGCTCGAGATTCATGATCTCGCGCGGCGACAGACGCAGCGTGCGGCCCATGTCGGCCGCGAACTTGGCGACACGCTCGCTGTGACCGGCGGTGTAACGGTCGCGCGCCTCGACCGTGCGCGCCATCATGACCATGATGCGCGCGCTCTCCTCCATGGCATCCACGACCCGCTTGTGATCGAGCAGGTTGTTGAGCCGCAGCGACAGTTCCTCGGCGTCGAACGGCTTGACCATGTAGACGCTCACGCCGGCCGCGGCCGCCAGAATGCGATCCTCGCGGCCCACCGAACCGGTCACCATCACCACGGGCAGCATGGCGTAGCGCGGCTCGGCACGCAGCATGCGCAGGAAGTCGTGACCGTTCATCCCCGGCAGATGTACGTCCAGGACCACGGCATCCGGGGCGGAATCCTCGAGCCGGTCGCGCGCTTCCTCGGCCGAGACCGCACCAATGGGGACACAGCCCTGTTCGCGCAGCATGTTCAGCAACATGGCCAGTACGAGCGGATCGTCATCCACCGCCAGAACGCGAGCATCGTGAAGCGCGGGGGATGGAGGGGCGTAAGTGCTGGGGCTCATGACGCTCTTCCCGGAAGGACTGAGATCGGACTCACCCTGACGACGCCGCGATTCTAGTCCCCCGAACGTGCGCTCGCTGCGGGATTCATGTCGGGACGCGGGTATCTTTGGTCGAACCGAGCCGCACCGCCCGAGTCGAGGGGACGTCCCAGGCGAGGCACGAGGGGATCAGCGTGGCGTCTTGGGACCGCGTCGCCCCGGTCGCTCGACGACCGTCACCCGGATCGGCCGCTCGGGCAGCGGCCACTCGCCGGCGATGCGCCGCGGCACCACGCGCACGCGGCCCTGTTCGACGCGGGCGGTCAGTCGCGTGAGTCGGTACTCGCCACGCTCGTGCCCGTGGCCGTCACCCGCGTCCTCGTAGAGCGTCCCTTGGGCGGTCCCCGCGTCGTCGAGACACACCAGCACCTCGAGCGTGTCGAGCGACCGCTCGTCCACGTGCTGCACGCGCGGCCCCAACGTGACGATGGAGCCCGGACGCTGGAAGCAACGCGGCAGGTCGGGGTCGCGGCGTCCCGTCTCGTCGCGGTCGAACGCGCGCACCTCGCCCCATCCGCCCTTGGGCAGCACGGGAGCGAGCGTGCGATCGAGTTCCAGATCGGCCGCCACGAGCAGGTCGCGCCCGAGCAGGAACCCGTCGTCCGCGGTGCGCAACCGTGCATCGCTCGGATCGGCGAAGAACAGCGGGCGGGCGACCGGCAGCCCGGTCACCGACGCCTCGCGGAACACGGTGTACAAGTAGGGCAGCAACCGATAACGCGCCTCGATCGCACGCCGCGCGGTGGCGGTGACCGCGGTGCCGAACGCCCACGGCTCCTTGGCCGGCACGCCCTTCTCGGTGTGCGAGCGCGCGAAGGGCAGCAGGGCGCCGAAGCCCAACCAGCGCGCATACAGTTCGGGCGAGCCGTAGCCCTTGTAGCCGCCGATGTCCGGCCCCGCGAACGGCTGCCCCGACAGGCCCAGATTGAGCACCATGGGGATGGACATCGCCATGTGGTTCGCGTCCGCCACGTTGTCGCCGGTCCAGGCGGCCGCATAGCGCTGACCTCCCAGGTGATTGGCGCGCGTGAGGACGAACGGCCGCTGCTCGGGCCGCGCGGCCAGGATGCCCTCGCGCGTCCCACGCGCCATGAGCATCCCGTACACGTTGTGGTAGCGCGCATGCAGACCCGGACCGCCCAACTCGGGATCGGCGTCGTGGCGGTTGGTCTCGGGCATGCTCTTGTTGGGCGACTCGAACACGGCGGGCTCGTTCATGTCGTTCCACACGCCGTCGATGCCCTGCGCCAGGAAGTCGCGATACAGCCCGGCCCACCAGCGGCGCGTGGCCTCGCGCGTGAAATCGGGGAACACGCAGGTGCCGGGCCACACCTTGCCCAGGAACGGTTCGCCGTCGCGGTTCTTCACCCAATGGTCGCCACGCGTGCCCTGGTCGTACACGAAGTAGCCCGGGTCCTGCTTGATGCCCGGATCGATCATCCACACGGAATGGAACCCGGCCGCGTGCAGCGAATCGTTCACAGTGCGCGGCGAGGGGAAGCCGTGGGGGTCGAACGTGAAACTGCGATAGCCGTCCATGTAGTCGATGTCCACCCAGACGACGTCGCACGGGATGCGATGTTCGCGGAAGCCGCGCGCGATGCGCAGCACCTCGCGATCGGGTGCGTACGAGTAGCGACACTGCTGATAGCCGAGCGCCCACTTGGGCGGCAGCGGCATGTGACCCGTGAGGTCGGCGAGCGCCATGACCACGCTGTCGGGCGACTGCCGTTCGATGACGATCACCGGGAACGCGGGGCCCTGCATGCGGAACGCGATGCCGTCGCTGCAGTCGAGCACCAGTCGGCCCGGCGTGTCGGCGAGCACGCCGAACGCGCTGCCGTCGGCACGGACGCCCAGCACCCACGGATGCGACTGGTAGAGCGACGGCGAGTCCGCGCGATAGGCGTAGGCGTCGGTGTTCCAGCACACCACCGTGCGTCCGGTGCGCTCGAGCGGCCCGCCGACCTCACCGGTGCCGTACAGGTTCGTGCCCGGCGCGACCGCGACGCGCACCACGCGCCCGCCGGCGACGGACTCGAACACGGGCGTGGTGCGCAACGGCAGTGAGGCGGGCGCGAGCGCGGGGAACGTGCGCTGCAACGCCAGCGACGGCAACGCGGCCGCGCGCGCCGTCTCGTCGAGGTGGACGCGCACGATGCGGTCGCCGATCGTCTCGGCGACCGGTGCCGCCGCCACGGGCGAGGTCAGGCTCACACAAGCGACGAGGGCGATGGGCAGGAGGAGGGCACGCATCCTCGCAGTATAGGGAACCCGCGCCCCCGTCACGAGGGGGCTGCCGGATTCCCTTGCACAGCTCCGCCGGCTTAGACTGCGGGGGCGACCGCACCCCATCCGCAGTGCCGAACGAATGCACGTGGCGCCCGACCGGGTGGGCCACGTGAAGCCCCCGGAGATCGTCCCATGTCCCGTACCGCCGCCGTGCTCCGCACCCTGCTCGTCGCCTGCGCCCTGTTCGCGGCGCCCGCCCTCGCCGATGAGGGCATGTGGACGTTCGACAACCTGCCGCTCGCGCGCCTGCAGAAGTCCTACGGGTTCACACCGGATGCGGCCTGGCTCGAGCACGTGCAGCGCTCGTGCGTGAACTTCGGCGGCGGTTCGGGAGCGTTCGTCTCGGCCGACGGTCTGGTGCTCACCAATCATCACGTGGCGCTCGGCCAGTTGCAGAAGCTCTCGTCGGCGGCGCACGACTATCAGCACGAGGGGTTCTTCGCCCGCACGCGCGCCGAGGAACTGCCCTGCCCGGACCTGGAGCTCAAGGTGCTGTGGCGCAGCGAGAACGTCACCGCCGCGGTGCAGGAGGCCATGGCGGGCGCCACGTCGCCGCAGGAGCGCAATCGCCTACGCAAGGAGGCGCTCGCCCGACTCGAGGCCGATCGCGTCAAAGCGAGCGGGCTCAAGGTCGAGACGGTCGAGCTCTATCAGGGCGGCGAGTACTGGTTGTACAGCTACCGCACGTTCAAGGACGTGCGGCTCGTGTGCGCCCCCGAGGAGCAGATCGCGTTCTTCGGTGGGGACCCCGACAACTTCGGGTTCCCGCGCTACAACCTCGACATGGCGTTCTTCCGCGTCTACGTGGACGGCAAGCCGTACCGGCCCGAGCACTTCCTGGCGTGGAACACCGCCGGGCCGCGCGCGGACGACCTGGTGTTCGTGGCCGGACACCCGGGTCGCACCAACCGTCGTCGCACGATCGCGCAGTACGAGGTCGAGCGCGACGTCGATCGCCCGCTGCGCATCGCGCTGCAGGAGCGGCGCGTCGCCGCGCTCAACCGTTACGGCGCACGCGGCGCGGAGGAGGCGCGGCAGGTGAGCGGCTCGCTGCGCGGTCTGGAGAACAACCTCAAGCGCGAGCGCGGCTTCCTGGAACTGCTGCGTGACGGCGAGTATCTGGCCGACAAGCGCGCCGCCGAGCAGTCGCTGCGCGCCCGCCTCGCCGCGGATACCGCACTCGCGGCGCGTTACAGCGACGCGTGGGACCGCATCGCGGCGGCGCAGGGCCGCCTGCGCGAGCGCGCCCGCGTGCGGCAGTTGCACGACACCAACCGACTGTCGCGCCTGCTCGATCTGGGCACGGGCCTCGTGCGCATGGTCCACGAGCTCGAGAAGCCCAACGAGAAGCGCTTCCGCGAGTACCGTGACGCCAACCTGCCGTCGCTGCGCTTCCAGATGATGTCCCCGGCGCCGATCTACCCGGCCATGGAGGAGGCGGTGCTGGCGGATCGCTTCGCGATGCTCGCCGACTCACTGGGTCCCGACGACGCGTGGCTCAAGGCGGCGCTCGGTGGCCTGACCCCGGCGGCGCTCGCACACGCGATCGCCACCGAGAGCCGCCTGACCGACGTGGCCGTGCGTCGCGCGCTCATGGAGGGCGGTCGCGCCGCACTCGAGGCGTCGAACGACCCGGCGATCCGGTTCGCCCTCCGCATCGACGCGGTGTATCGCGAGGAGCGCCGCTGGTTCGAGGATCAGGTCGAGAGCGTCGAGGCCATCGAGGGCGCGCGCATCGCCCGGGCCGTGTTCGAACTCGACGGGCGCGATCGCTACCCGGACGCCACCGGCACGCTGCGCCTGTCGTACGGCCGCACCTCGGGCTACGAGCAGGTGGGCACCGTCGTGCCGTGGCAGACCACGTTCTACGGGCTCTACGACCGGGCCCGGTCGTTCGGGCTCCAGGCGCCGTTCGACCTGCCGCCGCGCTGGCTCACCGCCGAGACCACGTTCCCGCTGTCGACGCCGTTCAACTTCGTGAGCAGCGCCGACATCATCGGCGGCAACTCGGGCAGCCCGGTCATCGACCGCGAGGGTCGCTACGTGGGACTCGTGTTCGACGGCAACATCCAGAGCTTCGCGTGGGAGTTCGGCTACACCGATCGTCAGGCGCGCTGCGTCTCGGTGGACAGCCGTGCCATCGTCGAGTCGCTGCGCCGCGTCTACAAGATGAACGGGCTCGCCGACGAGCTCACGCGGAAGCCCTGAACCGCCCATGACCGCCGCCCTCGACCTGCTCGCGGGACAGCCGCTCATGCTGCTGTTCGTCGTGCTCGCCGTGGGCTACGCCGTGGGCCGACTGTCGTGGGGCGGGGTGCAGTTGGGCATCGCCGCCGTGCTGTTCGCCGGACTCGCGGCAGGCATGCTCGACCCGCGATTGCAGCTGCCCGAGTTCGTCCGCAGCTTCGGGCTCGTGTTGTTCGTGTACGCGATCGGCGTCTCGAGCGGCCCTGCGTTCATGGCATCGTTCAAGCGCCGGGGTCTGCGCGACAGCGCGTGGACGCTGGGGCTGCTCACGCTGGGCGCGGGACTCGCCGCGGCGGGCGGCCGCGTGCTGGGGGTGGCCCCCGATCTCGTCGCGGGACTGTTCTGCGGCGCACTGACCAACACGGCCGCGCTCGCGGCGTTGCTCGAGCGCTCGGCGTCGGGCGGCAGCGGCGCGGTGGTCGGCTACTCGATCGCGTATCCGGCCGGTGCGCTGGGCATCGTGCTGGCGTTGGCGGTGGCGCGACGCGTGTGGCGGCACGATCTGGCGCGCGAGGCGCACGGCACGCAACTCGCTGTGCAATCACTCCACGTGACGCGGCCCGAGGCGGTGGGCGTACCGCTCAAGACGTTGCTGGCCCAAGGCAACGTCCGCGCGCGGTTCGTGCGCCGTCGTCGCGGGGATCGTTGGGAACTGCTGCATCCCGACGAGGGCCTCGTGCTCGACGACGTGGTCACCGCGGTGGGTCTGCCCGAAGCGCTCGCCCGTCTGGCGACGCTCGTGGGCGAGCGTTCGGACGTCCACGAGGATCCCGGCCCCAGTGGACTCGACCTGCGTCGCATCTTCGTCTCCGATCCCGCGGTCGCGGGCCGCAGTCTGGCGGAGTTGCGCACGTTGTCGCGCTTCGGTGCGCTCGTGACGCGCGTGCGCCGCGGCGACGCCGACCTGGTGCCGGACGGTCGCACGGTGCTCGAACTGGGCGACCGCGTCCGGGTCATCGCACCGCGCGAACGCATGGCCGACGTCTCGCGCTTCTTCGGCGACTCGTACCGCGCTCTGGGCGAGATCGACGCCGTGTCGTTCGGACTGGGCGCGGCGGTGGGTCTGTTGCTGGGGCTGCTGCCGTTCCCGCTGCCCGGCGGCGGCACGTTCAAGCTGGGGCCCGCCGGTGGCCCGCTCGTGGTGGGGCTGGTGCTCGGCGCGCTGGGCCGCACCGGACCGGTTGTCTGGCAGGTGCCGTACAGCGCGAGCCTGACGTTGCGCCAGCTCGGGCTCGCGTTGTTCCTCGCGGCGGTCGGCGTCAACGCCGGTACCCCGTTCGCGCGCACGCTCGCGACCCACGACGGCCTGCGCCTGCTGGGTCTGGGCGCGGTCATCACGGTGGGAGTGGCGGGACTGGCGCTCGTGACGAGCCGCGCGTGGCTCAAGGCCCCGCCGGGCATCGCCATGGGGCTGGCCTCCGGCGTGCACACGCAACCGGCGGCGCTGGCGTTCGCGAGCGAGACCACGCGCGACGAGTCGCCCGGGCTCGGCTATTCGACCGTGTCGCCGCTCGCCACGCTCGCCAAGATCGTGCTGGCGCAGTTGCTCATCGGCCGCTGACGCGCGCTCACGCGGTCGCGATGCGGGCGTAGAACCGCCGCTTCACGACCTCGACCGCGGCCAGGTACACGACCACCATGAGCGCGACGAGCGCGAGGTAGGCGGCGGGCAGCGGCACGAACCCGAGCTCACGCCCGAACCCCGTCCAGGGGAGCGCCAACGCCACGCCCACGACCGCCAACGCGGTGCCGAGCACCCACGGGTGCGGCCGGGCCCGCCACGGCACGCCGGGCGTGCGGATGATGAGCACGACCAGGACCTGCGTCGCCATGGACTCGACGAACCAGCCGGTGTGGAACAACTCGGGACCGGCGCGGAAGCCGTGCAGCAGGATCATGAACGTGGCCAGGTCGAACACCGTGCTGACCGGCCCCACGACCAACATGAAGTCGCGCAGATGGCGGACGTCGAAGCGGTGCGGCCGCCGCATGACCTCGTCCTCGACGTGGTCGAGCGGGATCGGCACCTCGGACAGGTCGTAGAGCAGGTTGTTGACGAGCACCTGCACGGGCAGGAGCGGCAGGAACGGCAACAGCAGCGTGCCCAGCGCCATGCTCAGCATGTTGCCGAAGTTGGAACTGGTGCCCATGAGCAGGTACTTGAGGATGTTGCCGAACGTGCGGCGGCCCTCGCGCACCCCGCGCAACACGACGCCCAGATCGTGTTCGAGCAGGATCAGGTCGGCCGCCTCGCGTGCCACGTCCACCGCGCCGTCCACGGACAGGCCGACGTCGGCCGCGTGCAGGGCGGGCGCGTCGTTGATCCCATCGCCCAGATAGCCCACGACGTGCCCGCGCCGCTGCAGCGAACGCAGGATGCGGCTCTTGAGTGCGGGCGAGACGCGGCAGAACACGTTGGCCTCCTCGCAGCGCACCGCGAACGCCGGGTCGGCGAGGCCCTCGAGTTCGTGCCCCAGGAGCAGGGCCCGCACGGGCATGCCGAGCGCTTCGCACAGGTGCCGCGTGACGCGCTCGTCGTCTCCGGTGACGATCTTGACCGCGACGCCGAGTCGGCCGAGTTCGGTGAGGGCCGCCGCCGCCGAGGGCTTGGGCGGATCCTCGAACGCCACCATCCCGGCCAGCACCAGCGCCGATTCGTCGTCCACGACGGCGTGCGGATGATCCGGCGCGGTGCGCTTCCACGCCACGCCCAGCACGCGCAGCCCTTCGCGCCCGAGCGAGGCGACGCGCTCGCGACAACGCTCGCGCAGGTCGTCCGTGAGAGGACCCACCGTTCCGCGATCGTCGAGTTCGACCTCGGCCGAGAGCCGCAGCACGTCCTCGAACGCCCCCTTCACGATGAGCACGCGTTGCGTGCCGTCCTCGGCCAGCACCGACAGCCGGCGGCGCTCGAAGTCGAACGGGACCTCGTCGAGTTTGCGCCAGCCCGCGAGGTGTTGGTCCGGCTGCGCGAGGATCGCCTCGTCGAGGGGACTGCGCAGGCCCGTCTCGAGTCGGCTGTTGAGCCACGCCCAACGCAGCACGCGCGCACTGGGCTGCCCCTGCGCGTCGAGGCTGTGCGCGACCCGCACGTGGGCCTCGGTGAGCGTGCCCGTCTTGTCGGTGCACAGCACGTCCATGGCGCCCAGATCGTGCACCGCGCCCAGTCGCTTCACGATGACGCGCGCCGCCGCCATGCGCATCGCACCGCGCGACAGCGTCACGGTGACGATCATGGGCAGCAGCTCGGGCGTGAGCCCGACGGCCAACGCGACCGCGAACAGGAACGACTCGAGCCACGGCCGATGGTGAAGCGCGTTGACCAGCAGCACGAACAGCACCATGCCCAGTGCCACGCGCAGCACGAGCAGTCCGAACTCGCGCAGGCCGCGCTCGAACGCGGTCGCAGGCGGGGCGTGACGCAGGCTCTCACCGATGCCGCCCAACAACGTGCTCGGCCCGGTGCGACACACGAGCATGCGCGCCGAACCACTCACGAGCGAGGTCCCCATGAACAGCGCGTTCATGGCGGCGCTGGGGTCGCGCACCGTATCGGGCAGGTCGAGCGCGTGCTTCTCGACCGGGAACGCCTCGCCGGTGATCGAGGCCTGATTCACGAAGCAGTCGTCGGCCTCGAGCACACGGCCATCGGCGGGCACGAGCGATCCCGCCGAGAGCTCGACCACGTCGCCGGGGACCACGGCGTCGCGCGGTACCTCGCACACGACGCCGTCGCGCACCACTCGGGCGCGCACGGCGACCGAGGCCTGCAGGCGTTCGGCGGCACGCCCCGCGCGATGCTCCTGGAACGCATCGAGCGCCACGCTCGTGGCGACCACCAGCGTCACCAAGAGGAAGCTGGCGCGGTCCCCGGTGGCGGCCGAGACCCCGGCCGCGAACAGCAGCAACACCACGAGCGGGTTGCCCAACCGCTGCGCGATCTGCCGCAGGAACCGGCTCGCCGGGGGCGACGCCAGACGATTGGGGCCGTGCCGGGTCAGGCGTTCACGCGCCTGCGTTTCCGACAGGCCCAGTCCCTCGGTCGCGAGCGAGGCGCAGCACGCGCCGAGCGGCCCGCTCCAGAACGGCGATGCTCGCGAGGGCTCGGGCGTCCCCGGCGGATCGTGGCGTTCCGGGGCGGGCGCGTCGGCGGGGTGGGGGGCCACCCCGCTTCGATCGCGAGCGCCTTTCACATGGCCGTCCTGGCCCCGACCGTGATCGTCAGGCGAGCGTCGAGGCGACCGCGACCAGCTGCTCGGATTCGGCCTCGGCACCCGTGCGGTGCGCGCTGATGCCGCGCATCGTACGCATCACGTCGTGCGGGTTGAGATGGGGTTTCGTGGGACTCCAACCGCTGCGCGTCGCCATGATCAGATCGTTGATGGACAGCACGCCGATGAGCGAACCGTTCGCATCCACGACCGGGAGCCGCCGCAGATGCTCGCGCTCCATGACGGTCATCGCATCCATGACGCTCTGCTCGGCCCGCACGGTGAACGGGGTGCGCGCCATGATCTCGTCCACGCGGCGTTCGTGGGGCGCCTTGTCCGTCGTCGCGAGCGCCATGCACACGTCGCGGTCCGTGACCATGCCCAGCACCTTGCGCGTGCCCGCAGCGACCACCGGCACCACGCCGCAGTCCCGGTTCCACATGATCATCGCCGCGGCCCTCAGGTCCGTCCCGGGCGCGCACGTCGCCACCTCGCTCTGCATCAGGTCCCGCACCTTCATCGCGTCCTCCCGTCCGGGGCCCGCTGGGCGTGGGCGCACAGCTCCGCCCCGGAAGGGATTGATGCAGAGGGCGTGCCGCGGCCGCCACCGCGCCAACGCGCGAAGTTCCAAGGGTGTCCGCGCACACCGCCCACGTCCGGCGCTGACAATCCGGCACGCCGCCGTGCCATGCGGACACCGCCGGAAGGACCGTGG
>CAZZLY010000040.1:14598-22541 GCA_964655175.1 uncultured bacterium
CTCGAGCGGGAACCGCCACGTCTGGACCGCCTGGGCGGGGACGTGCAGGCGCGCGGTGCGTGCACCCACGACCACGTCGCAGTCGAGTGCGCGCTCGCCGCGGTGGAACACGAGCAACGTGAGCGTGCGCGCATCGGCCGATCGCACGGCGGTCGCGTGCAACTCGTCGGGCGCCAGCCCGGCGCCGCGCACACGGGTGGCCACCACGCGGTCGCCCGGGCGCACGTAACGCGTCGCGTGCGCGAGCACGTCGTACACGGGCGTGCGGTACACGAACCCGGTCGCGGGGTCGATCATGATCGGCGCGCCGCACAGGTTGCCCTCGTGGTTCGGCCCGCCGCGCGAGTCGAGCACGAGGTTCCAGTCGATCCAACCCACGAAGCCGTGCTGCAGTCCGTCCACGAGATCGCGCGCGTAGCGGTGGACGGGTGCGTAGCGGGGATGCGCGGGCTTGTCGGCGGCGGACGCCCAGTACCAGCCCCAGTCGGTCGCGCCCTCACGCCACCACCATGCGTCGTCGCGCCAGCCCAGGAACCGTCCTCCGGGCGCGTTGTCCGCGTTGCCGATGCCGTCGATGCAGCCCTCGGTCATCAGCATGGGCTTGCTCGGGTCGATCGCCTGCAGGGCGTCGAGCACGTCGCCACAGGCGCTGGCGGTGGCGCTGTACCAGTGCAGCGCGGAGCCCCACGTGTATCGCGAGGCGAGCGAGTCCTCGAACACGGCGCGCGCGTACTCGAGCGCGGCCGCTTCACGGTTCTGGTCGTACTGCAGGATGCGCACGCCCGTGCCCGCGAGCGCCGGGCCCAGGTGCCGGCCGATGTACGTGCGCAGCTCGGCGCTCGACATCTCCATGCTCTCCCATTGGCCACCGACGCCGAGGGGTTCGTTGACCGGCGTCACGCCCCACAGGGGCACACCGGCGGCCGCATAGGCGTCCACGTAACGGCGCACGTAGCGCGCGAAGGTGGGGTAGTGGTTCGGCTGCAGCGATCCGCCACGCTTGCCCTTGTCGTAGTAGAGACCGTTGTCCTTCATCCAGGCGGGCGCGGTCCACGGACTCGCCACGATCGCGAGGTGCGGTTGTCGGCGCAGGGCGTCGCGCAGCAGCGGCAGCAGGTCGTAGGTGGGGTCGAGCGCCCCCGCGAAACCGGCGGAGTCCGGCGCGATCGAGAACGAGGCGAGCAGGGTGTCGCCTGCGACCTCGGCGTACGAGTAGCGCCCCGCCACGGAGAAGTCGCACGACCCCATGTGCGTGCGCGCCATGGTGAGGTCGAGCCCCGCGGGGCCGAACAACTGGTCGAGCACGTGCTCGCGCTGCGCACGTGGGAGTGCCGCGAGCACGTGGGCCGACGCCTCGGTGAGTGCACCGCCCAGCCCCGCGATCGTCTGTCGGGCCGAGTCCGGCGCCACCTCGATGACGACCGCGGCGGAGGCTCCTTCGGATCGCCAGCGCGGCGCGGTCATCGCACGCAGGCGATCGCCCGCGTCGGTGGACTGCACGAACGCCGGCCGCGGCGCTCCCAATGGATCGGGTGTCGCGGGAGCGGCCATCGCCTGCGGGGCGAGCAGCACGAGCCCCACGAGTGGGACGACACGACGAAGAGTGGGCGACATGACGGCTCCCGGGCGCGAAGGGGGAATCGGTGCGTGACCCGGACACTCTACGCAATCCGCACCCCGCACCCAACGGACCGTGTCCGTGCATGGTCAGGGTGGCCCATTGCATGCGAGGGCCTGACGTGGGCAACCTGCGCGCATCCCCCGCACGTCCACACCGGGCGGCACGGCCGTCCGAGTACCCACGACCCGGAGGGAGATCCCATGAAACGCTTGCTGCTCGCCCTGCTCGTCCTGTCGAGTCTCACGCTCGTCACCGTGCCGACGCACGCCGCCTCGATCGGCGCCAACTTCGGCTTCACGCACTACCTGCCCTCGAGTGGCGACGGGTTGTCCGTGATCGGGATCCCGAACACCGGGACGCTCGGCCTGTTCGCACCGGGGCTGCGCGTGACCCAGCCCATCGGCGCTTCGGGGCAACAGTGGCTGGTGTTCGACGGCGGGCTCACCACAATGTCGGCGAGTGGGAACAGCCTGCACATGCTGGGGCTGTTGATCGGCTACCAGTACGCGTTCTCCGACGCCGAGAGCTCGCCCTACGTGACCGTGGGGGTGGGGCTCAACTCGGTCGGCGGCTCGGGATTGTCCTCGGTCGGCAACGCGGTCCTGGGCGGCGGGCTGGGGGTGCGGCGGCGACTGCCGCACGGCAATGGCGCGCTGCGAGCCGAACTGCACGTGGACCACGAGTTGGACTCCGACAACACGTCGGCCTCGCTCACGGCGATCGGCCTCAAGTTGGGGTTCGACCTGGATCTCTGAGTCCTCGCGCGCTCCGACCCCGTGAAACACTTCGGCCCCCTTCGCGAACGAAGGGGGCCGAGGTCATGTTGCGATGAGGCGTGGCTCAGCGAGCCATCAGCTGCTTGAGACGGCCCCACGAGGTCTTCTGCGTCGGGACGACCTGCTGCGGGCCGAACACGACCTTGCCCTTCGAGGCGATGTCCGTGACCCACACGCACGGGCCCTTCATGCCGACGCCGAACTGCGCGTGACGGGCGGGGTCGTTGATCAGGGCCTGCGTGACCGAGAAGTTACCGGCGGCCGGCATCGGGATGCGCGTCTCGATGACCGACGAGAAATCGGGCGCGAAGTCGCGGATGTACACGTAGCAGTCGTAACCGGCGACGAGCGTGTTCTGCGAGACGTTGCCGATGAAGGTCAGCGTCTGGCCGGCGAGCGTGCCGTCGAACTGCGCGTAGAGGTTGGCATCCATGGACTTGTTGCCCGTGGCGCCCGGGCCACCCGAGGGGGTGTACCAGAACGGGTTCGGGTCGCCGATCGTGTTCGGCGTGAACGTCCACGAGCCGCCGCTGAAGGAGGCGTTCAGGTCGGCGATGCCCCAGCCGGAGCCGAAGACGTAGCCGCCGCCGTTGGCGGGGATCTCGAACACGTTCATGAAGCCGTACTGCAGATTCACGTTGTCGACGTTGTACGTGACGGCCTGGGCAGCGCCAGCGACCATCGTGCAAGCGACGACAGCGCCCAGCAGCGCGCGGCGAAGAGCCTTCTTCGCAATCATCATTGCCTGTACTCCTCTTCGAAGATGTGTGGGCGGCAGCCCGGTTGGCAACACTCCTTGAATGCGATGAAGCAGGAGCGATGTACCCATAATGAACTATGTTGCCCTCCCGAACAAAGTCTTTTGTTCAACTTTTTGACTTTTTCCTCTCGCTCGATTGCAGGATGCAGCAAGGGGATCCGTGAGCGAGCGCATCCGCAGCGGCAACTCTATTCACGACATGCCATTAGGCCGTCCATCGCAGGCTCGACGCGAGATTCGAGTGGAACCTCTTCAAGTGGCTGGCGCGGGCCTCGGGAGCCGGTCTCGAGTGGACCGTTCGCCGCCCTCCAGCGCCCCGCGAAGTCCCGGCGGACGCGCGCCGTTCTCGTTCGGGAGACCGCCTCTTTAAGAAGTCCTCGGCTCGGGTGGCCGGGGCCCCAGCTGGGTGTTGGACTCCGGTCCTCGGCATTCGGCCCCACCTGACGGAACGATCGCCTCCCTGCCAGCCCGACAGCCGCATGGGCCGGCCGCCGTGATCCCATGGTCTTGCTCCCACGCCTGGAGCGGGGTCCGCACCATCCGAACGGCCACCCTCGGCGAGGCACCGTCCTTGCGAATCCCATGGGACGGACCCGTCGTGTCCCGCCCGGGACCGGATCCCCGTGTGCGCCCGGGCGACGGCGGTGCGCCCCGGGGAGGTCGCCATGACCGCGAAGAAGCTGCTGTTCCGCTCGGAGGCCCGCGAGCACATCCTGACGGGGGCCACCACGCTCACCGACGCCATCCGGGTCACGCTGGGCCCCAAGTCGAAGTCGGTGCTCATCCAGAAGCGCTACGGCTCACCCATCGTGTGCAACGACGGCGTGACCATCGCGCGCGAACTCGAGCTCGAGGACCCGGTCGAGAACCTGGGCGCCGAGATGCTGCGCGAGGCGGCGCAACGCACCGGCGACGCGGTGGGCGACGGCACCAGCACCAGCACGATCCTGGCGCACGCGATCTACTCGCTGGGCCTGCGCAACGTCGTGGCGGGCGCAAGCAGCATCACGCTCAAGCGCGGACTCGACCGCGCCGCGCAGACCGTCGTCGAGGCGCTGCGCGCGCAGTCGCGACCGGTCACGACGCGGCAGGACAAGTCGGCGGTCGCCACGATCTCGGCGCACAACGACGCGACGATCGGCACGATGGTCGCCGATGCGCTCGAACGCGTGGGCAACGAGGGCGTGATCTCGGTGGAGGAGTCCAAGACGGCCGACACACAGCTCGAGGTCGTCGAGGGGCTGCAGTTCGATCACGGTTGGATCTCGCCGTACTTCGTGACCGACCGCGCCAAGATGGAGGCGGTGCTCGAGAACGCGCAGGTGCTCGTGACCGATCGGCGCATCAGCAGCATGCCCGACCTGCTGCCCCTGCTCGAGCGCATCGCACAACAGGGCCGCCCGCTGCTCGTGATCGCCGAGGACGTGGACGGCGAGGCGCTGGCCACACTCGTGGTGAACAAACTGCGCGGCACGCTGCCGTGCTGTGCCGTCAAGGCGCCGGGCTTCGGGGATCGTCGCAAGGACATGCTCGAGGATATCGGCATCATGGTGGGCGCGCAGGTGGTGAGCGAGGCGCTGGGGCAGCGGCTCGACAAGCTGGGCCCCGAGATCCTGGGCCGCGCCGATCGTGTGGTGGTGGATCGCGAACACACCACGCTCATCGGCGGGCAGGGCGAGCGCACCACGCTCGAGGCTCGCCGCGAGCAGCTGCGCCACGAGATCCACAAGGCGACGAGCGACTACGACCGCGAGAAGCTCGAGGAACGACTGGCGCGACTGTCGGGGGGCGTGGCGGTCATCCGCGTGGGCGCGCCGTCGGAAGCCGAGATGAAGAAC
Organism: uncultured bacterium; assembly: GCA_964655175.1. Taxonomy (GTDB): domain Bacteria; phylum Eisenbacteria; class RBG-16-71-46; order RBG-16-71-46; family RBG-16-71-46; genus JAIOPA01. The sequence continues at coordinate 19,594 of CAZZLY010000040.1, forward strand.
AAGAAGGAGGCGCTGGACGACGCCATCAGCGCCACGCGCGCCGCGGTCGCCGAAGGTCTGGTGCCCGGTGGTGGACTGGCGCTGCTGCGCTGCACGAGCGCACTCGAGGCGCTCGAGGCCACCTGCGAGGGCGACGAACGCACGGGCGTTCAGATCCTCAAGCAGGCCCTCGAGGCCCCCGCGCGGCAGATCGCCGAGAACTCGGCGGTGGACGGTGGCGTGGTGGTGGACCGCATGCGTTCGGGTACCGGCACGGTGGGGTTCGATGCCGCACGCAAACAGTACGTGGACCTGGTGGCCGAGGGCATCGTCGATCCCACCAAGGTGGTGCGCATCGCCCTCGAGAACGCCGTGTCCGTGGCGAGCGTGCTGCTGCTCACCGAGGCCACGATGACCGAGATCCCCGAGCCCGCGAAGGCGCCCGAGCCGACGCTGGCGTGAGCTCGACGGGCGTCCGCCGCGCACCCGTCGCCACGGGTGCGCGGCCCCTTGCGCCGTCTGCGCGGATACCGGACAGTCGCAGACACGTGGGGCGCTGCGCATGCGCGTCGCTCCATGGGATGACGCGGTTCGCGCGTGCACCACGAGGGTGCGGGGGCGACCGCTCGCGCCCACCTGACCGGGGACTCGGCGACCATGCGTGACGCGATCATCGCGCTGTACAACCAGACCATGGGGCATCCGCCCGAGGTCGTGACCCGGCTCGTGCCGGACGGCTCGCAGCGGCAGTACTACCGGCTCAGCGCCACGGGCCAGCCGTCCGTGATCGGCGCACACGGCCCCGACGCCGAGGAGAACCGCGCCTTCCTCGCGTACTCGCGTGCGCTGGGCGAGGCCGGCCTGCGCGTTCCGCGCATCCACGCCGCCGACGAGAGCCTGGGCATCTGGCTGAGCGACGATCTGGGCGACACGACGTTGTTCGCCGCGTTGACCGCGGCGCGCGCGAAGGAACCGGGCGCGTTCCCCGCGTCGATCCTGCCGGTGTACGAGCGCGTCGTGGCCGAACTGCCGCGCTTCCAGTTCCTGGGGGCGAAGGCGGTCGATTTCTCGTACGCCTATCCGCGCGCGGCGTTCGACGCGCAGTCCATGCACTGGGACCTCAACTACTTCAAGTACCACTTCCTCAAGCTGGCGCACGTGCCGTTCAACGAGCAGCGGCTCGAGAACGACTTCGAGCGGCTGGTGGCGCACCTGCTGTCCACCGACACGGACTACTTCCTGTACCGCGACTTCCAGTCGCGCAACATCATGGTGCGCGACGGTGAGCCGTGGTTCCTGGACTACCAGGGCGGACGGCGGGGTGCGGCGCAGTACGATCTGGCGTCGCTGCTGTACGACGCCAAGGCCGACCTGCCCGAGTCCGTGCGCGCGCATCTGCTGGAGCGCTACCTCGACGCGTTCGAATCGCAGGGGGGAGAGCGCGAGCGGTTCCTGTCGCATTACCCGGCGCACATCCTGATCCGCATCATGCAGGCCATGGGCGCGTACGGTTACCGCGGCTTCTACGAGCGCAAGCCGCGCTTCCTCGAGAGCGTGCCGTACGCGGCGCGCAACGTGGCGCGCCTGCTCGATGCCGGGCTGCCGGTGGCGCTGCCCGAACTCGAGGCCGTGTTCCGCCGCATCGTGGACGCGTGGGCCGGGCGCGAGGGCCCGCTCGCCGCACCGCCGGGGCTGCACGTGCACGTCTGCAGCTTCAGCTATCGCGACGGCATGCCGGCGGGCGACCCCGAGCACGGCGGCGGGTTCGTGTTCGACTGCCGATCGCTCAGTAACCCGGGTCGGCGCCCCGAGCTGTCGGTGCGCATCGGCACCGAGCCCGAGATCGTCAAGTTCCTCGAGGCCATGCCCGAGACCGAGACGTTCTGGCGGCACGTGCTGCCGCTGGTCGAGTCGCACGTCGAGAACTTCCTCGAGCGCAACTTCTCGGCGTTCCACGTGGCGTTCGGCTGCACCGGTGGCCAGCATCGCTCGGTGTACTTCGCCGAGCGCCTCGCTCGGCATCTGCGCGAGCATCACCCCGAGGTGACGACGCATCTGGTGCACTCGTCCAAGGCGCGCTGGAAACTGCCGGGCGACGCGGTCACGGCGGGGACGTCGTAGTGGACGGGATGATCTTCGCCGCCGGGCGCGGCACGCGTCTGGGCGAACTGGGACAGACCACGCCCAAGGCGCTCATCGAGGTGGCGGGCACGACCATGCTGGAGCGCACCGCGCGCAAGCTGGTCGCGGCGGGTTGCGACCGACTGGTCGTCAACGTGCATCACCACGCCGAGGCGATCGAACGGTTCCTGGCGTCGCACGATCTGGGCGCCGAGGTGCGCGTGAGCCGCGAGCTCGCCGAACCGCTGGAGACCGGGGGTGGCCTGTGGCACGCGCGCGAGCACTTCCGAGCCGGGCACACCGTGCTCGCGCACAACGTGGACGTGGTGTTCGAGGCCGACCTGCGCGAGCTGGCGGCGGCCCACGAGGCGAGCGGCGCGCTCGCGACGCTCGCCATGCAGGCGCGCGACACGCAGCGCTACCTGTTGTTCGACGACGACGGCCTGTTCGGTCGCGACAATCGCAAGACCGGCGAGCGCACCGAGGTGCGCACTCCGCGCGGTGAGGTGCGCGCCCTGGCGTTCGCGGGACTGCACGCCTGCGCGCCGCGGTTCTTCGAGCACGTGACCGAACGCGGCGTGTTCCCGATCGTGGACGTGTGGCTGCGACTGGCGGGGCAGGGGCACGCCATCCGCCCGTGGATCGTGCCCGAGGGTGCGTGGCTCGAGATCGGCAATCCCGAACGCCTGGCGGCGGTGCGCGCGCGGTACGAAGCACAGGCCTGATTCCACGCGTGATCGACACCGCGTCGTGAGGGAGTCACCGCCTCACGAACCCATGCTGTCGCTTCCGGTCCTCCGGTTCGGGGGACTCGTCGGGCGCGGTGTCGGGTTCGATCTCGGGCAGCT
>CAZZLY010000041.1:0-22138 GCA_964655175.1 uncultured bacterium
GCGCGAGGCCAAGGTCAAGGCGCTCGAGGACCAGTTGGCCGACCCCGACCTGTACAACGACGTCGCCCGCTCGCGCGACATCGTGGCCGAGTACGAGCGCGTGCGCGCCGAGCTCGAGTCCATGTGGGAGCGGCTCGCCGAACTGGGCTGAAACCGCCCGCACGCGTGCGGCGCTCGTGTCCCCGCGCAGGGTGATCGCAGGTCCGCGCCCCCGCCCATGTTCGCCCCGCCGACCGGGCGTTGACGCGCTGCACCGGGCTGCGTAGGGTCCGCGCATGTCCGACGTGACCCTGCGCACCCATATCTTCCTGGACTCGCTGCAGCCGCAGCTGTCCGCGTTCATCGGCACGACCGCGCGCGGCTTCCTGCCGGTGGCCGGCGACGCCTCGATGTTCATCGAGACCGCCCCGGGCCTCGTGATCAACCGCATCACCGACGTGGCGCTCAAGGCCACGCAGGCGACGCCGGCGATCATGGTGGTCGAGCGCGCCTTCGGCCTGCTCGAGATCCACCATCGCGATCAGGGCCAGGTGATCGATGCCGGGCAGGCCGTGCTCGACTTCCTCAAGCTCAAGGAGGAGGACCGCGTCAAGCCCAAGGTCGTGAGCGATCAGGTGATCCGCGGTGTCGAGCCCTACCACGCGCAGGTGATCAACAAGATGCGCTTCGGCGACATGCTCATCTCGGGCGAGTCGCTGTTCATCCTCGAGAGCGAGCCCGCGGGCTACATCGCGTTCGCCGCCAACGAGGCGCTCAAGGCCGCGCGCGTCAAGCTCATCGACGCGTCGCTGTTCGGCGCCTACGGCCGTCTGTACATGAGCGGCCCCGAGGCCGACATCGACGCGGCGCGCGAGGCGGCCATCAACGCCCTCCACAAGGTCAAGGGCCGGGGCTAGACCCGCTCCACCGCAGACTCGCACGGCGCGCCGCCCGGATCGGATGGCGCGCCGTTCGCATGTTCAGGCGGTCGCGGGACCGTCGTCGATCGCCGGCGGGTTCGGGGGCGGCGCGGCGTCGGTGGACGATGCCGCCGCCGGAGGATGCGCGTGATGCCACGCCAGAAACCACGCCAGGATGAACAACGAGGCGGCCACGAGGAACGGCGCCCCCGGCAGCGTCACACCGCCGCGCGGGACCACGAACCACGCGAACACCTGCGTGAACGTGAGCGGCCCCACGATCCCGCACATGCCCATGAGACTGGCGTTCGATCCCTGCAACAGTCCGTACTCGTTGGGGGCCACGCGGCGCGCCATGAGGCCCTGCATCGAGGGGCCGGTGAAGAACATGAGCGAGATGAGCGGTACCGACGCCATCAGGAGCGGTCCCGTGGGTGCCAGGCCGAACGCCGCGAACCCGATCATCGCGCCCCCCACGCCCAGCAGCAGCGTGCGGCGCTCGCCGAAGCGCGCGACGGAGAGCCGCACGAGCCCGCCCTGCACGACCATGCCGCCCACGCCGATCGCCGCCAGCAGCAGACCCACGGCCCGCGAGTCCCAGCCGTATCGCGACTGCGTGTACAGCACGAACGTGCTCTGCAGTGCGGTGTGCGCGAACACGTACAGCGTGTAGATCGCCATGAGCCCCGGCAGACCCGGGCGACGGCGCAGCGTCAGGAGCGCGCCGAGCGGATTGGCGCGCTTCCAGTCGAAGGCACGACGGTGCTGCGCGTCGAGCGATTCGGGCAGCACGAAGTAACCGTAGAGCACGTTCACGAGCGCCATGGCGCCCGCCACCCAGAACGGGGCGCGCGGCGACAGCCCGCCCAACAGGCCACCCACCGCGGGGCCGAGCACGAAGCCGCCACCGAACGCCGCCCCGAGCATGCCGAAACTGGCGGCGCGCTTCTCGGGCGGCGTGACGTCCGAGATGTACGCCATCGCGGTCGAGAACCCGGCGGCCGTCACCCCCGAGATGATGCGGCCCACCAGGAGCCACGGCAGCGACGGTGCGAGCGCCATGAACACGTAGTCGAGCCCCAACCCCAGACACGAGAGCAGGATCACCGGGCGGCGACCGAAGCGGTCCGAGAGGGCGCCCAGGAACGGCGAGGCGAAGAACTGCATGAGCGCCCAGACGGCCGCGAACAGGCCGTACCAGCGCGCGGCGTGCGCCGCGTCCCCGCCGATGAAATCGAGCACGAGCGCCGGCAGGACGGGGATGATGAGCCCCATCGCGAGCACGTCGATGAGCACGGTGACGAACACGAACACGACGGCGGCGCGGCGCGGTCCCGTGGACGGGGCCGCGGTGGACGGCTTCTCGCTCAGAACAACTCCCCCTGCGGCCACTGGTCGCGCGGCTCGGTGATGGTGAGTCCCAGACGACGCTTCATGGTGTTGGCGCTCGCGGGCGAGTGCCCCGACCAATGGTTGTTGAAGTAGCCGTACACCTCGCGCACCTCGCCCAGGGACTTGAGCAGTCCGGCCTCCCACGACTGGAACTCCTCGCCGCGGTCGATCTGCACGCGGTCGTACTTCTCGATCTCGCGGCGATCGCCGAGCCAGCGCAGATACAGGAAGTCGGCCGTGACCTCGGCGAGCCGCGGCAGTTCGCGCCACTCGGTCCAGGCGGCGGCCACGTTGTGACGGCGCAGCACCTCGAACGTCTCGGGCACGTGCCACGAGGCGTGGCGGAACTCGACCGCGAGCTTCACGTGGGCGGGCTTGGCGGCGACGAACGCCGCGAGGTCGCGCGCGGTGTCGGCGTCGCGCTGGAACTCGGCGGGCGTCTGCGCCAGCACCGGGCCCAGCTTGTCGCCGAGCGGCTCGAGCGCGCGCACGAAGTCGGCCATCGCCTCACCGGCCTCGTGCAGTCGGCCCTCGTGCGTGATCGCGCGCGGCAGCTTGGCCGCGAACACGAAGTCGTCGGGCGTGTGCCGCTCCCACGAGCGCGCGATCGTGCCCTTGGGCGCGGCGTAGAACGTGTTGTCGAGCTCGACCGTGTCGAAGACCTCGGCGTAGAACGGCAGGCGGTCCTCCTGCTTGGACCCCGGCGGATAGAACACGCCGTTCCAATCGGGGTACGACCAGCCCTGCGTGCCCAGACGGATGCGCGCGCTCATCGGTGGTGCGCTCCGTGACTGCTGTCGGCGTGCGCGGGCGCGGACCGGTGCGTCGCGCCGCCCCGGGGCGCGGGCTGCGCATCCCGGCGGAACGGGCCGCTCACCCAGCGTCCCGCCGCGCGAGCACCCTCGGCGACCGCATGCCCACCCTTGCGGGCACCCTCGGCGACGGCGTGGCCGCCCTTGCGCGCACCGCGCGCGACGGCGTGCCCGCCCTTGCGGGCGCCCTCGGCCACCGCGTGACCGCCCTTGCGCGCCCCCTCGGCCACGGCATGACCGGCGTGGCGTGCGCCACGGGTGACGGCGCTCCCGGAATCGGGTGCGGCCGCCCGCGACGGCGTGACGAACCACCCGCAGGACAACGCCACGAGCAGGATGAACAGGTTCGGGACTCGCATGATGCAACACCCTAGCAGATGCGCCCGCGCGGGACCGCCTCGAGGGCTCGCGTCACCTCGCGGCCAAAGGGGCCGCTGCGTTACTCTGGAACATCATGGCCTCCCTCTCCCACGCTCGCGTGCTCGTGATCGGCGCCTCGGGTCTCGTGGGCGGTGCGTTCCACGCCCGCCTCGCGCGCACCGGCGTGCCGCTCGTGGGCACCTCGCACACGAACCCGCGCGCGGGGCTGGTGCCGTTCACGCTGGGGCCCGACACGACCGCTTTCCTGGATGCGCACGCGCCCGATCTGGTGATCCTGGCGAGCGCCATGACGCACGTGGATCGCTGCGAGCAGGAGCCCGAGGAGGCGTGGCGGCGCAACGTGACCGAGACGCAGGCGGTGCGCGACTGGTGTCTCACCCACGGCGCCGCGCTGCTCTATTTCTCGACCGACTACGTGTTCGACGGCGAGGCCGGGCCCTACGACGAGCAGGCGCTCGTGCGCCCCATCAACGTGTACGGCCGCAGCAAGCTCGCCGCCGAGGCGCTGGTGGCCGCGCTGCCCACCAGCCTCACGATCCGCATCACGAACGTGTTCGACGTCGGCTTCGACGACCGCAACTTCGTGCATCGCTGCGTCACGTCCCTGCGCGATCGCAAGCCCCTCGTGGTGCCCTCCGACCAGTGGGCCACGCCGGTGTACGCCACCGCGCTCGCCGAGCAGACCGTGACGCTGCTCGAGCGCGGGGCTATCCTGCGCGAGGGTGCCCCCCGGCTGCTGCACGCCGCCTGCGACGACCTCGTCTCGCGTGGCGAACTGGCGCGGCGGGTGGCCGCCCGGCTCGGCGCCGACGCGAGCCTGATCACCGAACGCCCGACCGCCGGACTGGGACAGGCCGCGCCGCGACCGCTGCGCGGTGGCCTCAAGAACGATCACTGGAAGCGCCTGCTCGGCGTGGAGCGACTCCCGCTCGACGACGCGCTCGACGATTGCCTCCCGAGGATGCGACGCCTGTATGACGAATCCCACTGACCGCGACACCGACCTGGCCGAACTCAAGGCCGCCGTCCGCCGTTTCGCCGAGCGTCACCATGCGCCCAAGCCGTTCGTGCCGGGCGAGACGCCGGTGCCGGTGACCGGCAAGGTGTACGACCACGAGGAGTTCGAGCTGCTGCTCGAGGCCGGGCTCGACGCCTGGTGGACCGAGGGTCGCTTCACGCAGCAGGTCGCGCAGGACCTCGCGGGTTTCCTGGGCGCGCGTGACCTCATGCTGTGCAACAGCGGCTCGTCGGCGAACCTGCTGGCGTGCACCGCGCTCACCTCGCGTCTCGCGGGCGAGCGTCGTCTGCGCCCCGGCGACGAGGTCATCGGCGTGGCCGCCGGGTTCCCCACCACGATCGCGCCCACGGTGCAGTGCGGCGCCGTGCCGGTGCTGCTCGACATCGAGATGGCCACCTACAACATGGACACGACGTTGCTCGAGGAGGCGATCACGCCGCGCACGCGCGCGATCATGCTCGCGCACACGCTCGGCAACCCGTACGACCTCGAGCGCATCACGGCGCTGGCGGAGAAGCACGACCTGTGGGTGGTCGAGGACTGCTGCGACGCGCTGGGCGCGCGCTACAAGGGACAGCTCGTGGGCTCGTTCGGCGACGTGGGCACGCTGTCGTTCTACCCCGCGCACCACATGACCTGCGGCGAGGGCGGCGCGGTGTTCACGAACAACCCGCGCCTCAAGCGCGCCGTCGAGTCGTTCCGCGATTGGGGCCGCGACTGCTGGTGCATGCCGGGCAAGGACAACACCTGCGGCAAGCGGTTCGGCTACCAGTTGGGCAGCCTGCCCGAAGGCTACGATCACAAGTACACGTACTCGCACCTGGGCTACAACCTCAAGACCTCGGACCTGCAGGGCGCCCTGCTCATGGCGCAGTACAAGAAGCTGCCCGGGTTCATCGAGGCGCGCCGACGCAACTGGTCGTTCCTGCGGCAGGCGCTCGCGCCGTGGCGCGAGTTCCTGATCCTGCCCGAGGCCACGCCCGACAGCGAGCCGTCGTGGTTCGGGTTCCTGATCACCGTGCAGCCGGGCGCCCCGTTCACGCGCCGCGAACTGGTCGCGTGGCTCGAGGAGCGCCGCATCGCGACGCGCATGCTGTTCGCCGGCAACATGGTCCGCCAGCCGGCCTTCGAGGGCGTCGAGCACCGCGTCGTGGGCTCGCTCACGAACACCGACCGCGTCATGAACGACACGTTCTGGATCGGCGTGTGGCCGGGCCTCACGCCGGCGATGCTGGACTACGTCGTCACGACGTTCGGCGAGTTCTTCGCGTCGAAGGGTCTGCGATCGGCCTGACGTCACGCCCACGGTACGCACGAGGCGCCGGGATCGCGGTCGATCCCGGCGCCTCGTGGCTTCACGGCCCGCACGCGTCAGTCGCGCACGGGGCCCATGCGCGGCAGCTTGTTGGGCGACTGCTCGGGCGGCAGGTCCAGAAGCGAGCGGCGGAAGTCCACCACCGCGACCGGACGCCCGACCACGTTGCGGTAGTTGCGCCCGGTGTAGAGCGCCACGAACGCGAGCGCGGTGGCGATGTACAGCAGGTCGCCCGCCACGAGCGTCTCGAACGCCATGCCCCAGCGCCCCGTGGCCTCGAGCCACAGCAGCCCCGCGTTCGCCAGGATCAGCGTGGGCAGGCCGTACAGCGCGAGCCGCAGCGGCACCGTGGTGCTGGTGAGGATGCCCGCCACCGCGAAGCGCGCCATGCCGTAGGCGTTGAAGTGGCTCGCACCGCCCAGACGCGGGTTGCGGTCGTAACGGATGCCGATGCGCCGGAACCCGTAGTGCGCGACCTCGGCGCGGATGAACGGGAACGTGGACAGGCCGACGACCACGGCGTCACGCACCTCGGCGGTGATGAGTCCGAACTCGGCCACGTCCACCAGGATGTCGCTGTCGGCGATCATCTTGTTGACGCGGTAGAACAGTTTACGGGCCAGACTGATGTGGGCGGGCTCGTGACGGCGTTCGCGGATGCCGTACACGACGTCGTGCCCCTCCTCCCAGTGCTGCAGGAAGCGCGCGATCAGCGTGGGCGGATCCTCGCCGTCGCCGTCCACGAACACGATGGCGTCGCCCGAGGCCTGCTTCATGCCGGCGACCATCGAGGCCTGATAGCCGTAGTTGCGCGACAGCGCCAGCAGCTGCACGCGCGGGTCGCGCGCCCGCAGGGCCGCGATGCGCTCGCGCGTGTCGTCGGTCGAGGCGTTGTCCGAGTAGATGAGCTCGAACGTGTAGCGGTCCTCGAGGGGCGCGAGCGCCGCGGTCATCTGCTCGTGGAAGCGGTCCACCGTCGCCGCCTCGTTGAAGACGGGCGTGACGATCGAGACCCGGCGGCGACCCGAGACGGCGGGAGTCATCCGTCCTTCCGAGCCCAGTCGTACGGGATGTCGTTCACGTGCGGGTCGAGGCGGTGGATCTCGGTCGGGTCGTGCGGGATCGTGGCGCAGTTGGCGACCACGGCCGGCACCACACCGATGCCCTTGAAGCCGTTCCAGACGCCCGCGGGCACGCGCACGAGCACGTAGTTCGCGTCGCCCATGAAGATCTCCTGCACCTCGCCACGCGTGGGCGAACCCTCGCGATCGTCGTACAGGACCATCTTGATCTGGCCGTGCGGCACCGCGTAGTGCAGCACCATGCGGTCGTGCAGGTGCCAGCCCTTCACCGCGCCCGGGTACACGGTCGAGAAGTAGATCTCGCCGAACCGGGAGAAGTGCGGGTCGGTCTCCTTGAGCATGTGCATGACGCTGCCGCGCTCGTCGGGGATCCGCCGCAACGGGTGCACCAGGACGCCGTCGATCACCGACCCTCCAGGAAGCGCTGGTACCACTCGACGGTCTCGGTGAGCGCGGTGTCGAGCGTCCACGTGGAGTTCCAGCCGAGCACCTGCTTGGCGCGCGTCGAATCGAGGTACTGGTCGCGGATCTCGGCGACGGCCGTGTTGCGCACGTCGGGCGTCAGATCGGACTTCATGGCGCGCGCGACCGCCGCGACGATCTCGAGCACACTGAGCGGCTTCTCGGCCGAGAAGTTGAACGCTTCGCCCTTCACCTCGGGGCGATGGACGTGCTCGGCGAGCGCCTCGTAGGCCGCGACGACCTCCTTCACGTAGATGTAGTCGCGCGTGAGCTTGCCGTCGCTGCGGATGATCGGGCGCTCGCCGGCACGCAACCAGCGGATGGTGCCCGGCACGATGCGATCCCAGTTGAGGTCACCGCCACCGTAGATGTTGCCGCAGCGCGCGATCGTCGCCGGTAGCCCGTAGGTCACCACGTACGAGCGCGTCACGAAGTCGGTGCACAGCTTGGAGGTGTCGTACGGGTACTTGGCGTCGAGGCGCGTGTCCTCGGTGTACGGCAGCGTCTCGGCGTCGCCGTAGGCCTTGTCCGACGAGGCGACGACGATGCGCTGCACCTGCGAGCCCATGCGGCGGCAGGCCTCGAGCAGCGTGTAGGTGCCGCGCACGTTGGACTCGAACGTCTCGAACGGGTCGCGGTAGGCCGCGCCCACCTGCGTCTGCGCCGCCAGATGGAACACGGTGTCGCAGGCGTGGTGGTTGATCGCGCGCGTGACCGTGGCGAGATCCTCGACGACACCGTTCACGATCGTGACGCGGTTCACGTCGCCGCTGCGGATGAGCTCGCTCTGCGGATCCCAGTCGCGCGCCAGTGCCACGACGTCGGAGCCCTTGGCGAGCAGGTCGCGGGTGAGCCACGCGCCGACGAGGCCCGTGGCGCCGGTGACGAGGACGCGCCGTCCCTTCCACGCGCTCATGACGACCTCCGCCACGGGGCGTTGCCCGACTGCCACATCGCGGTGAGCGTGCGCACGTCGCGCAGCGTGTCCATGCACTGCCAGAAGCCGTCGTGCTTCCACACCATGAGCTGCCCCTCCCGGGCGAGCGGCTCGAGCACGTCACGCTCGAGCACGGTGTCGTCGCCGGCGATGCGGTCCACCACCGAGCGTTCGAACACCATGAAGCCACCGTTGATCCAACCCTGCTTGAGCTGCGGCTTCTCGTCGAAGCGTTCGACGCGGTCGCCCACGACGTTCATCTCGCCGAAGCGCGCCGGGGGATGCACCCCCGTGACCGTGGCGAGCTTGCCGTGGCGCTTGTGGAACTCGACGAGCCCGCGCAGGTCCACGTCGCTCACGCCGTCGCCGTAGGTCAGCATGAACGGCTCGTTGCGCAGATAACGCGCGGCGCGACGCACGCGCCCGCCGGTCTGCGTCTCGGCGCCGGTCTCGGCCAGCTGCACCTTCCAGTCGTGCGGCGGCTCACCCTCGCGCGAGACGGTGCCGGCCGCGAAGTCGATCGCCAGATCGCCCCCGAGCGAGCGCCAGTCCATGAAGTGGCGCTTGATCATGTGGCCCATGTAGCCGAGCGCGACCACGAACTCGCGATGGCCCTGCCCCGCGTAGATCTCCATGATGTGCTGCAGGATCGGCCGGTCGCCGATCTCCACCATGGGCTTGGGGCGGAGGCTGGTCTCCTCCGACAGACGAGTGCCGAGCCCACCGGCCAGAATGACGGTCTGCATGCGCCTCCATGAACGCCTACGACGCTGGGGTCCATCGGGTTGGGGGAATACGCGACGCTGCGGGGGACGATAGCCCGCCCCCGGATTCATCGGCAACATGCCCGCTCGACCTGAGGCCCGACCCGGCCGATACTGCCGGGCATGTCCGGTCCCCGCCCCCAGCCCCCCGCCCATCGCCTGCCGCTGCCGATCCTGTCCCTGCTCGTGTTCGCGGTCGCCCTCGCGCTGTACCGCGCGGGAATGGCGCCGGGCCTGTTGTGGGGCGACAGCGCCGAGATGCAGATCCTGGCCGGGATCGGCGGCGTGGCCCACCCCACGGGCTACCCCCTGTTCATCCTGGTCGCGCAGGCGGTCACACGGCTGACCGGGCTCGCCCCCGACTTCGCCGCCAACCTCGTGTCGGGGGTGTTCGCGGCGGGCACGCTGGCGCTGCTGGTGGTGCTCCTGGTGCGCCGCGGCGTGAGCCCGGTGGCCGCGGTCGGGGCCGCGATGGCGTGGGGCCTGTCGTTCACGTTCTGGTCCACCGCGCAGCGCGCCGAGGTGTACTCGCTCGCGACGTTCGTGGCGGTGGGTGCGCTCTGGTGCACGCTGCTCGCGATCGAGCACGGTCGCTCGAGCATGCGCCTGGCCGCCGGTCTGCTGCTGGGGCTCACGCTCACCGGGCACATGGCGTTCGGCCCGCTGGTCGCCGTGGCCGGACTCACGCTGGCGTGGCGCGTACCGCGTGCGGGTGCGCGCTGGTTCGCGGACGAGGTGATGTTGCTGACCGCGTTCCTGGTGGGCCTGTCGCCCTACCTGTATCTGGAATGGGCCGATGCGCACGCACACGGCCTGAGCTATCTGCGGCTCGTCGAGGTGGCGCAGTGGCCGCTCGGGGACGTGCCCGTCGTGTTCCTGGAGCCGCTCGAGCGGTTCCGCTGGTTGTTGCTGGGCCAGAACGTGTACCCGCCCGTGCACGTGGCGCCCACGCTGCGCGGACTCGCCAAGAACCTCTCGGACGTCACGTTCCTGTTCGGTGCGTTCGAGTTCGGCGTGGTGGGCTGTGTGCTCGCGTGGCTCGGGGTGCGCGCGAACTGGGACTCGCAGCGGCGCGAGACCCGCCTGCTCGTCGCGCAGTTCGCGGTCTCGGTGCTGTTCACGCTCGTGCTGTCGTGGGGCAAGATCATCGCGATCTTCCTGATCCCCGCGTTCCTCGTGTTCACCTGGTTCATCGCGCACGGGCTCGACGGCCTCGTGCTGTGGTTCACGACCCGCCCGCGGCCGCGCGGGCTGGCGTGGCTGCTGCTGGGGTTGCCGCTCGTGGGCGCACTGACCGCCCACGCGCTGCGCGTCGAGGCCTACTCGCACCCGTTCGGGCCGCTGCACTCGCGCGTGCTCGAGGAGGACGATCTGCCGCAGCATCGGCTCGTCCCCACCATGGCGGACGTCACCGAACCGCGCGCGTTCATCGAGTCGGCCGCCCGCACGATCCCCGATTCGTCGCTCGTGATCGCGGAGTGGCGCGAGTTCATGGCGCTTCTGTACCTGCAGCAGGTCGAGCACCGCCGCACCGACCTCACCGTGCACCCGGTGGGTTATCCCAAGCTGCTGCTCAAGGTGGCCGACTGGCAGACGCATCGCGACCTGACGCGCCATCCGATCGTCGCGGTCAGTGCGCTCGAGACGCTGCGGCCGCACCTGAGTGCGGTGGACACGCTGCGCTTCGCGACCGGACAGCGCGGCATCGTGACGCACGTGCCGCTCGACACGACGCGCGTTCGGTAGCGCACCCCCGCTCCCTTCAACGACAAGGACCCCGGCGGGCGTCACGCCCACCGGGGTCCGTCGTCGTCACGCGCGTGCGCGACTCAGTCGATGCGCACCGTGCGCATGGTGCTCGTCTCACGACCGTTCTCGAGGCGATAGAAGTACACGCCCGAGGCGACCGCGTGCCCCGCGTCGTCGCGGCCGTCCCACGTGACCGCGTAGTTGCCCGCGAGCTGCAGCCCGCCGTCCACCAGACGGCGCACCGAACGACCCTGCGCGTCGTACACGACGAGCTTCACGTTCGCGGCCGTGTACAGGTCGTACGCGATCACCGTGCTGGCGCGGAACGGCGTCGGACGACCCGGCGACAGACGCAGCGCCCGCACGCCCGCCGGAGCCGGGTCCACCGCCAACAGGCCCGTGGCCCCCGCACCGAACACGGTGAAGCTGAACGCGGGCGACCACGACACGCCCCCCGGGGCGGCCGGATCGAACACGTACCAGCGACCGTGGAGCGTCTGCCCCACGAGCGACGGCGTCACCGGGATCGTGAGCGTGGCCGAGCCGAAGCCCTGCCCCGCGCCCGAACCCTGCAGCGTGGTGCTCACGACCGCGAAGCTGCCACCGGTCGGGATGGCCGACGAAGCGGGCGGTTCGACCGCATCGATCACCAGACGCGCGGTGGCGCCACCGAGCGCACGGTCGAGTCCCACGGTGAAGCCGTCGCTGCCGGCGAGCGGCGGCTGGAGGGCGATCACCTGCGGCACGGCACCACCGCTGCCGGCCTGGCCCACGCCGGTCACCGCCGGCACCATGGACGGGTTCTCGCTGTAGAGCGAGGGCCGATCGAACGGCGCGACGCGGTCGCGCACGCGCGGATCCGTGAGCGTCTCGCGCAGGAACGCCACCAGCGCCGCCTGCTGCGCCAGCGTGAGCCCGAGCGGCCGGATGACCGGCGGCTTGTTGGGCGCGTTGAAGTCCCCACCGCGGTTGTAGAACGCGACCACGTCCTCGAGCCGGTTGAAGCGGCCGTTGTGGAAGTAGGTCGCGCGCAGCCCCACGTTGCGCAGACTCGGGGTCTTGAACTGTCCCAGATTGGCGATGTTGCGGGTGACCACGAAGCGCCCCGAGTCCTCGGTCGCCGGGCGCACGCCGACGTAGTGGAAATTGTTGTCCGAGAACAGCGAGCCCGCATGGCAACCGGCGCAGCCGAGCGTCCCGAACAGCTGCTGGCCCTGCGCCTGCTGCGGCGTGAGCACGACGGTGCCGGCGATCATGGAGTCGATGCGCGCCTGGTTCGAGAGCAGCGTGCGCTCGTACGCGGCGATCGCGAACGCGATGCGGCCCGGGTTGATCGCGGTGCTGCCGAACGCCTCCTGGAACAGCGCCGGATAGCCGCGACCGTTGATCCACGCCTTGAGGTCGGCGGGCACGATGGGCGACAGCGCGAGCGGCGTCGCGGTGATCAGACGCGCCGTCACCGACGGCCAGTCACGGTTGAGGTGGCCCATCTCGACGCTCGAGGTGATCGGCCCCACCGCCTGGCTCTCGAGGCCCGCCCCCGCGCGCAGCAGCGTGTCGGCGCTGTTGAGCGGGTTCACGAACACGCCCGTGGCGCGGCCGTCCCAGAAGTTGGCGGGCGCGAAACCGGCGTTGAGGTGCGACTGCGTGCCGCGACCGGTCACCTGTGCTCCAAGGCCGAACAGGCTCGAACGCGCGAGCGAGCCGTCGGCGTTCGCCAACTGCACGCCCGGCGAACCGGTGATGTCGTCCGCCGTGCCGGGGACGCCGTCGAGGCCCGCGTTCGTCGCGGTCGGATCGCCCTTGAGCGCACGCGGGTCCATGCCGCCCGTCTCGGCGCGGTGGCAGGTGCCGCAGGCCACGGTGCGCGACGACGACAGCTGCTCGTCCCAGAACAGCACCTTGCCCAGATTGACCTTGGCCGTGGTCGTGGGGTTGCCCACGGGCACGGGCATCGGCGGCAGCGGGGTCAGCCCCGGGGGCGGCGGTGCCTGCGCCAGCGCGACCAGGGGCGCGATGAGCAGGATCGCCTTGAAGGCGCGGAAGACCGGACGGGCGTTCATGACATCCTCCGTGAGACTCGAACGACGCGGATGGCGGCTCGGCCGGGGCAGCCGGTGGAATGCCCCGGGGTGGGCCCGTTCCAACCGTGGGGACGGATGGCCGGGTGCCGGAATCCTTCGCAAGGTGTGGTCCAGAGAAGGTGAAGCCACAGGCCATGCGAGTCAACCCGTTATCGGGCAACGCACACACCGCTGCGACCTCGCAAGCCACTGGAGGTGCCCACCACGCTTGGGTGACCCATATGGGACAACCGCGGCGCGAGCGGTGTCCGTCAGGGCACACCCTCCGGGCGCAGAACGCGGTCGGCTCGAGGCCCGGGCCGGCTCGGGTCCGGCCCGGAGCCGGGCACCTGCCACCCGCATCCCCGGCACGACAACACGAAGCGCCGCCCCCCGTGCGGGGAGCGGCGCTCGCGGGTCACCGAGGTGACGCTTACTTCTGGACCGTCAGACCGCGCGGGCCCACGTACTCCGACATCGGTCGGATGAGGTGGTCCTCGGCGTGCTGCTCGATCACGTGGGCCGCCCAGCCGGCGCAACGGCCGCACGCGAACAGCGCCACGAACGAGGCCGGCTTGAGACCCAGCGACTGCAGCACGAGCGCCGTGTAGAACTCGACGTTCGTCTTGAGGTTGCGGCCCGGCTTCACGTCGTCCAGCACGCGCAGCACGGTGCGCTCGACCTCGCGCGCGAGATCGAACAGGTGCTTGTCGTTGAGCACCGCGCCGCCCATCTCCTCGGCGACGGCGCTGAGCACCTCGGCACGCGGGTCACGCACCTTGTACACGCGATGACCGAAGCCCATGATGCGGCGTCCGGCGGCGAGCTCGTTGCGCACCCACGGCTCGGCGTTCTCGACCGTCTTGATGTCGAGCAGCATGTCGAGCACCGGTCCCGGCGCACCGCCGTGCAGCGGGCCCTTCATGGCGCCGATGGCACCCGTGACCGCGCTGACCATGTCCGAGCGCGTGCTGGCGATGACGCGACCCGTGAACGTGGACGCGTTCATGCCGTGATCGATCACCGTGACCCAGTACGTGTCGAGGGCCTTGGCGGCGATGGGATCCGGCTCCTTGCCGAACACCATGTACAGGAAGTTCGCGGCGAGCGAGAGGTCGCTGCGCGGCGCGATGGGCTCCTGCCCCGCCTGGATGCGCGTGTGCGCGGCGACGATCGTCGGGAACTTGGCCACGAGCAGCTTGGCGTTCTCGAAATCGGCTTCGGGCGTGATCGCGTTGGGGTTCTGCAGGTCGAGCGACAGCGTGGCGCACGCCATGCGCAGCGTGTCGATCGGCGGCGCACCCTTCTTGGCCGCCTCGCGCACGATGTTCATCGTGACGTCGGGCAGCGCGCGCTGCGAGGCGATCGCGGCGGTCAGTTCGGCCTTCTCCTCGGGAGACGGCAGGCGGCCCTTCCACAGCAGATGGGCGGCCTCCTCGAACGTGACCTTCCCGGCGAGTTCCTTGAGCTCGTAACCGCCGATGATGAGCACGCCGTTCTGACCATCGACGTGGCTCATCCGCGTCTGTGCGGCGACCACTCCGTCCAGGCCGCGCGGCTTGGTATCGGAAGAGGTGGACATGGGGACTCCTTACGGGGGGAATCGGATCTGGACGTTCCGGATGGAACGGGAATCGGTGAGCGGATGCGCGGATAATCGCACCGCGCCGCGAGGCCTGCAACGCGGTGCAGCGCGCCGAGGGGGGGCTCCCGGAGTATCGGTCGCCACCGCCCGGAACCGCACCTCTCAGCCCCCGAACGCCTCGAGGAACGCGGCCGTGTCCCCACCCAGGGTGACCGGCGGCGGGACCACCGGCGGCCGGGTCCCGTCCACCACCCACGGCAGGGCCATGAGCGGGGTCGTGGTCCCGTCCGGCAGGGGGTGCGGCGCGACCAGCCCGCGTTCCGTCAACGCCGGGTCGGCCACGGCCTCGTGGACCTCGCGAACGGGCCCCACGGGCACGCCGGCCGCGCGGAACCGCTCGATCCAGTGCGCCCGCGGCGCGGTCGCGAACCGCCCGGCGAGCCAGCCCACGACCTCGGCCCGGTGCAGGACCCGGTCGGGGTTCCGCGCCCAGTCGGCCGCCCGTTCGGGCGCCCCCAGCGCCTCGCAGACGCGCGCCCACTGGGCGTCGTTGCCCACCGCCAGCACGAACGGCGCGTCGACGGCCGCGAACGTCTGATAGGGCACGATCGTCGGATGGGCGTTGCCGTGCCGGCGCGCGGGCGCCCCGGTCGAGAGCGCCGACTGCGCCACGTTGACGAGCGCGTGCACCCCCACCTCGGCGAGCGCGACGTCCACGTGCGAGCCCTCGCCGGTGCGCAGCTTGCCGACCAAACCAGCGAGGATGGCCGCCGCGGCGTGCGCGCCGGTGAGCACGTCGATGAGCGCCACCCCCACCTTGTAGCCGGCCTCGGGCGGGCCGGTCACGCTCTGCAGCCCCACGAAGCCCTGCAGCACGGCGTCGTAGCCCGGCAGCGTCGCGTACGGACCGTCCTGCCCGTAGCCCGTGATCGAGCACACGACGAGCCCGGGGTGACGCGCGCGCAGCGACGCGGCATCGAGGCCGTACGGCGCGAGCGCGCCGGGCAGGAAGTTCTCGACCACGACGTCGGCGCGCTCGGCCGCGCGATGCAGTGCCGCGCGATGCACGGGGTCGGTGAAGTCGAGCGCCGCCGAACGCTTGTTGCGATTGACGGACAGGAAGTACGCGCTGGTGCCGCCCACGAACGGCGGCCCCCACGCGCGCGTCTCGTCACCGTCTCCGGGACGCTCGACCTTCCACACCGTGGCGCCCAGGTCGCCGAGCAACTGCGTGGCGTACGGCCCGGCGAGCACGCGCGACAGATCGAGCACGGTGAGCCCCGCGAGCGGACGCGCGGACGACGAAGCGCTCGACGTGCTCACGCGGACGGGCGCGACCCCACGAGGTCCTTGACGAACGCGGCCGCACCGAGCGGTCGTCCGGTGGCGCGTCGCGTGAGCTCGCGCCAGTCGTACGTGCGGCCCGGACGGTAGTAGTTCGGGATCAGGAAGCCCGCGACCTCGGGCGAATGCACGTAGCGGTCCCACGCCTGCGGGCCACCGCCCAGCACGTGCTCGAGCAGGTGGTCCTGCAGCTGCGAGGCGAGCATCTCGCCCAGCTGGTAGTTGTGGTAGTACGCGGGCGCGATGCTGAAGTGGATCTTCGCGGCCCAGTCCGGGGCGTGGCGACCCTCGGGACGCTTCACCCACTGGAAGCGCTCGGCGAGGTCCCACCATAGCGTGCGCAGGTCCTGCGTGGGATCGCGATAGACCGCGCGCTCCATGTGCGCCATGAGCATCATCCAGCGCGCCTGCACCAACAGCTGGTCGGGCAGCGCACGGGCGATCGCGGCCTCGTGCGTGCGCAGGAACGCCGGGTCGGCCTGCGCCCACTCGCGCAGCCAGACCGGGTTCTTGGCGAGACGGCCGAACAGCATGGCGCTCGCCTCGGTGCTCAGGATGTGCGCGTGACCGCGCAGGATCCACGGCAGGTCGCGACTCACCTGCTGGTCGTACACCGCGTGCCCGTACTCGTGCAGCATGGTGCCCATCCAGCGCTCGTTGTGCTTCACGTTGCACAGCACGCGCACGTCGTCGGCGCGGTCCATGGTCATGCAGAACGCGTGCTGGCACTTGCCCGGACGCTCGTAGAGATCGGCGCGCTCGAGCATGCCCGAGATGTCGAAGCCCACGGCCGCGAAGTAACGCTTCGTGAGCTCCACGACGTCGTGCTTCTCGTAGGCCGCGTCCAGACTCACCTCGGCGGCCGGCGCCTCCTGGAAGAACGGGTCCGCGTAATGCCACGGCCGCAGCGCGTCCACGGACACGCCGAAGCGCTGCGCGAGCCGCGCATCGAGGCCGGCCTTGTAGGTGTGCCACAGCGCGTCGGTCTCGCGCTCGAGTTCGTCGAACAGCGCGAACAGCTCGGTCTCGTCGATCTCGTCGAGTTCCAGCGCCATCGAGTAGTAGTGGTCGAACCCGAGCGAGCGCGCCCCCTCGTTGCGCAGACGCACCAACGCCAGCAGGTCGCCCTCGACCTCGGCGCCGATCTGCTTGCTCGCCTCCCACGCGCGCTGGCGCCGCGCCGAATCGTCCGAGGTGCGCAGCACGTCGGCGAGCGCGTTGTCGCTCACCGTCTCGCCGTCGAGCGTGGCGCGGTACTGGATGAAGCGCATGCCGAGGGCGTTGGACAGTTCGACCTGACGATCGATCATGTCGCTCGCCAACTGGCTGCCGCGATGCGCGTGATGCAGCAGCGTGAGTTGCCGCTCGAGCAGCGGGTCGGCGAGCGGCCCGTCCGCGCGCAGGCGGTTGAGCGTGGCGAACGCCTCGGGACGCGCCAGCATCTTCTTGAGCTGCGCCTCGAGCTGCCCCGCCGCGTCCGCGTGCTTGGGGTCGCCGGTCGTCTCACGCAGCCACGACTCCTCGTTGCAGCGCAGCTCGACGGGACGGCTCTCGGCGACGTAGGCGTCGATGAAGGCGGACAGTTCGCGCTCGCGCGAACCCGGGGCGGGGCTGGACACAAGGACCTCCGAATGAGAGTCGAGGATGCGGGACGTGGGTGGCCGGCTCGGCGCGGGCGCGTCAGCGTCGCGCGGTCAGGCGGCGGTACATCTCGGGACGGCGGTTCGAGAACAACGGCGTGAGCGCGGTGAGCGTCTTGCGGCGCGAGACGGCGAGGTCGCAGTCCACCGCCATGGCGACGGCGGCCGTGCGCGAGGCGCGCGCGACGACCTGCCCCGCGGGATCGACGATCTGGCTGCGGCCCGTGAACGGCACCGACCCGCCCGGTCGCGTCTCGGTGCCGGTGCGATTGGCGGTCACCGTCCAGACGCGGTTCTCGAGCGAGCGCGTGCACATGGCCTCCTGCGCACGCGGGAACACGAGGTTGCTCGGGTGCGCGATGACGTCGGCGCCCTCGAGCGCCAGGACGCGCGCCGCTTCGGGGAAGCGCCAGTCGAAGCAGATGAGCATGCCGACGCGCGCGGGCCCCACGCGGTGCACCGCGAGCGGCAGGTTGCCGGGCGTGAACCACTCGCGCTCGCGCTCGAACAGGTGCAGCTTGCGGTACACCGCCTTCACGCCCCCGGGGCCCACGAGCAGGGCGCTGTTGTAGAAGCGCCCCTTCGCGAGTTCGGGGAAGCCCGCGATGTAATGACGCTTCTCGCGTCGGGCGGCGGCGGTGAGCACGCGCGCGGTCACACCGGTGCGCGCGTCCTCGGCGAGCGAGGCGACCTCGGCATGCGACGAGAACACGTAGCCGCTCGACCACAGCTCGGGCAGCACGACGAGATCGGCCTCGACGCGACCGGCCAGCGACAGACCGAGCTCGAGGTTGTGGACCGGGCGACCGAAGCTCGGCCGACCCTGCACGAAGGCGACACGGAGAACGCTCATGCGACCACGGTAGTGCGTGCGCGCGAGCGCGGCAATGCGACGACCCGCCGGCGCGAGGGCCGGCGGGTCGTGAGCGATCGGGTCACGAGGGACCCGGGAGTCCCGCACGCGGCGGGATCGAGGTGCGCCTCACGGCGCGGGGTTCAACCCGTGGTCACACCCTCACGCGTCCGGGAATCTCGGGAAGTGCGGGGTGCGACGTCGGCGGGGATCGGAGCCACTCGAACCACCGCCGCACCGTTCACCAGCTGCGTGACCGGACCCTGCCGCAGCACGAACCAGTCGCTCCCCAGCCGATTGAGGAAATCGGAGAGACGCTGCGTGGGTCTTTCCAGGGGCATCCGGACACGTCCAACCATGGAACTGCCGTCGGTCAGCCATACCTCGGCATCCTCCTCACGCCACGGCGACATGCCGTGCGCGAACACGTCGCTCTGCGCCACGTCGGGACCCGGCACGAGCCTCAGCCATCGCGAACGAAGGACGAGCTCGATCCGGCCGTCCGGATCCATGGCCACAGGAATGAAGCGCGACGGTGAATTGAGCCAGGCGAGGACCGTACGGTGACGACCGCCCGTCGGGTCGAGGTCGAGGAAGATCTGGCCATGGGCCTCCCCGCGATCGGCGCACCAGAACGTGATCGGGACACGCCGTTTGGGGATGTGGTGATCCATGCTCGGTGGTCTCCTCGAGCCCGGCGACCGCACCCTCCCGCCTGCGGCACCTCTGCCGCGGGGCGGGATGCCCGGTCCGTCTCGGCTCACCGTTCACCCTGTGCAAACCCAGGGCCAATCGTCGGCCGTCATCGAACGATGTCGGTTCCGCTCAATATCCACGCGGCTCGGCGCGATGCGGGCGATTCGCCCCATGCCTCGCGCATCGGTTCGCTGCCGTGCAGCGCGCAAGCGGACGATGTTCAGTGATGGGCACCTTGCGCGACGTGCACACGACCTTCGGAGCATTCTCCGTTGCCGGGTCCGGCACACGGACTGATATGCTCGACGTCATGATCAAGCGCGCCTCCGGTTCGTCGCCGCGCCATCCCGGCCGGCCCATCCCGTTCACGCCCCCGGCGGGCGAGGCGATCGCCATGTTCGTGGTCGCGCTCGTGCTGCGGGCCGCGTACGCGCTCGTCATCCACGGCGCGTCGCCGCAGCCCTCATCGGATTCCATCACCTACGACACCGTGGCGTGGAACCTCGCGCGCGCGATGGGCTATCAGCTCGAGGCGAACGGTGCGTTCTACCCGACCGCGTTCGTGCCGCCCGCCCTGCCGTTCACGCTGAGCCTGCTCTACCGCGTCGTGGGTCACTCGTTCCTGGCCGCCGTGCTGCTCATGTGCGTCATCGGCGCGCTCGTCCCGCCGCTCGTGCGGCGTCTGGGCAACGCCATGTTCGGCCCTTCGGTGGGCACCACGGCCGGTTGGCTGGCGGTGGGCCATCCGCTGCTCGTGTTCTTCTCGGGCTACGTCATGACCGAGCCGCTCTTCAGCGTCATGCTGCTCACCGCGCTCATGGGTTCGGTCTCGTGGCTCAAGACCCCGCGCGCGGGGCTCGCGCTCGGCGCCGGTTTCCTGTGGGGACTGACCGTGCTCACGCGTCCGACCGCCCTGCCGCTGCCGCTGGTGGTGGCGTTGTGGGCGTGGACGCCACTCGAGTTCATGCTGTCGCCGCGTGAGCGCGTGCGGCAGGTGGCACTGCTGTTCGTGGGCATGGTCATGGTCATCACCCCCTGGACGATCCGCAACGCGGTCGCGCTGAACGCGTTCGTGCCCGTCACGACCGGCGGCGGCCGCTCGCTG
This sequence comes from uncultured bacterium, assembly GCA_964655175.1. GTDB lineage: Bacteria > Eisenbacteria > RBG-16-71-46 > RBG-16-71-46 > RBG-16-71-46 > JAIOPA01. The sequence continues at coordinate 20,098 of CAZZLY010000041.1, forward strand.
CTCGACTCCAACAACGCGCTCGTCTGGCAGGACGAGGCGCAGCGTGGCGGTGCGATCGCCGTGCTCACCACCGAACCGTGGGCGACGCGCTACAAGGACCTGTCCGAGGTGCAGGTGGACCGTGCGGCCGGACGAGAGGCGTGGGCGTTCCTCGCGGCGCATGTACGGGAGTGGCCGGCGGTGGCGGTGGCGAAGGTGGCGCGTCTGTGGCGCTGGAACGCGTTCACGCCGTCCACCGGTGACTGGTTCAGCGGACGCGCCGGACTCTCGGCCCTGCTGCGTGCGGTCGATCCGCTGTTCGTGTGGTCGTGCCTCATGTGGCCGCTCGCCGCGTTCGGCCTGTATCGCACGGTGCGCGGCAGCCGGCGACTGTTCCAGTTGCTGCCGCTGCACGTGATCGCACTGTTCACGCTGGGGACGACGCTCTACTGGGGTGCGCTGCGCATGCGCGTGCCCATCGAGCCGCTCGTGATCCTGTACGCCGCGGTGGGGCTGTCGCACCTCGTGTGGCGCATCCGCGTCAAGCGTGCCGGGCTCGCGCTGATCGAATCGCTCAACGTCCGCGGCTGAGTCCCCCACCGGGCGCACGCCCCGAGTGGTCGCCGCGACCGCCGCACCGCGCGCGCGGTCATGGGACCGGTCGGCCTCCGTCGCCCGCCGCGTGTTGCAGGCTGCACGCTGACGGCCGCGATCGTTCGCGCCCCCACTCAGGTCGCGCGTCGGACTGCCGAAACCTCCCGTGATCCCCCGGAGCCTCCCCCATCCGGACGTCTCCCTGGAGGACCCACCCATGTCGTCAGCGTTCGCACGCCGTTCCTGCTTCGCGTTCCTGTTGCTCGTCGCCACGCTCGCGCACGCCGAGAGCGGTTCGCTCGCCACGCGCAGCACCCTCACCGGCGATTGGAACGGCGCGCGCTCCCGGCTCGAGGAGCGCGGCGTGAGCCTCGCGTTCGTGACCACCACCGAGATCATGCGCAACGTGAGCGGTGGCACCGACTGCGGCACCGCGCAGCTCGACAACGAGGACCTGCAGCTCACGCTCGACGCGGACAAGCTCGTGGGTTGGCCGGGTGCGCAGATGTTCGTGTACGTGCTGCGCAACGGCGGCGGCAGCCCCAGCGAGTACGCCGGTGACCTGCAGGCGGTGAGCAACATCGACGCGCCGAGCACCACCAAGCTGTTCGAGGCCTGGCTCGATCAATCGTTCGGCGAGCACGTCTCGGTGCGCGCGGGTCTGTACAACGTGAACAGCGAGTTCGACGCCAAGGACAACGCCAAGCCGTTCCTCAACAGCTCGCACGGCATCGGCCGCGAGTGGTCGCAGGCGGGCCTCAACGGCCCGTCCATCTTCCCGACCACGTCGCTCACCGCGCGCGTGCGATACGAGGCCGGCAACGGGACCTATGGGCTCGCGATGGTCGCCGACGGCGTCCCGGGCGAGCCCGGCAACCCGTACGGCACGCACGTCCACCTGTCGCGCGACGATGGTGCGCTGCTCGCCACCGAATGGGGTTGGGCGAGCCCGGCCGACGACGCGGGCGTGCGTCGCCTGCGTGCGGCGGCGGGGGTCTGGCGGTTCACCAACGCGTTCGATCATCTGTGCGACGTGGACGCGACCGGCGCGCCGGTCTCGATCCGCGGCAACCGCGGCGTGTACGCGTTCGTCGAGGGCACGGTGTGGCGCGAGGGCGCGCGTCGTCTGAGCGGCTATGCGCGCACGGGCGTCGCCGACGCCCGCGTCAACACGGTGGGCTCGCTGTTCGCGGGCGGCCTCGTGGGCGACGGCTGGGTGCCGTTCCGCGCCGGCGACCGCGTGGCGCTGGGCGTGGCGATGGCCTCACACGGCACCGACTCGCGCCTCGACATGGTCGAGCACGGTGGCTCGCCCGCCTCCGAGATCGCGTGGGAGCTCACCTGGCAGGCCAAGGTGACGCCGTGGCTCATGCTGCAGCCCGACGTGCAGATCGTGCGCAACCCGGGCGCCGACGCCTCGCGCCGCACCGCCACCCTGTTCGGCCTGCGGACGGTCGTGGCGTACTGA
>CAZZLY010000042.1:0-7006 GCA_964655175.1 uncultured bacterium
CTAGAACTGGTCCTTCTCGGTCGAGTCCGCGAGCGCCTTGGTGGCCGACTCGCCGCCCGAGATGACCTCCTGCAGCGCGTCGAACCAGCCGGTGCCCACGAAGCTCTGGTGCTTCACGGCGGCGTAGCCGTCCGAGGCCGCCAGTTCGAACTCCCGGTCCTGGAGCTTCGAGTACGCGCTCATGCCGCGGTCGCGGTAGCCGCTCGCCAGCTCGAACATGCTCAGATTGAGCGCGTGGAAGCCCGCCAGCGTGACGAACTGGAACGCGTAGCCCATGGCGCCCAGCTCGCGCTGGAACTTGGCGATCGTGGCGGCGTCCAGCTTCTTGGACCAGTTGAAGCTCGGCGAGCAGTTGTACGCCAGCTTCTTGCCCGGGAACTTGGCGTGGATGCCCTCGGCGAACTCCTTGGCTTCCGCGAGGTCCGGCGTGCTGGTCTCGCACCACACGAGGTCGGCGTGGGGCGCGTAGGCGAGTCCGCGGTCGATCGCCATGGCGAGGCCGTTCTTGATGCGGTAGAAGCCCTCGGCGGTGCGCTCGCCGGTGATCCACCGGTGATCGCGCGGGTCGATGTCGCTCGTGAGCAGGTTGGCCGAATGCGCATCGGTGCGCGCCACGAGCACGGTGGGTACGTCCAGCACGTCGGCCGCGAGCCGCGCGGCGACGAGCTTCTGGATGAACTCGCGCGTGGGCACGAGCACCTTGCCACCCAGATGGCCGCACTTCTTGGCGCTCGCCAGCTGGTCCTCGAAGTGCACGCCGGCGGCACCGGCCTCGATCATGCCGCGCATGAGCTCGTAGGCGTTCAGGTCACCACCGAACCCGGCTTCGGCGTCGGCCACGATGGGCGCCATCCAGTTGCGGCCGGCCTTGCCCTCGAGGTGCGCGATCTGGTCGGCGCGCTGCAGCGCGTTGTTGATGCGACGCACCACGTAGGGCACCGAGTCGGCGGGGTAGAGGCTCTGGTCGGGGTACATCTGGCCCGCGGTGTTCGCATCCGCCGCCACCTGCCAGCCCGACAGGTAGATCGCGCGCAGACCCGCGCTCACCATCTCGACGGCCTGGTTGCCCGTGAGCGCGCCGAGGGCACGCACCGGCTCGGCGCCCTGCAGGTCGGCCCACAGCCGCTCGGCACCCAGGCGCGCGAGCGAGTGCTCCACGTGCACGGTGCCGCGCACGCGCAGCACGTCCTCGGCGCGGTAGCGACGCGTCACGCCCTGCCAGCGGGCGTCGTTCGCCCAGGACTGCGTCATCTCGGCGGCGGTCATCGGCTTGCTCATCGTGGGAGTCCTCGTGGGTGCCCGTCATGACCGGGCGAGTGGTCGAAGGCGTCGTGCGTGCTGGGGCTTCGGGTTCGGGAAGGTTCTAAACGGGGTCGCAGAACCCGTGCTCGATCATGAGTCGGCTCTGCTGCGCGGCTTCGTGCAGGGTCTGTTCGTCACCGGGGTCGCGACCGATCGGCAGTTCGGCGACCAGCATGGTGAGCGCCTCGTCGAAGCAGCGGGCCACCAGCGCGTCGTCGTGCATGATCGGGTGCCCATCGCCGTCGGTGATCGCGAGGTGGTCGCGGTGCAGCAGACGCTGCGCGATCATGAGGCGGTAGATGCGATCGGTCGCCAGGTCCTCCATGTAACCGTCCAGCAGACTGGCGCCCTTGCCGTGCAGCACGCCGTTGCGATAACGGATCACGGTGCGCACCGCCGAGCGCGTGCCCCCCAGCGTGATGCTGCCCACGCCGATCGGGGCCGGCCGCAGGTCGGGGTAGCGGTCCACGTCGGGCATGCGGGAGTGCAACTGGTTCGGCTCGGGGAACTGCGCCACCGCGATGGCGTTCTGGTCGGGGTGCCCGGTCCAGGCGCCGTCCATGAAGCACGCGGCCTCGTTGCGCTTGTCCTTCTCGAGCGTCGCCAGCGCGCGCGCGTTGAGCTCGGCGTCGGTGCGGCTGGGGTACAACGCGGTCATGCCACCGATCGCCAGTGCACCGCGGCGGTGGCAGATGTCCACCAGCAGATGGCGCAGGCGCTGGAAGAACGGCACGTCGTGCGGGATCGTGTTGCGGTCGGGCAGCACCCAGTGGCGATCGCGCAGGTTCCAGTGGATCAGGCTCGCCATGTAGTCCCAGCGGCCCAGGTTGAGCCCCACGATGTGCTCGCGCAGCTCGTAGAGGAACTCCTCCATCTGATAGGCGAGCGGATGCGACTCCACGAGCGCCATGCAGCGGATGAAGTCGCGCGGCCAGCCCTTGGCGGCGGCCACCGCCTGGAACACGTCGGCCCACCAGCGCGCCTCCTCGGCCGACTCGCTCTTGGGGATGTACACCGCGAACGGATGCTTGAGCGTGGCGGCGTCGAGCGAGTACGCCAGGAGCGCGAGGTCGAACAGCGACGCGCTCGTGACCTCGCCCGGGATCACGCCGGCCTGCGACAGGTGCAGTCCACGTACGCGACTCCAGATCGCCACCTTCGAGGCCGTGATGCCCACCGTGCGATCGCGCTTGGCGTCGTGGTAGGTGAGCGTGCCCGCGAGCGCGGCGTGGATGTTGGCCACACCGCGCATGAGATTGGGCCACGCGTTGGCCATCGAGTCCTCGAGGTCCAGCATCACGCCGGGCGCGCCCGAGTTGAGCATCTTCACCACGAGCTCGGCCTCGTCGGCGGGCCCGGTCATCTGATTGCGCTGGTCGCGGCACCACTCGGGCACGGTGATGCGCCAGTCGCCCGTGGTCGCGATCGAGGGCGAGAGGTGGTCCGGCAACTCGCCGTGCTCGTGCGCCCGGCGCAGTCGCGCGATGCGTGCGGTGGCGAGCGCCTGCTGCCGGGGCGTGAACGCCGCGTGCAGCGCTCGATAGAAGGCCGCGAACCCCGACGGCAGGTCGCGCTCGAGGTCGAATCCCTCGGGGGCGTGGTTCATGGCGGGGATGTGGGCGGCACTCTTCACGTCGGCCTCTCAGGCAACACGGTGGACCCGCGGACGGGTTGTCCGCGGGTGCGCCGCGGTTATCGGCCACTCGTGCACTCTGCTTGATGCGGCCGGCCCGGGGGAGAGGGCCGCCCGGACCCGATCCGAACGGAGGTCTCGTGCAGCACGCGAGGCCGTGCCGATAAAGTGCTGTGAATGCGTCGCGTAGCGAGGGCGCTGTGCAGGCGCGCTCGCGGCTGTCTAGACTGCCGCGCGTCGCGGTTCCGGGCCCGCGTGGACGCGCGGTGCCGCGGACCACGTCCCCTTTCCGTCCGCCCGATCGAGGAACCCTCGCATGGAAGCCGCCGCGCTCACGCTCGCTCCGTTCGTCGCTCAGGCCCGCGAGGCGATCCATCGCGAGTATCCCGCGGTGCTGGTGCTGTCCATGACCGGCCCGGGCGCGATCGGCACGCCGCGTCAGACGACGCCCGCGTTCTGGGGCAGCTACGACTGGCATTCGGCGGTGCACGGTCACTGGACGCTCGTGCGCGCGTTGCGTCTGGCGCCGCACGCGGACTGGGCCGACGAGGCTCGTGCCGCCCTGGCGGTCACGCTCACGCGCGAGACGCTCGCGGCCGAGCACGCCTTCGTTGCGGCGCGCCCGGGCTTCGAGCGTCCCTACGGGCTCGCGTGGGTGCTGCAGCTGGCGGCCGAACTGCGCGGTCTCGCGCACGACGGCGGCGTGGATGCCGAGCGCGCGCGCGACTGGGCCGCGTGGCTCGAGCCGCTCGAGTCGCTCGCGATCGAACGTCTGGTGTCGTGGGCGGGGCGGCTGCCGTGGCCGGTGAGGTCGGGCGAGCACGCGCAGAGCGCGTTCGCGTTCGGGCTCGCACTCGACTGGGCCCGCGCCACCGCGAACGAGCCCGTCGAGGCGGCGCTCACCGATCAGGCGCGCCGACTGTATCGCGCCGACACGGACGCACCGATCGCGTACGAGCCCTCGGGGCAGGACTTCCTGTCACCGGTGCTGGGTGCGGCCGACCTCATGCGGCGCGTCATGACGCGCACCGAGTACACGGGCTGGTTGCATCGCTACCTGCCCGAGTCGAGCGACGAGCGCGTCGCGCGTTGGCTCGAGCCCGTGACGCCGCCCGATCGCAGCGACGGCAAGTTCGCGCACCTGGACGGACTCAATCTGTCGCGCGCCTGGATGCTCGAGGGCGTGGTCTCGGCGCTGCCGGTGGGGCACGAGTACTACTCGTTGCTCGAGCGCTCGGCGGCGCGTCACGCGCAGGCGGGGCTCGCGGCGGTGCGCGAGGGCACGGACTGGATGGGCACGCACTGGCTCGCCAGCTTCGCGGTCTACCTGCTCACGCGGCGCGGGCTCGAGACGCCGACCGCCTAGCGACGCACCTCACTCCGTCGTGGCGAGGGCGCGCTCGAGCGAGGCCCAGGCCTCGTCGGTCATGGGGCCCGCGTGTAGCCAGCGAACGATCCCCGCGCCGTCGATCAGCACGCAGTGGGCCGCGTCGGGGTCGCGCATGCTCATGCGCTTCTTCCATTCGCCGGCCTCCTGCCACACGGTGATCACGTTCTCGTGCAGTTCGGCCGGCGTGCCCTTGCGCATGCCGCTGTCGATCATCGGCCGGGCGATGCGCGCCATGCCGCCCATGACCGGCACCTCGTACGACGTGATCGTGCTCGTGGCGCCGTGCACCTTGCGGAAATGCTCGGCCCACGGCTCGACCTGATAACGCGACTTGTACGTGAAGCCCAGCGCCAGGAACGCACGCTTGCCCCGCGAGTCCTGTGGCACCGATGCGTCGCGCCCGTTCAGGTAGTGGCCGATCAGCGGCGGCAGCGTGTCGCCCACCGCGAGCGCCTTCACGACGGCCGCCTGCGACGGTCGGGCCGATAGGAGCAGCAACAGGGCGAGCACCAGACGTCGGACGCGCCAGGCGCGGGGCGGGGTGGAGCGATCGGGCGTGGTCATGGGCGTATGCTACCGTCGCGCGTCCGTTCCGCGCCATCCGATCCCGAATCGCCCCGGAGTCCCATGCCCGAGTCGCCCGTCGTCGCCCTGCAGCACCGCAACTTCCGCCTGCTCTGGGGCGGGCAGTTGGTGTCCATGGCCGGCTCCATGATGCAGAACACGGCGCTCCTGTGGCACGTGGCGACGCTGGTTGAGCCCGAGCGTCGCGGCGTCGCGCTGGGAATGGTGGGGCTCGTGCGCATCCTGCCGATCATCGTGTTCTCGCTGATCTCCGGCGTCGTGGCCGATGCGATGGACCGCCGTCGGCTCATGCTCGTGACGCAACTCGGCATGGCCGCATGTGCCGCGGGCCTGGCCGCGCTCGAGTTCGCGGGCGTGCATCATCTCTGGCCCGTCTACGCGCTCGCCGCGTTGTCGGCCGCGTTCGGCACCTTCGACGGACCCGCGCGGCAGTCGCTCACCGCCACGCTCGTGCCGCGCGAGCATCTGCCCAACGCGATCGGCCTCATGACGATCATGTTCCAGTTCGCGGCGGTCGCGGGCCCCGCCGCCGGCGGTCTCGTGATCGCGACGCACGGCGTGGCGTGGTGCTACGTCGTCAACGCGCTCTCGTTCCTGTGCGTCATCGCCGCCATCCTCGCCATGCGCGACGTGCCCGAGCCCGCGCACGAGCAGCGCCCCGAGGTCTCGTGGGCGGCCGCGCGCGAGGGGCTGGAGTTCGTGTTCCGCACGCCGCTCATCCGCAGCACCATGCTGCTCGACTTCTTCGCCACGTTCTTCGCCTCGGCCATGGCGTTGCTGCCCATGGTGGCGACCGACCTGCTCCACGTGGGCGCCCAGGGCTACGGTTGGCTCTCAGCCGCACCCAGTGCGGGTGCGGCGATCGCCGGGCTCGTGATGACGCCCATCGCGGGGCGCATCCGCCGCCGCGGGGCGGTGCTGCTGTGGGCGGTGGTCGCCTATGGCCTGGCGACGATCGCGTTCGGACTGACGCGCGACTTCACGGTCGCGTTCCTGTGCCTCGCCGCCACCGGGGCCGCCGATAACGTGAGCATGGTCATCCGCAACATCATCCGGCAGCTCGCCACGCCGGATCACATCCGCGGTCGCATGACCAGCGTCAACATGATCTTCTTCATGGGCGGGCCGCAGCTGGGCGAACTCGAGGCCGGCCTCGTGGCGCAGCGGTTCGGCGTCGTGACGAGCGTGGTCACGGGCGGGCTGGGCTGCGTGGCCGCCGTGGCGTGGATCGCGGCGCGCACCCCGGCGCTACGGCGCTACCGCCGCGAGGACGCGGTGGGGGACTTGCCCGCGCACTAGTGCGCGGTGGCATACTCCCGCGTCATGGCGAACGCTCCCAAGTCCCGCAGTACACCGACGCCCACCGGTGCGGCCTTCGCGCCCGCGCCGTGGCTCGTCGTGCTCGTGCTCGTCGCGGTCACGTGCCTCGTGCATCGCAACGTGCTGCACGAGTCGTTCGCGCTCGACGATCTGATCCTGTTCCAGCAGGCCGAGGGGCTGCGACCGTGGCCCGTCACGCTCTGGCGTTGGCTCTCGGGCTGGGCGTGGTTCCGCGTGGTCGTCCCCATGTGGGGGCACGAGCCGTACCCGTACCACGTGATGAGTCTGGCGCTGCACGTCGTGAACGCCGTGCTGCTGCAGCGTCTGCTCCGTCGTGCGGGCGCGAGCGAGGTCGCGGCGTTCCTGGGCTCGGCCGGATTCGCGCTCTCGCGACTGCACTTCCCGGCGCTGCTCGCCGTCACGTCGATCGGCGAACTGCTCGCGCTCACGTTCACCCTGCTCGCGATCCGCTTCGCGTCCGAGGTCGGCCGGCTCGCGCTCGCCGTCGTGTCCGTGCTGCTCGCGGTCTCGGCCAAGGAGAGCGTGTTCCTGGTGCCGTTCGCGTGGGTGCTCGTGGACACGAGCGGCTCGTCGTGGGGGACGCGACTGCGGCGCATGGCGCCCGTGCTCGGCGTGGGTGCGCTCGCGGGTGTGGCGTTGCTGGTGTCGGGCATCGCGAGTGGGCGACTGGGTGGCCAGGCGTACACGGTGTCGTTCGGTGCCAACCTCGCCGAGAACGTGGCGCGTCTGTTCGGTTGGACCGTGGACCTCGTGGA
>CAZZLY010000042.1:7106-21196 GCA_964655175.1 uncultured bacterium
TGCGCAAGTCGCGCATCGCCGCCGGCAGCACCGAGGACGTGCGCCGCGCGTTGGGCGGCACGCCCGCGAAGGTCGTGATCCTGATCCCCGCGTCGATCTCGGGCGCGCTCGACCTGGGCACGGGGCGCTTCCGCGAGGGCGCGAGCTTCAAGCGCTACGAGCTCGAGGCCGTGCTCGACGGCGGGGCGTCGCTGCGCGCGCTGGTGCCGGCGGCCGAGTCGGTCGCGTTCGTGCACGATTTCGATGCCGCGCACGACGGGTGGCGGTGCTTCATGTCGCGCTCGGACGCACGCCTCGTCGAGATGGGCACGTACCCCGAGGCGCATCGGCGGATCCTCCAGGCGCTGCTCGCGAGCGGCTTCGCGGCGGCGGCCGTGGATTACGCGGATCAGGCGATCGCGGCGCGACCCGACGACCTGCTCCTGCGCGAACTGCGCGACCGCGCCGCCGCGTCGCTGCCACTCGCACCCCAGGGGACCCCATGAGCTTCCTGCTGCCGCAGACCCGTACCGGCGTCGTCGCCAGCGTGCGCGGGGTGGACCTGCACGGTGACCGTTACATCGACCTCGCGGTCGCGGTCGAGGGCGACGGTGCCCCCACCATGACCGGTCGCATCAGCGCCATGGACTGTCCCGCCGATCTGGAGGTCGGTGATCGCGTCGCGGTGCGCTTCACCATGGGGGTCATGACGCGTGTGGAGCGCGCACCCGTCTGACGTCCAAAGGTAGGTGATGCACACGAGGCCGGTGAGCGATGCGCTCCCCGGCCTCGTCTGCGTTCGGTGACGCGGGGGCGCTACTCGAGCACGACCACCCGGCGCGTCACGTGCTCGGCCCCGCTGCGCGCCACGAGGAAGTACACGCCGGCGGACAAGCCCTGCGCGCGCGTGTCGAGTCGCAGCGCTCGCGAGCCCGACGCGAGTCCGTCGAACAGCTGCGCCACGCGGCGACCATTGACGTCGAGCACCTCGACGCTCGCCTCGCGCTCGCTCTCGAGCACGAGGGTCGCTTCGAGCGTGCGGCGGACCGGGTTCGTCGCGCGCAGCGCCAACGCCACACCCGGACGCGGCTTCGGCCCGTCGCCCGCGTCGAGCAGGGGCGAGCTCACCGTGAACCACTCGGCCGCGTCCAGATTGCCGTCGCCGTTGCCGCACGGGATCTGCAGCGACAGCGCGCCACCGTTCGCGGTGCCGTAGCCCGCGAACGCCACCTTCACGCTCGACGGTGCCGTGCCGTACGCGCACTGCAGGTCGAGGCACGCCTCGAGCACCGCGCCGACCGCCTTGCGATGCGTGGTCGCGTTGACCTGCGCTTCGGCCGGGTCGAACCAGTTGTAGAACGTGTTGTCGTTCTCGCTCGCCAGGAACGCGTCCCACGTCGCGGTCGTGCCGGCCTTGCCCCACGGCGCGGTGCGCGAGCCCGTCGTGGTGGGGCGGGCCACCAGCAGGAAGTGGTCGAGGTTCGTGGTCGAGGCCACCGGCGGTCCCGCCACGTACAGCCAGCGGCCGTCGTACTTGGCGTACAGGCTCTGGCCGCCGCACGTCGCCACCGCGGACACGCCGGCATCGAGCGTGCCGTCCATGGTGAAGGGCGGCGTCGAGGTGCACGGATTCGAGACCGACACGTGCCAGTCCGCGCCGCCGTTGTTGTCCCACACGCCCGCGCCGTTGTTGAACACGAAGTCCACCTGCGTCGCGTTGTTGGGGATCGTGTAGGTGTAGTACCAGCGCAGGCTGTCCGCGTTCCACGTCATGGCCGGGTCGGGCGTGATGACGTTGGTCCAGCTGCTGTGCCCGATGTGGATGCGCACGGGGCTGGTGGCGTCCGGCAGCGAGCCCGGCACCGCGTCGTACGAGATCGTCACCGTGCCGCCGGCGGCCGGCGTGGGCGGCGTCCAGCGCACCGCGGGCCCGCCGCTGCCCGTCGCGCCACCGCCACCGCCGGTCGCGGTGCCGGTGCCGACGTAGACGTGCTGGATGGGACTCGTGCGCACGTTGCCCAACCGATCGCGCGCCTCGACGTAGTAGTCCACGAGCTTGTCCGTGAGTCCGGTCACGTGCGCGCTGAACTGCTCCGACATGTACTGCGGCAGCACCGTGAAGTTGATGCTCGGGTCGTTGAGCACGTTGCCGGTGGGGAAGGCGCGGCGCGTCATGGCCGCCGTCTGCCACGCGCCCACCTCGGCGCCCCCCGCGAACGTCTCGTTCTGCGTCGAGCCGATCGGGTTCTGGCCGTCCACGTCGAGACGGTACTTGAGCACGACCGTGTCCACGCCGCTCACGTCGTACGCGAACGTCCACACCCAGAAGTCCTGCGTCATGTCGGCGCCCGCACCGCCCGGGTACTTCCACAGCGAGCCGCCGCCCTTGCCGCCCGGGTTCCACGGCAGGCGCTGCGGCAGCCACACCGTGGGCGCCGTCTGATCCGTGCCGCTCGCGAGCACGCCGGCCACCGCCTCGACCGCGCGGTTCGAAGCGATGCTCGCTTTGACCTCGAAGTCGAGCGACGTGCCGTAGTACATGTAGCCGCTCTCGTGCCCCACGAGCAGGTAGTGCCACGCCTTCTCGACCGCGGTGGTGCCCGCGAGCGTGGGGTCGGCGATGCGGCTCGCCACCGGGGTGACGCCCGTCATCTGCTCGGCGGTGATCACGCGATTCGTCGCGGCGGTGAGCACCGCCCAGTTGCGCTCGTCCTCGGCCCAGCCGTTGGCGATGTCGAACTGCCCCGAGGCGTTGACGAGCGGCCAGTTCCAGTTGATGAACTGCGGCGAGCCGAAGTCGCCATCGGCGTTGACCCAGCCGCCGTCCTCGACGTGCACGACGTCGGTCGTGTCCACCGGGTGATCGGCCAGGAACTCGGCGATCGTCGTGGGCTCGTAGCCCTTGCCCGCGGCCTGCGCGCAGAACTGGTCGACGTTCTGCAGGAAGTAGCTGTTGCCGCCGGCCCAGTCGTTGTCACCGTCGTGCGCGAACAGCGCGAGCATCGGCTTGGCCGGGTCGTTGCGCGCCGCGATGGCGTCGATCTCACCCGTGCCGTACAGGCCGTAGCCCTCGTTCCAGCTCATCGCGTTCGAGGCCGGTACCACGGTGAGCTTGCTCGCCGCGCCGGTGACGGGGTCGATCCACTGCGCGGTGTGCGGCTGCATGGCGAACGGGATCGCGATGCGCGTCGTCACGCCGCGCGAAATGGACTGCGTGTTGTAGTACGCCTGCGCCGGGTTCTGCAGATCGGCGCGATTGGGCGGGTCGCAGTTGTCGAGGTTCGCGGCCGCCGGGTAGTTGGCGCACGCGCGCGACAGGTGCACGTCGGGCACGATGCTCCACTCGATGCCCTCCTGACGCAGCACCGGGATCAATCGCTCGCTGAAGCACATCTCGGCGGGGAAGAAGCCCTTCGACGAGGCGCCCGACGGGCCCCACGCGCCGATCATGGCCGCCTTCTGCGCCTGCAGCATGCGCCGGAACACGGTCTCGTCGCAGAGCGGGTTGATCGGGTGGTGCATGGACACGATCACCGGGTCGAGTCGGCGCCGGCCGCCCGACGTGGTCCACGCCATCGCGTCCCGGTAGGACTGCCACCAGGACGCGCCGTAGCGCCCGCCGTTCCAGCCGGCCGCGCCGAGGCTGTTCAGGTTCTGGATGAGCGAGCCCGCGAACGAGACCTGCGCACCGGCGTCCGGCTGGTCGAGGATCGACTGGATCGCCGAGCGCGGATAGTCCTGATAGTCGTGGACGCGATCGTCCTTGTTGAAGATCGAGAACAGGTCGCTCTGGCTGTGCCCCAGCGCCATGGTCTCGTTCGCGGTCTCGTAGCCCACGCCGGTCCAGGTGCTGCGTTCGGGCCAGTAGATCGGCTGGTGCATGTGCCACAAGTAGCTGGTGTGGATCGGGGCCCCTGTCGCGGGGCGTGAGAGCACGGTCGCAAGGGTCAACGCGACGAGCAGTACGGTCGGGGTGCGGCGGGTCGGAGTGGTGAGCATGGGGGGCAAGGTAGCCCGGAGCGACCCCGGGATGCAGCACCGGAATGCACGCGAGCGCGTGCTGGACCGAGTGGCCCCGTACCGGCGGTCGGGATTGGTCCGGGGGCGGGTTGAGGCCCACGGGACGGCCCGACGGCGTGCGAGGGCCGCTGGCGAACAAAGTCTTTCGGCAACGCATGCCCGGGGGCTAGAATCATCCCACCCCGTTCCCGTCCGGCACGCGTTCGTCACGTGTCCGAACGGGTGTTGTCCGTTGCCCGTGGCGTGCGTCCCGCCCGTGCAGCGCCCCTATCCCGAAAGGTGCGCCCCCGTCTTGCGTAAGTCCATCCTGTGGTGTGTGGCCGCCCTGATGACCCTCGCGGTGGCCGTCGTCCCCGCGCGTGCCGGTGTCATCCTGTCCGAACTGTGCGACCCGCTGAACGGTTACACCTCGACGCCCGCCGCCAAGACCGATCGCTTCATCGAGATCTACAACGTCGGACCGGGCGCGGTGGATCTGACCGGTTGGTCCGTGGTCGCCATCGCCAACGGCGCCGACGTCACCACGTGGGCCCTCTCGGGCACGATCCCCGCCGGGCAGGCCCGTGTGTGCGGCTGCTCGCAGACCAACACCGTGTTCCAGGTGGATTACACCAGTGCGCAGTGGGGCACCGCCGGCTACTTCAACTGGAACGGCAAGGTCGGCGACGGCGCCAAGCTCGTCGCGCCCGGCAACGTGATCGTGGATCTCATCAACGTGCCCGGCCAGGTGTTCACCGATGGCGACCTGGTGCGCAACGCCAGCGTGACGGCGGGCAGCCCCAGCTACGTCGCGACCGAATGGACCTTCACGGCGGTCACCACGGTGACGCAGGCGAGCCCGGGCACGCACAACGGCTCCGCGCCGCCGCCGCCGGGTCCGGTCATCGCGAACGTCGTGACCAGCCCGGCCGCGCCCGCGGCGGGCGATCCGGTGCACGTCTTCGCCTCGGTCGTGGACACGGCCGGCGCGATCACGTCCGTGAGCTGCAACTGGGGCACGACCTCGGGCTCGCTCACCAACGTCATCCCGATGTCGAACATCGCCGACAGCACGTACCAGACGGACTACACGATCACGGCGGCGGTCGCGGGCGCCACGGTCTACTACCGCGTCAGCGCCGTCGGGCCGCACGGCACCAGCCAGTCGTCGGTGCTCAGCTACACGATCCCGGGCGGCGGTGGCGGTGGCGGCACGCCGGGCGCGCCCACGATCTCGGCGGTCGGTGAGATGAGCGATTCCACGCTGCTCGTGTTCTTCAGCGAGCCGGTGGACCCGGTGACCTCGCAAGCGCCCGCCAACTACGTCGTGGATGGCGGCCGGGTCGCGGTCGCCGCGGTGCGCGATCCCGTGCGCACCGAGCAGGTGCTGATCACCGTGCGCGGACTCACGGCGGGCTCACGCACGCTCACCGTGAACGGCGTCGCGGACGTGGGCGGTACGACCGCGTTCGGCATCACCAAGACGTTCAACTACATCGACGTCACGATCCCGGCCGGCTACTACAACGGCACGGCAGGGCTCAAGGGGTCGGCGCTGCGCAAGCAGCTGCACCTGATCATCCGCAACCACATCGTGAAGAGCTACGCGTTCGTGCTCACGGCTTACAGCACCACCGACATCAAGCCCAACGGCAAGATCTGGGACGTGTACTCCGACGTACCCGGTGGTACGCCGCCCTACGAGTACGCCTACGGTCAGACCGGTCAGGGTGCGGGCGAGGGCTTCGGCTACAACCGCGAGCACAGCTTCCCGCAGTCGTGGTTCAACAGCGCGTCGCCCATGGATTCCGACATCCATCATCTGTTCCCGACCGACGCGTACGTGAACGGCATGCGTGCGAACTACCCGTACGGCGTGGTCGGCACCCCCACGAAGACCTCGCTCAACGGCTGCAAGCTCGGCAACTCGGTCACGCCGGGCTACACGGGCGTGGTGTTCGAGCCCATCGACGAGTACAAGGGCGACCTCGCGCGCGGCCAGTTCTACATGGCGACGCGCTACTTCGGTCAGGACGGCAGCTGGCCGGGCAGCCCTTCGTTCAACGGCGCCGAGATGCAGCCGTGGGCGGTCGCGCAGTACAAGACGTGGGCGCAGAACGATCCGCCGAGCTGGAAGGATCGCATGCGCAACGCGGCCGTTTACGCGTACCAGGGCAACCGCAACCCGTTCGTCGATCATCCCGAGTTCATCACCGCGATCTACGACTCGAACAACGTGAGCGGGGTGGAGCCGGGCGTGTCGCGTCCGCATCTGATGCTCGCGAGCCAGCCGAGCCCGTTCGTCTCGCGCACCACGCTCGCGTTCCAGCTGCCGCAGGCGGCGCGCGTGTCGCTGCGCGTGTTCGACGTCGGCGGCCGTCTCGTGCGCACGCTGGCGGACGGCGCGATGCTCGAGCCCGGCACGCACACGTTCGATTGGGACGGCACCGGGGACGGCGCTTCGACCGCCTCGGGTCTGTACTTCGTGCGCCTCGACGCCGGAGGACAGCAGGAGACCATCCGCACGGTGCGGATGCGCTGAGTCATCCGAGGCCCGGTCGGGAAATCCCGACCGGGCCTCTCGCTCACCCACGCAGGGACGCGGGGACGAACATGGACGCGACGAGCAAGCTGCCGCGGATCACGCTGGCCTTCTGGGTCATGAAGATCTGCGCCACCACGTTGGGCGAGACGGCGGGCGACCTGCTGTCCATGACCCTGCGCGTGGGGTATCTGGCGAGCACGCTGATCCTGCTCGGACTGTTCCTGGTGGCGCTCGTGGCGCAGTTGCGCGCGCGCGCGTTCGTGCCGGCGCTGTACTGGACCGTCATCCTGGCGACGAGCACCGCCGGGACCACGCTCTCGGACTTCATGGACCGCACGCTGGGGCTCGGGTACGCGCGCGGCGCGGCGATCCTGGCGGGGCTGCTGGTCACGGTGCTGCTGGTGTGGTGGCGCAGCACCGGGGACCTGGCGGTCACCGCGGTGCGATCGGCCCGTGCCGAGGGCTTCTACTGGACCGCGATCCTCGTGTCGAACACGCTCGGCACCGCGATGGGGGATTTCCTCGCGGACGATTCCGGGCTCGGGTTCATGGGGGGCGCGGTGCTCATCGGGGCGCTTCTCGCGCTCACGGCGGCGGCGCATCGCTGGACGCGCGTGAGCAAGGTGGCGCTGTTCTGGATCGCGTTCGTGCTCACGCGGCCGTTCGGGGCCACGTTCGGCGATCTGCTCACGAAGCCGCCCGTGCACGGGGGACTGGGCTTCGGCACGGTGGGCTCATCGGCGGTGCTCCTGGGACTGCTCGTCGTGCTCGTGGTCGCGTCGCGGCGAAGCACGGAGGGACACGCGTGACGCCGAGACCGCGCGTCTGGGTGGACGCCGATGCGTGTCCGGTCAAGGAGGAGGTGTACCGCGTCGCCGAGCGGCACGCGCTCGACGTGGTGCTGGTCGCCGCCTCGTGGCTGCGCGTGCCCGACGATCCGCGTGTGCGACTCGTCGTGGTGCCCGAGGGATTCGATGCCGCCGACGATGCGATCGCCGAGGGTTGCGAGGCGGGGGACATCGTGATCACCGCCGACATCCCGCTCGCGTCGCGCGCGCTCGCCAAGGGCGCGGCCGCGATCGGCACGAACGGCCGGCCGTTCACCGAGGACAACATCGGCGACGCCATGGCCACGCGCGCGCTGCTCGCCGATCTGCGCGGGGCGGGCACGATCACCAAGGGCCCGCCACCGTTCGCGCCCAGGGACCGTTCGCGGTTCCTGCAGGCGCTCGAGACGGCGGTGCAATCGGCCCTGCGCGCCCGTCGCTAGGGCGTCGCGCGCAGGACCGCGCGACTAGCGGGAGAGGCGGGTGTCGCGTGTCGGGCGGCCGCCGCGCGCGACGTCCTCGAGCGGATCGTCCAGACGCAGCGTGAGCGCCACGCGCTTCCGCGCCAGGTCCACCTCGAGCACCTTGGTCTGCACGAGGTCGCCGGCCTTCACGACTTCGCGCGGATCCTTCACGAAGCGCTTCGCGAGCCGCGAGATGTGCACGAGGCCGTCCTGGTGCACGCCCACGTCCACGAACGCGCCGAACGCGGTGACGTTGGTGACCACGCCCTCGAGCAGCATGCCGGGCTTGAGGTCCGACAACTCGCGCACGTCGTCGCGGAACGTCGCGGCCTTGAACTCGGGACGCGGGTCGCGACCCGGCTTCTCGAGCTCGGCGAGGATGTCGCGCACCGTGGGTGCACCGAAGCGATCGTCGGCGAGTTCGTGGACGTTGACCTTGCGCAGGAAGCCGCCGTCGCCGATCAGCTGCTCGATGCGCTTCCCCGTGCGCGCGAGGAGTCGCTCGACGACCGGGTACGCTTCGGGATGCACGGCCGACGCGTCGAGCGGGTTCGAGCCGCCGCGGATGCGCAGGAACCCGGCCGCCTGCTCGAACGCCTTCTCGCCCAGACGCGAC
Source organism: uncultured bacterium (assembly GCA_964655175.1). Lineage (GTDB taxonomy): Bacteria > Eisenbacteria > RBG-16-71-46 > RBG-16-71-46 > RBG-16-71-46 > JAIOPA01. Next base: position 15,537 of record CAZZLY010000042.1, read on the forward strand.
ACCTGCAGCAGCGCCTGTCGGTCGGGGAACGGCCCGTTCTTGTCGCGATGCTCGACGATGCGCTGCGCGAGCGAGGCGTTGAGCCCCGAGACGCGCGCGAGCAGCGGCGCCGAGGCGGTGTTGAGCTCCACGCCGACGGCGTTGACGCAGTCCTCGACGGTGGCGTCGAGCGCGCGCGCGAGCTTGGTCTGGTTGACGTCGTGCTGGTACTGGCCCACGCCGATCGACTTGGGGTCGATCTTCACGAGCTCGGCGAGCGGGTCCTGCAGTCGCCGCGCGATCGAGACGGCGCCGCGCAGGCTCACGTCGAGGTCGGGGAACTCGCGCGCGGCGAGCTCGCTCGCGGAGTACACGGACGCGCCGGCCTCGGACACCGTGACCTTGCTGAGCCGCAGGTCCGGGTGCTTCTTGAGCAGGTCGCCCGCCAGCTGGTCGGTCTCGCGCGAGGCGGTGCCGTTGCCGATGCTCACCAGCGCCACGCCGTGCTTGAGCGCCAGTCCTGCGAGCGTGGCGATCGAGCGATCCCAGTCGTGGCGCGGCGCGTGCGGGTAGATGGTCGCGGTGTCGAGCAGCTTGCCCGTCGCGTCCACGACCGCGACCTTGACGCCCGTGCGCAGGCCCGGGTCGAGGCCCATGGTGGCGCGCTGGCCGGCGGGCGCGGCGAGCAACAGGTCGCGCAGGTTCATGCCGAACACGCGGATCGCCTCTTCCTCGGCGGACGCGCGCAGCTGGCTCATGAGGTCGAGCTCGAGGTGCAGGAGGATCTTGGCGCGCCACGTCAGACGCACGGTGTCGGCGAGCCACTTGTCGGCGGCGCGGCCGCGATTCACGATCCCGAAGCGCTCGGCGACGGCGGTCTCGAACGACGAGGGCGCACCCTCGGCCCGCAGGGGCTCCGGCTCGAGCGTGAGCGACAGCACGCCGAGCGCACGACCGCGCAGCAGCGCCAGCGCGCGATGCGACGGTACGCGCGCGAGCGGCTCGTCGTAGGCGAAGTAGTCCGCGAAGCGCGCCGCTTCGGCCTGCTTGTCACCGGGCAGGTCGGGGACGACGGTCGACTTCAAGGCCGCCTGCTCGAGCGTGCGCTGACGCAGTGCGCCGATGAGCGTGGCGTCCTCGGCGAAGCGCTCCATGAGGATCTGCCGCGCGCCGTCGAGCGTGGCGCGCGCGTCGGCGAAGCCCGCTTCGGCGTTGAGGAACTCGGCGGCCGCCGTCTCGGGCGCCGTGTCGGGGTCGGCGAGCAGCCGGTCGGCGAGCGGCTCCAGCCCGGCCTCGCGGGCGATCTGCGCCTTCGTCCGCCGCTTGGGCTTGTAGGGCAGGTACAGGTCCTCGAGCGTCGTCTTGGTCCCGGCCGCGCGCACCGCCTGCTCCAGCGCGGGCGTGAGCTTGCCCTGCTCGCGGATGCTGTCGAGGATCGCCGTGCGGCGCTCCTCGAGCTCGCGCAGGTACACGAGGCGCTCGGCGAGCGTGCGCAGCTGCGTGTCGTCGAGGCCCCCCGTGGCCTCCTTGCGATAGCGGGCGATGAACGGGACGGTCGAGCCCTCGTCGAGCAACTGGACGGCGGCCTCGACCCGGGCGGGGACGACGGCGAGTTCCTGAGCGATGCGCTGCGGGATGGTGAGCATCCCGGAGTTCTAGCCCATGTGGCCGGAACCCGCCAACCCGCGTGGGGCTGCAACCCGGGCGGGAGCGCTTGCGTACGCGGGGGTGGCGGACCCGCTGCGCGCGGGCCCGCGTTTCGTGTTGCCGGAGGGGGGCGTGACCGCCGCAGGCGCGCGTCCGTCCAGTCTCGGACAACTCTCGCGCGCACCCGTGTGACGCGCTGGACCGTTCGAAGGCGTTGCGCCAATCTCCCGCGGTCTGTCGCATCCCTGCATCACCCCTTCACGCAGCTCCAAGGAGGAACGCATGTCCCGGATCTCCCGTCGCCGGCTCGTCGAGGTGGCGACCCTCGTGCTGCTGTCGGTCGCGCTCGGCGCGTCCGTCACGCAGGCCGCGCCGCCGAACCCCGCGGCGAAGTCCCCGGTCCGTTCGACCGCCCCGGTGCGCACCGGTCTCGAGAACCTCGAGAAGTCGGTCCAGGAGTTCACGCTCGCCAACGGCCTGCGGTTCCTGGTCGTCGAGCGCCATCAGGCGCCGGTGTTCAGCTTCTTCACCGTGGTCAACTCCGGCTCGTCCAACGACGCCGTGGGCACCACGGGCATCGCGCACATGATGGAGCACATGGCGTTCAAGGGGACGTCGCTCGTCGGGACGAGCGACTACGCCAAGGAGAAGCCGCTGCTCGAAGCCGAGGAGCGCGCCTGGACGGCCCTGCTCGACGAGCGTCGCAAGGGGGCGAAGGCCGACACGTCGAAGCTGCGTCGTCTCGAGCAGGCGTTCGCCGACGTGCAGCAGACCTCGCAGAAGCTGGTCGTGCCGAACGAGTTCACCCGCATCGTCGAGCAGGCCGGCGGGCAGGGCATCAACGCGTTCACGGCCAACGACATCACCGCCTATTTCTATTCGTTGCCGTCCAACCGCCTCGAGATGTGGGCCGCGCTGTTCGCCGGCGCCATGGTCGATCCGGTGTTCCGCGAGTTCTACAAGGAGCGCGACGTCGTGTACGAGGAGCGCCGCATGCGCACCGAGTCCTCGCCGATCGGCCGTCTGATCTACGAGTTCACGACGACGTCGTTCAACGCGCACCCGTACGGCTTCGGTGGCATCGGTTATCCGTCGGACCTCAAGACGTTCAGCCGCACGCAGGGCGAGGCGTTCTTCCGCCGCAACTACGTGGCCAAGAACATGACGGTGTGCGTCGTCGGTGACGTGACCGTGGCCGAGGTGCGTCGTCTGGCCGACAAGTACTTCGCGGCGATCTCGGACGCTCCGGCGCCGCCGCCGCTCGACACGGTCGAACCCAAGCAGATCGCCGAGCGTCGCATCATCCTCGAGGACAAGGCGCAGCCGCTGGTGGTCGCCGGTTGGCACATCCCGGCCGCGTCGGACCCGAGCTACGCCGCGATCAAGGCGGCCGCCGACATCCTGGGCGGTGGTAACTGGTCGCGCCTCAACAAGGCGCTCGTCAAGGAGCAGAAGATCGCGGTGCAGACCGAGGTCGCGACGGGCTTCCCCGGCGAGAAGTACCCCAACCTGATGATCGGCGTGGCCGTGCCCGCCAAGGGTCAGGACCCCGAGAAGGTCGAGGCCGCCATGTACGCGGTCATCGACTCGGCGCTCACCTCGCAGCCGTTCACGGCCGAGGAGCTCGCCGGCTACAAGGTCCGCGTGCGCGCCGCCAAGATCGGCGCGGTGGACGACAACTCCAGCCTCGCCGGCGAACTCGCGCAGGCGCAGGCGCTGTACGGCGACTGGCGCGACTTCTTCCGCGAGCAGGAGCGCATCCAGTCGCTCACGCCCGCGGATCTCACCGCGGCGCTCAAGGCCGTCTACTCCAAGAGCAACCGCACCGTGGCGATGATCAAGAACCCGCCGGCGACCGCCGCCAACGAAGGGGGCCGCTGACATGAAGCGCACGCCTCGCATCCTGTTCGCCGCGCTCGTCGCGGCCATGGCCCTCACCTCGGTCGCGCAGGCCGGTGTGGATCCCAAGACGTTCGACCCGCGCACGCTCACCACGCCGCCGCTCGGCCGCATCCCGGCCGTGACGCCCGAGCGCATGGTGATGCCCAACGGCGCGGTCGTGTACCTGCTCGAGGACCACTCGTTGCCCACGGTCCGCGGCATCGCCTACTTCCCGTCGAGCCCCACGCTGGTGTCCGCCGATCGCGCGGGTCTGGCCGGTCTCACGGGTCAGGTCATGCGCAACGGTGGTTCGGCGGCGCACACGGGTGACTGGCTCGACGATCGCCTCGCCGCGATCGGCGCCAGCCTCAACTCCAACGTCGGTTCGACGCAGGCCAGCACGGGCTTCCGCTGCCTGACCGAGAACACGGCCGAGGTCGTGGGGTTGTGGGCCGAACTCACCCGCAAGCCGGCGTTCCCCGACGACAAGATCGAGCTGGCGAAGGTCGCGCTGCGTCAGTCGATCGCCAGCCGGAACGACGAGATGATGTCGATGCTCATGCGCGTCGCGGGGCAGGCCATCACGGGCAAGGACAGCCCGTGGTCGCGTCAGCCCGAGTACGCGACGGTCGAGCCGATCGCCGCGAAGGACTGCCGCACGCTGCACGCGGCCGTGTTCGCGCCCGAGCGCATGGTGTTGGCCGTCTATGGCGACTTCAAGACCGCCGACATGAAGAAGCTGCTGCTCACGAACTGGGCCGACTGGACCAAGAGCGGCACCCCCAAGCCCGTGCTGCCGCCCAAGCCGACGACCGTCTCGCCGAAGCTGTTCTTCGCGCCCAAGGACGACGTCACGCAGTCGGGCGTCATCATGGCCCAGCCGGGTTCGCTCGCCAGCGATCCGGACTACGCCGCGCTGCAGGTGCTCGAGCAGGGTCTGGGCGGTGGGTTCGCGTCGCGCATGTTCTCGTACATCCGCACCGCGCGCGGTCTGGCCTATGCGACCGGCGCCAACGCCGGTTCGGGCTACGAATCGCCGGGTGTGATGCTCGCGTACTCGCTCACCAAGAGCGAGTCCACCATGGTCGCGCTGCAGCTCATCCGCGATCAGCTCAAGGCCGTGACCGAGGCGCCCTTCAGCGAGCAGGAGATGGCGACGGCCAAGCAGGGCGTGCAGAACAGCTACGTGTTCAACTTCGCCGACCCCAGCCAGTCGCTGTTCCGCGCGGCGTACTTCGAGTCGATCGGTTACCCGGCCGACTTCCTGCAGCGGTACCAGAAGTCGCTCGACGCGGTGACCGCGCAGGGTGTGCTCGAGGCGGCGAAGCGCAAGATCACGCCGAATGCCCAGGTCGCCATCATCGTGGGCCGCGAGAAGGACTTCGATGCGAAGCTCGAGAGCGCGGGGCTGCCCGTGGAGCGCATCGACATCACCATCCCGCCGCCGCCCTCCAAGATGGGCAAGGTCGAGGTGAGCACCGGTTCGCTCGCCAAGGGCCGCGGCTGGCTCGAAGGCGCCGCCAAGGCGGCCGGTGGCTCGGCCGCGTGGCAGGCGGTCAAGACCGTCACCATGAGCGCCGACGCGACGCTCAGCATCCAGGGCCAGTCGCTCGCGATCGGCATGGAGCAGACGCAGGCGTTCCCCGACCGTCAGGTCACCACGCAGAAGCTGCCGTTCGGCGAGGTCAAGCAGGGCTTCGATGGCAAGGCCGGTTGGGTGAGCGCCATGGGGCAGCTGCAGGACAACCCCAAGGCGGCCGAGGAGGCGCGTGACGAGTACGCCACGTCGCTGTGGAACCTGTTCTCGAACCCGGGTGCGATCGAGCTCGTCGCGCTCGATGCGCCCGAGACGATCGACGGCGTCGAGTACCGCGCCGCTGCGGTGCAGAAGAGCAGCAAGCAGGACCACGTGCTGCTGTTCTCGGCCGACGGCAAGCTCGCCGGCGAGGCCTACCAGGACAAGGGCAACGCGCAGATGGGCCCGGCCCGCGTGGTCGAGCTGCGCAGCGACTGGAAGGCCGTCGAGGGCCTGCAGTACCCGTTCAGCACGCGCATGCTGCGGGACGGCAAGCCGTTCATGGAGGCCAAGGTGACCGCCCTCAAGCTGAACCCGGCGGTGACCGACGCGATGTTCGCCAAGCCGGCGAAGTGAT
>CAZZLY010000043.1:0-21084 GCA_964655175.1 uncultured bacterium
AGCAGGCGACGCGCCTTGTCGAGGTTGCCGTTGTCGGGCCAACTGTTGAGCGGCGCGAAGCGCTGCGCGCCCGTGCCCGCGCCACCGCGACCGTCGCTCGTGCGGTACGTGCCGGCCGCGTGCCACGCCATGCGGATCATGAGGCCGCCGTAGTGACCCCAGTCCGCCGGCCACCAGTCCTGCGAGTCGGTCATGAGCGCGTGCAGGTCGCGCACGACCGCGTCCAGGTCGAGCGTATCGAACGCCTTGGCGTAATCGAAGTCCGCTCCGAGCGGATCCGACTTCTCGGAGTGCTGGCTCAGGATGCCGAGCCGCAGCTGGTTGGGCCACCAATCGGCGTTCGTCTGCGCACCGCCGGTCACGGCGGGATTGTGCGTCACACCCGAGAACGGGCACTTGCGTTCGTTCGACACGGACCTCTCCTGTCGCGGGGCGAGCGCACGACGGCATGACGCACGCCGTGCGGTCCGCACCCGTCGGTTCATCGGCTACGGGACCCGTGGGCGGGGCACACGCCGGTTCGCGGGGGAATCGCGAGTCCGGGCGGGAGCCGCCACGGGCGGGCAAGCGAAGAACCCGACCGGCGACGATCGGGTTCTTCGAGAGAATGGTGGAGGCGGCGGGAATCGAACCCGCGTCCGAAAGGTCATCCGCAGAGAGTCCTACAAGCGTATCCGACCTACGCTGAAGCGTTCTCGCGCGCGTTGCTCCGATCGGCGGGATCTCGGCGCGCCAGCCCTACTGCGTCTCGTCCTCGGCCCTCGGGCGGGGCTTCGGACCAGCCTGCGTTTGTATGGCGCCCGGATCCGTCCCCCACAGGCGGGGTCCGGTCAGGCGTCACCGCCTGTTATTAGGCGGCGAGAGCCATCTGCTCGTTGGCAGATGTACAGTTCCCACTTTTTTAACGAGGCGTGAGTCCCCGGCTTGCACTCTCTGGTTCAGCCCCCCCGTCGAGACCTGTACGCCCCCTGCGGTGGGTCGCGTGGTGGATCGGGCGCCACGCTCGCCTGCTGCTTGGATGCGGCTGCGGCCGCGAAGACTCAGAACGGGATGTCGGAATCGTTGCCGCCGCCGCCGTTGAAGTCGTCGGCGCCGAAGTCGTCACCGCCGCCCGAGCCGACCGGGGCGCCGTAATCGTCGCCGCCACCGCTGCTGTAACCCGAACCGCCGCCGTAGCCGGACTCGCCGCCGCCGCCCGTGTTGCCACCGCGGCCGCCCACGAATCGCATGTTCTGCGCCACGACCTCGGTGGTCCAGCGCTTCTGGCCCTGCTTGTCCTGCCACTCCCGCGTGCGCAGTTCGCCCTCGATCAGGACCTCGCGGCCCTTGGTGAGGAACTTCTGGGCGAGCTCGCCCTGCTTGCCGAACAGCACGACACGGTGCCACTCGGTGACGTTCTTCCAGCCGTTGTTGCCGTCGGGGCGACGGCTGTCCGTGGCCAGGTTGAGCGTGGCGACGACCATGCCGCTCTGCGTGGTGCGGATCTCGGGATCGCGGCCGAGGCGACCGAGCAGGATGACGCGATTGAGACTCATCGTGAGACTCCTTCGAGAAGGGGGCCCCGGGGGACCACGGGGGCCATCAGGTGGGCGGAAGCGGCAGCATAGAGGTTCGCCGCCCCGGACAGAAGCACCCTCTGGGCCGGGCGTGTGAATTCGGGCCCCGGCGACGTCCGGGGCCGCCGCCGTGCGGTTCGCAAGCCCCCGACGGGCCCGGGAGCCGTCGATTTCGCAGCAGGTTGACGCCGCCGGGAGCGCACCCTATCCTGCGTCGCCGATTCGCCACCCAGATTCGTCGGGGCGTGGCGCAGCCCGGTAGCGCACCTGCTTTGGGAGCAGGGTGTCGGAGGTTCAAATCCTCTCGCCCCGACCAGCATCCCACCGGCTGCGAGCAACAGGCCTCGCCGGTGTCGTCCACGATCCCGCACGTGCGGGCCCGGGCACGACGTCGGTCAGGCGCGGCGGGTCGTTCCGACGCGCGGGCCACCTCGCGAGCGGGGGCGCTTTGCGCCTGTAGCTCAGTTGGATAGAGCAACGGATTTCTAATCCGTCGGTCGGGGGTTCGATTCCCTCCAGGCGCGCCATGTGCCGGACGGTTGGACGCCCGGATGGTTTGGCGGTGGATGTAGCTCAGTTGGCAGAGCATCGGGTTGTGGTCCCGAGGGTCGCGGGTTCGAGCCCCGTCATCCACCCCATTCTTCTCCCCACAGCGTGCAGCCGGTCGGCGTCACGGATGACCCCTCCAGGAGGCCCATGAAGCGCCGCGCGAAGATCGTCTGCACCCTCGGCCCGGCCACCTCGTCCCCCGAGAAGGTGCGTGAACTCGTCCGCGCCGGCATGGACGTGGCCCGGCTCAACTTCTCGCACGGTGCGCGCGAGGACCACGCGGCCGTGTACCGCGAGGTGCGCGCGGCGAGCGACGAGGCCGGCCGCGCGGTGGCGCTGCTCGTGGACCTGCAGGGCCCCAAGATCCGTCTGACGACGTTCAAGGACGGCTTCGCGATGCTCGAGAACGGCGCCACGTTCACGATCACGACCGAGCCGTACCCCGACGGCGACGCGACCATGGCGGGCACCACCTACGACGCGCTCGCCAAGGACTGCACGCCCGGCTCCATGGTGCTCATCGACGACGGCCGCGTGAAGCTGCGCGTGGACGAGACCGACGGCGTGCGCGTGAAGCTCACCGTGCTCGAGGGCGGTCGCGTCTCGAACCACAAGGGCATCAATCTGCCGGGCGTGCGCGTGAGCGCCCCCAGCATGAGCGAGAAGGATCGCGAGGACCTGCGCTTCGCGCTGTCGCTGCGCGTGGACATGATCGCGCTGTCGTTCGTGCGCGAGCCCTCGGACATCGCCGAGGTGCACGCGATCATGGACGAGGTCGGCGCGCGTCTGCCGGTCATCGCCAAGATCGAGAAGCCCGAGGCGGTGGATAAACTGGGGCCCATCGTGCGCGCGTTCGACGGCCTCATGGTCGCGCGCGGCGACCTGGGCGTCGAGATCCCGCTCGAGCAGGTGCCGCTCGTGCAGAAGCGCTGCGTGCGTCTGGCGCGCGAGCACGGCAAGCCGGTCATCGTCGCCACGCAGATGCTCGACTCCATGATCCAGAACTCGGCGCCGACGCGCGCCGAGGCGAGCGACGTGGCGAACGCCGTGCTCGACGGCGCCGACGCGCTCATGCTGTCGGGCGAGACGAGCGTCGGCGCGTATCCGATCGGCGCGGTCGAGACCATGGCGCGCATCATCGAGGCGGCCGAATCGCAGGGCCTGCAGGGTGTGGCGTCGCTGCGCCGCCGTCCCGAGACGCGGCCCGAGGCGATCGCCATCAACGCGGTGCGCATCGCCGAGGACCTCAACGCCGTCGCACTGGTCGCGTTCACCGAGACCGGCGCCACGGCGCGACACGTCGCGGTGCACCGACACGACATCCCGCTGCTCGCGTTCACGACGCGGCCCGAGGTGCGCAGCCAGCTGGCGTTGCTGTGGGGCTGCGAGACGTTCGTGGTGCCGCACATGGAACACACCGACGACCTCATCGCCATGGCCGACTCGGCGCTGCTCGATCTCAAGCGCGCGCGTCCCGGCGAGTTCGTGGTGTTCGTGGCGGGCACGCCCCCGGGCACCGCGGGCAGCACGAACACGCTGCGCGTCCACAAGCTGGGCGGCGAGTAGCCGCACGACGCACCGCGCGCGACACGCCGTGCGCGTGCGCGCGGCTCAGCCGCGCAGTTGCGCCGCCAACGCGTGCACCGCGCGCGCGCGATGCGACAGCGTGTTCTTCTCGGTGTCGAGCATCTCGGCGAACGTGCGCGCGTCGCGTCCCGTCGCGGGCGCGAACACCGGGTCGTAGCCGAAGCCGTGCGAGCCGCGCGGCGCGGTCACGATGACGCCCTCGACCACGCCCTCGGCGACGCACTCGCGCCCGTCGGGCCACACCGCCACGCACGCGGTGCGGAACCGAGCGGTGCGCTCGTCCGCGGGCACGCCGTCGAGTTCGCGCAGCAGCTTCGCGACGTTGTCGGCGTACGTGGCGTGCTCGCCCGCGTAGCGCGCGGTGAACACCCCGGGCGCCCCGTCGAGCGCGTCCACCTCGAGCCCGGTGTCGTCGGCGATCGCCGGCAGCCCGGTGAGCGCGCACGCCGCCCGCGCCTTGATCCGCGCGTTGGCGAGCAGCGTGTCACCGGTCTCGTCGGGCGCGGTGGCGCCGGGCCATTCCGAGACGGCGCGCAGCACGAGTCCCGGCAGCCCCAGCAACGCGTGCAGCTCGCTCGCCTTGTGCGGATTGAACGTCGCGACCACGAACGTGGCGTCCACCGGGCGCGTCACTCCGGCAGCAGACCCGAACCGCCGAGCAGCTTGCGCTGGTGGTTCGTGATGCGCGTGATGCCGCGCTTGGCCAACCGGATGAGGTCGCGCATGCCGGCGTCGTCGAACGTGGACTTCTCGCCCGTGCCCTGCACCTCGATGAAGCGACCCTTGCCCGTCATGACCACGTTCATGTCCACGTCGGCGGTCGAGTCCTCGCGGTAGTCGAGGTCCAGACACGGCACGCCCTGGATCACGCCCACCGACACGGCGGCGACCGAGTCCACGAGCGGCGGCGCGGTGAGCTGGTTCTGGTTCGACAGCCACACGAACGCATCGTGCAGCGCCACGAGCGCGCCGTTGATGGCGGCCGTGCGCGTGCCGGCGTCGGCCTCGATCACGTCGCAGTCGAGCGTGATGAGCCGCTCGCCGAACGCGGTCAGGTCGGTCACCGCGCGCAACGAACGGCCGATGAGCCGCTGGATCTCCTGCGACCGTCCGCCCGTCTGACTGGAGCGCGGCGTGCGATCGCCCGTCGCGCGCGGCAGCATGGCGTACTCGGCGGTCACCCAGCCCTTGCCCTGACCGCGCAGCCAACCCGGCACGCGATCCTCGACGCTCGCGGTGCACAGCACCTTGGTGCGACCCATCGTGATGAGCGCCGAGCCCTCGGCGAACGACGACACGCCGCGCTCGATCTTGAACGCGCGCAGCGTGTGCGGGGCGCGGCCGTCGGGACGCGCGAACGCGGTCGCTTCGGGGGTCTTGGCTTCGTGGGCGCGGATCGGGGCGGGCTTGCGGGTCACTCGGTCACTCCGGGGTCGGGGAAGCGTCGTCACCGTGGCTGCGTTCGAACCACGGCAGGTCGGTCTGGTCCACCACCGTCACCTTGGGCAGCGGGCGGCCGAGGAACGACTCGGCCACCTTGCCGAAGCTCACGCGACGGGGTTCGTCGGACAGGAAGAAGTGATGCTCGGCCCTGGCCCCCTGGGGTGCCAGTGCGCCGCGCTCGCGCAACAGCGCGGCGGTCGCGCGCGCGGCCTCGGCGCCCGAATCGATCAGGGTCACACCGGGCCCCATGTACTCGCGCAGCAGCGGCGCGAGCAACGGATAGTGCGTGCAGCCCAGGATGAGGCTGTCGAGGTCGGCGGCGCGCAGGCCCGCCAGGTACTCGTCGGCCACGAGGCGCGTGACCGCGTGATCGAGCCAGCCCTCCTCGACGAGCGGCACGAACAACGGGCACGCCTGCTGGCGCACCTCGGCGGCCGGCGACAGACGTGCGATGGCGTCGGCGTAGGCGTTGCTGCCCACCGTGGCGAGCGTGCCCACCACGCCGATGCGGCCGCGCGGGCTCGCGGCGATCGCCGCACGCGCCGCGGGCTCGATCACGCCGATGACCGGCACCCCGAAGCGCTCGCGCAGCGCCTCGAGCGCGTGGCTCGACGCGGTGTTGCACGCGACCACGACGCACTTCACGTGCTGGCGCACGAGGAACGAGGCGATCTCGACCGAGAACCGCGTCACCGTGTCGCGCGACTTGTTGCCCCACGGCAGGCGCGCGGTGTCGCCGAAGTACATGACCGACTCACCCGGCAGGCACTGGAAGAGTTCGCGCACGGTGGTCAGTCCACCGATGCCCGAATCGAACACGCCGATGGGACGCGGGTCGCCGTTCACGGATCGTCGCTCCTTGCGGCCGTTCACCTGCGGCCGATGCGGGTCAGAACCAATCGTCGGGATCGAGGGGCCGATCGAGCGGGAAGTGCCCGCCCAACGTGGGCAGCGGTCGCCCGCCGCACACGATACGCACTCGCCGCGCCTCGGGCACCCCGGCGGCCACCGTGCGCACCAGCGAACCGATCGCCAGCTCCTCGGCGATGGCCCCACCCCGGAAACCTTGCCGGAACGGGCGCGAAAGGTCGAGCGTGAGCACGCCCTGGTCGTCGAGGTAGCTGTGCATGACGCGCGTGCCCGCGGGGATCGTGCGCACGCCCTCGCCCGCCGGCCCGCGCTCGAGCGCGTCCACGAGCAGCGCCACGCGCACGTGCGGGTTGGGCACGTCGGGCAGTTCGACGAGCTCCTCGACGAGGTGGTCGCCGTCGGGGCTCGCGAAGTACAGCGTCACGGCGCGCAGCGCGCGCGTGGTCGAATCCGCGAGGTCCACGCCGCCCGCACCGCGCTCGTCGCGGCGCCACCACGCGAACAACGCCAGCGTGCCCAGCACGAGCCCCGCGCCCACCACGAGCAACACGCGCGCACGGCGCGTCAGGATCACTCGCGCGCCCATGCGAGCAGCCCTTCCGCCAGAGCGTCGGCGAGTGCGTCGAGTCCACCCGGCGCGGTGAGTCGCGCGCGCGTCTCGGCCTGGGCGAGGTCGCCACACGCGATCATGATCCCGGGCGCCTGCACCCCGATCAACGGGAACGGCGGTCGCTCGCGCACGCGCGCGGGCCCGTGACCGTGTCGCTCGAGCGACTCGGCGACGGCATCGGCCAGCGCGCGGCTCTCGCCCGCGCGGTCCACCCCCGCGTCACGCCACGGCCGCACCTCGACCCCCTCGCGCCCGCGCGAGCCGGACTCGTCGGCCACGCCACTGGGCGCGCACCACAGCACCGTGCCCGCCGCGCGCGGATCGGGCCAGGTCTCGAAATGCAGCGCGAGCACCGCGTCGGCCCGCGCGCGATTGGCGAGTTCGGCGCGCTCGGCCTGCGGACGATCGACGTCGTCACTGCGCGTGAGCAGCACCTGCGCGACGCCGCGACGCTGCAGCGCGAGCACGAGTCGGCGTGCCAGTTCGAGCGCGAGATCCTTCTCGACCGCGGACTCGGCGCGCACGCCGGACTCGCCGCCGCCGTGCCCGGGGTCGAGCACGACGGTGCGCAGCGGCCGCGCCCCGCGCGCGCGTTCGGACGCGAACGCCTGCAGGCTGTCGTCGCGCGTGGCAAGCACGAGTCGCACGCGGCCGGCCGCCTCGTCACGCTCGAGCCGCCAACCGCGCGCCTCGGGAGCGATGGCGGCGGTGAACACGAGGCCGTCGCCGTGCACGCGCACGTCGAGGTCGTGCACGAGTCCGCCGTCGGGCAGCGAATCGGGCAGCGTGCCCACGAACACCCCGGGCAGACGCACCCGGAACCGCGCACGCGTGGTGCCGAGCACGCGCGCCTGCGCGACCGATGCGACCGTCCAGGTGAGCACGGTGCGCTCGTCGCCGCGTTCGATCGTGGGCGAGCCCACCTGACCGCGCGCGTCCACCGCCCACACCACCTGCGCCTCGGGGTCGTGCAACAGGCGCGGCCAATCGTCCCCCTGCGGCAGCTGCGCGATCAGGTCGAGCGGCACCTGCACCTCGCCCGCGCGCATCGTCACCGACGAGGCCAGGCGCAGCGTGCGGTCGTCCGCGAGCACGAACGGGTTGTCCACGCTGAGCGTGATCCGATGCGTGCCCACGACGAGCACCCACTTGCGCACGTCCGAGCGCCACGACTGCGAGGCCCCGAGCACGCGCGCGAGATCGTTGCCCGCGATCATGGGCACGCCGTCGATGCGGCCGACGCTCGCGTGCCGTGCTCCGAGCGCGACCGGTGCGGTCGCGACCGCGGGCGTCACCGCCGCGGCCTCGTGCGGGCCGACGACGCCGTGCGCGAGCACGAGCCCCAGCACGAGCGTCACGATGCGGCCGCTTCGACGTCGCGACACGACCTGCCTCAATCGCGGCCCGCGCGACGCTTGGCGCGGTCCATCTCGCGCTTGGCCTCGCGCTCGGCGATGGCGTCGCGCTTGTCGTGCGACTTGCGCCCCTTGGCCAACCCCAACAACAGCTTGGCGCGCCCCTTGAAGAAATAGAGCTTGAGCGGGATGAGCGTGTGGCCCTTGGTGGTGATCGCCTTCTCGAGCTTGTCGAGCTCGCTGCGATGCAACAGCAGCTTGCGCTTGCGCACCGGGTCGAGGTTCCAGCGGTTGCCCTGCTCGTAGGGCGGGATGTGCAGCTGGTGCACCCACGCCTCGCCGCCCTCGATGGACGCCCACGACTCCTGGAGGCTGGCCTTGCCGTTGCGCAGGCTCTTGACCTCGGTGCCCGCCAGCACGAGACCGGCCTCGATCGTGTCGAGGATCGTGTAGTCGTGGGAGGCCTTGCGGTTCTGGGCGATGAGCCGGTCGGCGGAGGCTGAGGCGTCGGTCATGGCCGCGGACCCGGCGACCCGAGGCCAGCGCTCGTCGCGCGCGGGCGGCCGGACTGCGGCCACCCGGGGACGGGCCCACTCGGGTCGGGCATTAGAGGTGATGGTGCGGAAGGGGGGATTTGAACCCCCACACCCTTGCGGGCGCTAGAACCTGAATCTAGTGCGTCTGCCAGTTCCGCCACTTCCGCACACCGTCGGGCCGAAGAAACTAGGTTGTTCCGGCCTCCGCGTCAATCCGGGCGGGGTCCGGGAGGCCACGAGCACGGCCCCACGCGTGGCGGCGGGGCCTCGAACGGCCCCCGCGGGCCCCGGAATCGCCCCCCGGACGCGTCCCGGACGCCCACCCGTCCGGCCGATCGAGGGCACGCGGGCGGTCTTGCGCCCCGCGAGCGGGCGGGCGCCCGCCGCCCGGCCTCATGGACCCGTTCGGTCCGGCCCCTGGGTGGGATGGGCCGACTCGCACGTGCACACACACAATCACGCGCAGCGTGCAATCCGGCGACCCGACATCCCGCCCCGCCACCTTGGGCGACCACGACTCCCGCTGCAGTCGCGCCGTTCGGACCCGATACCAAGGGCAGACGCTGGCCTTCCCCCGGGAAACGAGCTGCACGGATGTCCCGTCCCATTCCCGTGAGCCTGCACGAATACGAGACGGCCGCACGCGAGGTGTGCACGGCCGCCGCCTGGGATTACCTCCAGGGGGGCGGCGGCGATGAGATCACGATGCAGTGGAATCGCGAGCGCCTCAACGCGCTCCCGCTGCTGCCGCACGTGCTGCGCAACGTGAGCCACATCGACACGCACGTGTCGCTGCTGGGGCTCGACCTGCCGAGTCCGATCCTGCTGGCGCCCACCGGGTGCCACAAGCTGTTCCACCCCGAGGGCGAGGTCGCGACCGCGCGCGGTGCGGGCGAGGCGGGCACGGTGTACACCGCCAGCACGGCCTCGACGACCAAGCTCGAGGCGATCGCCGAGGCGTCGCAGGGACCGCTCTGGTTCCAGCTGCACATGCAGCGCGACCGTTCGTTCACCGTGGAACTCATGCAGCGCGCCGAATCGGCCGGGTTCCATGCGCTGGTGCTCACCGTGGACACGCCCATGTTCGGCGTGCACGACCGCGATCAGCGTCGGCCGTTGCAGCTGCCCAAGCACCTCACGCTCGCCAACCTCGAGAACCATCCCACAGCGGAGCCCGACACGAGCCCGTTCCACTTCTCGGGCAGCAACAACCCGTATCTCGATCCGTCGCTCGACTGGGACGTGCTCGCGTGGCTGCGCTCGCGCACGCGGCTGCCGATCATCCTCAAGGGCATCCTGCGCGCCGACGACGCCGAGATGGCGGTGCGACGCGGTGCGGCGGCGATCGTGGTGAGCAACCACGGCGGCCGCGTGCTCGACACCGTGCCGGCCAGCATCGACGTGCTGCCGGAGGTCGTCGAGGCGGTGGACGACCGCGTGCCGGTCCTGTTCGACAGCGGCATCCGCCGCGGCGTGGACGTGGTCAAGGCGATCGCCTTGGGCGCGAGCGCGGTCATGCTGGGTCGCCCGTATTTGTGGGCCCTCGCGGTCGACGGCGCGGACGGCGTGCGCCGCGCCACGCACATGCTGCAGCACGAGTTCGAGCTCGCGATGGCGCAGTGCGGTGCACGCAACCTGGGCGAGCTCGACGCCTCGCTCGTGCGCCGCACGTGGCCGCTGCCCATGACCACGAACCGCGCCCTGCCCCACGAACGCACGATCCCACGTTCACTCTGATCGACCCGCCCCGGTTCGAACCCCGCGCGCGGGACGTTCGAACCGGGTCGGCAGGACTCGCGCCGCGCCGCGCGCCCGTGCACACCCCGGGATCGCGGCGCGGTGTCGTGGCGCGCCCGGCCGAGGCGCCGCGTCGCGAACACGGCGGCTCGGACCGAGCGCGCACCTCACGCGGCGACGCGCGTCAGCGATAGTGCTGCTTCACCTGCGCCCAGCTCGTGCGCGACACGCCCACCACCCCGCACGAGTTGGCCGATCCCGGCGTGGGCGGACAACCCGTGCCCGCGGGCAGCGTCGTACCCGTGTAGGGATTGAGCGCGTCCTCGAGCCGCCACTCGGCGCCATCGGGCGTGCGACCGATCGCGCGATCGGTGGCGCACTCGTGCGTGCGGTACGCGTACTCGTCCACGAGCAGCGTGTCCGCGCCCACGACCTGCCACAGCAGCACGCGGTCGCCGGTGTTGCCCAGCGACAGTCCGAACACGGGATGCGCGGTCGCGCGTTCCCATGACACCGACGCGGCTCCGGTCACGAGCAGCGTGGCGCCCGGCGCCAGCGTGCCCGTGAAGCCGTAGCGCGGCACGGAATCCCCGTCCGTCATGAAGTACGACGCCAGGTCGACCGTGACCGCACCGCCGTTGACGATCTCGAACCACTCGTCGTCGCGCGAACTGAACGCACCGTTGCCGTCCCAGTCGCGCCCCGGACCGGCCAGGATCTCGGACAGGCGCACGTCGGGCGCGGCGTGCGCCGCGACGACACCCCCCAGCAACCCCACCGCCGCCAACATCGAACACCACCACACTCGCATCACGCGCATGACGCACCTCGCGGGGGCGGGATCGTCGTGGGCTCACGACGCGGGGGCACGTCGGTGCCTGGCGCACGTTGCACGTGGCGTGCCGCCGACGCCACGCGGCGATGCGCGGGGACTTACCCGGCCCGCGCCGCGTTCACGCGTCCCTCGCACGACTCGCCCGCACGCGATCGCGACGCGCACGGGACCGGAACGCGACGACCGCGCGAACCTCGTGGGTCCGCGCGGTCGAGCGAGGTCTGGCGACGCGCGCAGCGCGCGCGCCGGGTCACTTGCGCAGCGTGTCCAGGAACGCGCCGATGCGCCGGATGCCCTCGCGCAACTGCTCCTGCGAGTTGGCGTACGACAGCCGCAGGTAGCCCTCGCCGCCGTCGCCGAACGCGGTGCCCGGCAGCGTGACGACGCCGGCCTCGTCGAGCAGACGATCGGCCAACTGCGCCGAGGTCATGCCCGGCACCGCGATGTTGGGGAACGCGTAGAACGCGCCCGGCGGACGGCCGCAGCACACGCCGGGGATGGCGTTGAGCCACTCCACGACGAGATCGCGGCGCGCGCGGAACTCGTCCACCATGCTCGTCACCTCGTCCTGCGGCCCGGTGAGCGCGGCCTCGCCCGCCTTCTGCACGAACGTCGCGGTGCACGAGTTGGAGTTGTTCATGAGCGCGGCCATGTGCTTGGCGAGCGGCTCGGGCATGATGCCGAACCCCAGACGCCAACCGGTCATGGCGTAGGTCTTCGAGAAGCCGTCCACGACCACCGTGCGCTCGGCCATGCCGGGCAGCGTGGCGATCGACGGGCTGTCGCCCTCGTACACCATGCCGGCGTAGATCTCGTCCGAGATCACCGTGAAGTCGTGCTGCCGCGCGAGCTCGGCGATCGCCGCGAGCGTCTCGGGCGCGATGACGCCACCGGTGGGATTGTGCGGCGAGTTGAGGATCAGGATGCGCGTGCGCGACGTGATGCGCGCGCGCAGCGCGTCCAGATCCACGTCGAAGTTCTTCGCGGGCAGCAGCGGCACGGTGACGACGCGTGCGCCCATGAACTCGGCGATCGAGTTGTAGTTGGGGAACGCGGGGCTCGGGATGATCACCTCGTCGCCGGGCTCGAGCAGCGCGATCATGGCGAAGAACAGGATCGGCTTGGCGCCGGGCGTGACGACCACGTTCGCGGCCTCGCACGTGAGCCCGCGACGCGCCCGCCACGTGGCGGCGATCGTCTTGCGGAACTCGGGCAGACCCGGGGCGGGACCGTAGTGCGTGTAGCCGGCCTCGAGCGCGTCGGCGGCGGCGCGGCGGATGAACGCGGGCGTGTCGAAGTCGGGTTCGCCGATACCCAGATGGATGATGCTGCGACCCTGGGCCTCGAGCGCCTTACCCCGCGCGAGCATGTCGAACGACGCCGCGGTCTTGAGTGAACCCATCCGCTCCGCGAACCTCATGCTCGCTCCCTCCGGCGTGTCCGGCGCGTGTGCGCGCGGACCGCGACCTGCGTACCCACTCGATCGTCCACGTGGGCGGCCGTGTGCCGCCACGCGTCCCTCCCGTGACCCAGGCGAGTCCGAGACGGACCTGTCCCGAGGTCATCGGCAACGCCACTTCGATCCGCGAGCGGTATCCCCGACCGGCCAGTGCGCGCAGCACCAGACGGTCGGCCCCGGACTCCGGCAGGTACGCCACCTCGCCCCGTCGCACGTCCCAGACCGCATGCGTCACCGCGAGGCGGCCGGACCGCGGCAGGTCGTGCTCCAGACGCGCCACCAGCGCGCGCCGCACGGCGTCGCGGGCGAACGCCCGCGTGCCCCAGAGTTCGTGACGCAGCGTGAGCCGCGCCCCGGGTGCGCCGCCGCGCCACTCGACCCACAACCCCTGCCGGGCACCCGTGGGACGCGCGCGTGACGACGGATCGCGGCGGGCTCCGTGCTGCTGCTCGAGACCGCACGCGACCTCGGCATGGTGTCGCAACGGACAGGTCACTTCAAGCGCACCACGGCCGGCCGTTCGCCCACCGGGCCATCGCCACACCGACGCGAGTCCCGCGACCCGACCCGCGGACGGTCCCGCCCCCAGCGACACGGTCACGGCCTGCGACGGCCCCGAGCGGGCGGGGTCGGCGAGCGGCCGCCACGTCCGCGAACCGCCGCGCAGTCGCAACGATGCGTCCACCCCGCCCAGTCGCTGCGCCAACAACGCCTCGGCCCGCCAGCGTCCCGCGCGGTCGCACGCCCACTCCCACTCACGGTCGGCGGCGGCGAACGCGAGCGCCCCCTGCACCGCATGCTCCGAGGCGAGAACGCCGAACGACCAGCGGTCGCGCCGCATGCGCGCACCGAGACACACGGCCGCCCCGAACCGCCCCGTCAGCAGCTCACCGCGCGCGAAGCGATACGCGACGCCGTCGCCGGCGCGCCCGCGGAACGCGGCGCGCTCGCCGCGATCGGTCGCGGTGCGACGCCACGGTTCGTCGGCACCGCCCAACAACAGCCCACGCCCCCAACGCGGCGCGAGTCGTCCGAACGACCACGCACCGCCCAGCCCGTCGGCGGTCACGGCACCGCCCGCGAGCGCATCGGCCCCGTCGCGCCACGAGCCCTGCGCCCCGTCGCCCCGGAAGCGCACGCGCTGCAGACGTCGCGCCTCGCGTGCGCCCTCGCGCGCGGCCCCGACCGACCACTCCAGTTCGTCGTGTGCGAGCGTGTCGGCCGCCTCGTACACGTAGTCGCCGTCCACCGCCTCGGGCGGCGGCTCGGGGGTCTGCGCCCATGCGCCGAACGCGAGCACGTGCATCACGAGCAGAACCCCAGCAGCCTGGCGCACGCGTGTCATCGCATCGCTCTCGTGCGCGCCCAACCCAGGGCGAGGGCGACGCGCTCCCCGAGTGCAGGGTGTTCATCCAACTGCACGGCGCACGTCATGCCGCGCCAGGCGAACGTGAGTCCGGTGCGCGCGCGCAAGGGTGCATCGCGCAGTTCGCCCCACACGACGCACGGCGCGAGCGTCAGCGCCACGCCGATCGCGCGCTCCCCGTCGCCGCCCCCGCGCGGCGCGCGCAACGCGAACCACACCGCGCTCTCGCGACCCCATCGCACCTCGCACCCGAGCGCGCGGGCGAGCGGGGCGACGCCGCGTTGCACCAGCTGCGGCGCGGCCACGCGCACCTCGAGGTCGGGCGCGGGTCGCAACCACGCCCCGCCGCCCACCTCGGCGGTGGCCTCGGGGCCGATCGCGCGCGCCGGGCCCCACGCCGCGCGACGATCGGTGCGCACACAGGCGCGCACCGCGGCACCCGCATCGCGCGACACACCGCCTAACGCGCACGCCAACGTGGTCCACCCCAGTTCCGGGTCGCCGGTCTGCGACACGCCGGCGGCCATGCGACCCGCACGCCACGAGGTGTGCGCCGCGACCGCGCGCGTCGCGAGTTCGGGCACGCCCCAGCGATCGATGCGCGTCGCGACGACGCCGAACCCGGACTCGGGCGTGGGCCACGCGTCCTCGAGCAGTGCGAGGGCGGGCGTCGCGTGCACGGGCGGCGAGGCACTCGCGAAGTCCTGCGCCCGCGCAACGCACGCGTGAGCGATCACGCACGTCACCAGCACGGGCCACGCGGCCGCGAGTCGCCTCATGGCTGAACCCCGTCCACGCGCAGGGCCGCGACGCGCGTGAGCGAACCGCCCGCACTCTCGGCGCGCAGCACCGCCAGATACAGACCGGGTTCGGCCACGTCGAGCGCGACGGGACGCTCGCCGTGCAGCCCCGATCGCAGCGGCCCGGCCAGTCGCCGCGTGCGCCGACCGTCGAGGTCGTACAGCTCCAGCGTGACCTGCGATTCGGCCCACGGCAGCTCCCACGCGAAGTGCACCAGATCGTGACCGGTCACGAGTCGCCGCGGTTCGGCGCGGAAGCCCCCGGGCACCACCTCGGGCGCGCGCGGGGGCGCCAGCGGCGTGCCGCCCGCGATCGCCGACGGCCGCCACGCGTCGCCGTCGCGTTCGAGCGTCACGCCGGGGGCGATGCCCGAACCCGAATACGCGACGCGTTCGACCGGCACGCCGTCGGCCTCGGCGAGCACGACCCGGTCGGCGACACCGTCGGCGTCGTCGGTGTTGTTGAGCGCGGCCCACGGCGTGACGCGACGCACGCGCGTCGCCTCGAGCGCGGGATGCGCCATGAGCAGCGCGACCGGATCCTGCGCGAGCACGGCCAGGCTGTCGGGCGGCAGCATCGGACCGTCGGCGATGCGCCCGCCCGCGCCCGCGCGATCGCCCATGCGGAAGTCCTCGAGCCGCAGCGACTGCGCCGTGCGATTGCGCACCTCGACCCATTCGCCCTCGGAGGCGACCGGATGGAACTGCACCTCGGTGAGCTCGAGCGGCCCGCGCCCGATGCGACAGCGCAACGTGTCGCGATCGTTCTCGCCGGCTTCGTCGCCGGGCAGCACCACCGCGACCACGAGTTCGGCACGGCCCTCGGCGAGCGCGGTGAGCGGGATCGCGACCTGCGTCGTCTCGCCCGCCGCCAGTGCGGGCACGGGCCAGGTGCGCGCGAAGGCGAGCGAGGCCGCCGCGATCTCGAGACGCGCCTCGCCCGCGACCCAACCGGTGCTCCCGGGACAGGCCACGCGCACGCGCAGCACGGCGTCCCCACCGGCGGGCGGCTGTTCGGGCTCGAGCTCGAGCCCGTGCGCGCACACGGCGGCGTCGCGCGTGCGCACGTTGGGAGCACCCGGCGAGGGCGCGGCGTCGTGGAAATCCCCCGCGTTGTCGGCGGTCGCGGCCGACTCGGGGATGCGCGCGAGCGCGCGCCCCGACGCCACGTCGGGCGCGCTCACGCCGCAGTGGTACTCGTCGTGGGCGAGTTCGCCCCAACCCAGCACCTCGACGACGCCGTCGGGCCACACGAGGCGCACCGCATCGGGACCGTTCTGCAGATCCAGGTTCACGACGCGATCGGGTGCGGGCGTCACGAGGGCGCCACCGATCACGAAGCGCGCGTGCGCCGCGACGCTGTCCCCCGGTCGCCCGGTCCAGCGCAGCGTCCAGCGGCCGGGACCCGCGCCGTCGCCCGCTTCCAGACGCAGGCCGTCGAGCGTCCACGTCGCGTCGGACGCGTTCAGCAGTTCGACGTATTCGCGACCGACGTCGTCACCGACGGCGTCGTAGAACACTTCATTGAGCAACGGCCGACCGACGGGCGAACACGCCAGCAGGACGGCCACGGGCAACGCGAGCGCGGACATGACCGCTCCTCGCGGGGGCGCAGGACGGGTGCGGGGACCGGGACCTCATGCACGGGACGTCGCAACGAACATGCCGCGACGACGTCGCGCGACGCGGCGATCGTCCCGCACGCGCCCGGTGCAGCGTCCGCGCTACATGAGCCCCCGGCGGCGACGCCACATCCATTCGAGGCTCAGCAACGCCACGATGGCCGCGAACAACCACGGCGACTCCCACAGCCGCGTGCTCACGCGCTGCGGCCGGACGAGCGCATGCGGATCGAGGGCGCGCGCCCACGCGGCCGCCTCGTCGGCGCGCCCCGAACGCCCGCCGCTCGCGCCCGCGATCGCCGCCATCGTCGCGCTGTCGGGCTGCGGCCGCAGCGCCTCGAGCGTCCAGCGATCGACCACGAACTCGTTGCGCGCCCGGCCGACCTCGCGCCCGTCGAGCGTGGCGCGCACGCTCACCTGCCAGCGCCCCGGACCCGGCGACGGCAACGAGACGTTGTACGAACCCGCACCGCCGGCCGCGAACACGAACCGCTTGAGTGCGCCCGCGGGGCCGGTGATCTCACCGCGCAGTTCGGCGCCGGAGAGCGGCTTGAACGCGGCGTCCTGCAGCAACGCATCGAGCCGCACCGGTTCACCACCCGCGACGAGGCGTCGCTCGGGCGTGACGCGCAGCGGCTCGGCCTGCACGGGTTCGGCGAGCCAGCGCACGGTGCGACGCCACAGGCGCCGCGCGCGTTCGGCGGCGAGTTCGTCGCCTCCAGCGAGCGACCAGCGCCACAGTCCGTTGCCGTTGACGAGCAACGCCTGCCCGCGCCCCAGCGTGCGCGCCACGATCAGCGGCGAGCCGCCGTCGCGCCCCGCGACCAGCACGCGATCCGCGCCCCCGGGTGCGAGCGGCGCCACGTCGCGCAACGGCGCGGCGTCACGCCAGGCGCGCGCCCCGCGAGCGGCGTCGTCGTCCCAGGCGAGCAGTTCGGCACCCGCGAGCTGCGGTTCGGGCGCGACCTGCGCCCCGCTGGCACCACCGCCGGCGAACGCGAGCGAGCCGCCCAGCTGCCCGCGCGCGAACCGCGCCACTCCGGGCGCCTCGCCCGCGAGCAGCAGCAGACCACCGCCGTTGCGCACGTGCGCCGCGAGCGCGGCGTCCATGGCGGGACCCAGATCGGCCCCACCGATCGCATCGAGCACCACGACGGAACGCGTCGCGAGATCGGCGGGCACCAGGGGCACCCCCTGTCCGCGTTCGAGCGACGTCCACGAGCCGCTGCGATCGCGCACACGCGTCTCGAGCGTGAGCGTGGTGTCGCCGCGCAGCGCACGCCGCAGGAACGTGAGATCCCAATTGAGCCCCGCCGAGATCACCAGCACCCCGATGCGTCCGGGGGCGACCGGCACCGCGACGCCGTGCGCATCGTCGTCGGGCGAGAGATCGCCCTCGAGCGGCGAGACGCGCGCGGTCCACAACGCGAGCCCGGCACGCGTGGGCGTCACGCGCAGCTCGGCGAGTGCTTCGGCGCCGGGGCCCGGGGCGAGCACCGTCGTGCGCGCCAGTTCCTGCTCGCCCTCGCGCAACGTCACGGTGATCGGCGTGCCTCGTTCCTCGTCGCTCACGACGCGCACGCGCACGGGCGTGGCCTCGCCCACGCGCGCCTCGGTCGAGGCCTCGACGCCGGCGATGCCGCGGTCGAGTCCGGCACGCGCGCCCACGAGCAGCGTGTGCACCGGCACGCCCAGATCGCGCGCCGCCGCCACGGGATCGCCACCGGCGTTCGTCGCACCGTCGGACAACAGGATGACGCCGTCGGGACGACGGCCCGCGGGCCGCGCCGCGAGCGCCGCGAGTGCGGTGCCCGGCGCACTGGCCGAACGCGCCCCGGCGTCGTCGAGCGAATCCGCGAGCAGCGCGCCCGCGAACGGCTGCACCTCGATCTGGGCGCGAGCGCGCAGCGCGCCCTTGAGCTCGCGCAGCGCCCGCTCGGCGGCCTCGCGTCGGGTGACGCCACCGACCGACGCGCGCTGCTCCATGCTGAGCGAACGATCCACGAGCACGGTGACACGCGTGCCCGAACCGGGCTGTGCGCGCTCCAGCACCGGCATGGCGAGCAGACCGAGCAACGCCAACAGGCTCACCGCCCGCAGCGTTGTGAGCAGACGCCGCGACGTGGGCGTCATGGGCGGCAGCCGGAACGTGTACGCCCACCACGCCAAGGCGACCAACGCCACGGCGGCCACCGCGAGCACGACCCACGGCGCGTTGGGCGCCAGGTGCAGTGACACGGGACTCACGCGTCGACCGGGCGTTCCGAGCGCGCGGCGCGCTCCTGATCCGCGAGCCGCAGACCCTCGAGGATGAGCCGATCCAGATCGAGGTCGAGCACGATGTCCTCGCGCTCGCGCAGATCCCCGGGCACGAACCGGAACTGGCCATCGCGCCACAGGATGACGCCGTACACGATGCGACGCAGCACCTCGTGCACCGCCTCCTCGACCTGCGCGCGCGTGGCGTCGCCCTGCTCGACGAGCAGCTGCCCGATGCGACGTCCGGGCTCGCCACGCTGCCGCTCGAGCGCGCGCTGCACGCCCTCGGCGCTCACGCCCGCACGGTGGACGAGCCATTCCCCCGAGTGCACACCGACGCCGTTGGTGCGCGCGAACACGGGACGGCCGCGCTCGAACCACAGGTCCACGCGTTCGGTGCCGCGCACGAACTCGAGCCGGCCCTGCGCCTGCGAGAGCTGCAGCAACTGCAGCACCTCGGACGGGAAGAAGTGCGCGAGGTCGCCCTCGAGTGCGGCCGGGATCATGCCTAGGCCCTCCACTTCACGTCGTGCACCACGCGCTCGGCCTGACGGGCCGCACCGGTGAGCAGACGCAGGTTGTACCAACCGAGCGCGATGACCTGCAGCACCGTGGCCGACAGCATCACGCCCAACGCGATCTCGGTGAGCCGCGTGAGCCCTTCGCCCAGCGGCCCGCGCACCGCGACGAGCAGCGTGAAGAGCGCGATGAGCACGGTCATCACGACGCCGGTCATGCGTCCGAACCAGGTGGGCTGGATGCGGATGGGGCCGACGATCACGTACATGGCCGCACCGCCGACCAGCAGGATGCCGTAGCGCGCGACCGCGATCCAGAACACCCACGTGTGCAACAGTCCGGCGGCGGCGAGCCCGGCGAGCATGGTGAGGTTGAACACGATGTCCACGAGCGGGTCGAGCACCTTGCCGAGCGGCGTCGTCTGCCCCCAGCGCCGCGCGAGGAACCCGTCGAGCACGTCGGTGAGCGAGGCCGCGACGTACACGCCGAGCGCCCAACCGAAGTGGCGCTCGACCAGGAACAGCGCGATGCCGGGCACGAGCGCGACGCGCGCCAACGTGAGCATGAGCGGCAGGTTGAGGCCCGAGAGCCGATGGCCCGCGTCGTCGCGCAGATGCCCCACGAACAGCGTCACGAACGTGAACGCGGGCAGCATCCAGAGCGAGGTGTGCAACAGGAAGCGTTCCGCGAGCTCACGATCCCAGCCCAGCGCCATGACGACGGTGGCGAGGAACGTGACCGCGAAGTACACGAGCGCCACCGCCCAGATGGAGCGCACCGCGCCGGGGTTGGCGAGCCAGTCCGCGCGCACGCGTCGGCCCACCTGACGGACGTACTCGACCCACGCCGACGGCGCGAACCGCTCGCGCCGCAACGTGACGAGATACTCCTCGATGAACATGACGCGGGACCTCCGGGTGCACAGGGTGGGTTCGGACCGCAGTCTACGCGGTGCGGGCGGTGCGCGACCAGTACTCGCCGCGGTGCCGCCCGGGCCCTGTTCGGGGGCGTTCAGCCCTCGGCAGGCGCCCTCGGGACCCGGCCCCGGTCGCGGGGCTCGAGCCGCACGCGCAGGATCGTGCCCAGGATCATGATGCCGGCCCGCACGGTCCCCGACAGGGTGCCCGCGATCTTGCTGCGGCCGTGGCGGCGGCGCCGATAGCGCACCGGGACCTCGCACGCGGGCACCCCGTGATGCGCCGCGCGCGCCTGCATCTCGACCGTCCAACCGTAGGTGCGGTCGGTCATGCGCAGCGATTCGAGCGCATCCCACGCGATGACGCGGAACGGCCCCAGATCGGTGGCGCGCACACCCCAGAGGAGTCGCAGCAGTGCGGGCGCCAGACGATTGCCGAACGCCTGCACCGGCGTGAACGATCCGGGTTCGCGCGTACCGAGCACGCGCGAGCCGATCACCAGTCGCGCCTCGCCGCGCACGAGTGGCGCGACGATCGCGGGCAGATCGTGCGGGTCGTCCGAGTGGTCGGCATCCAGGAACACGACCGCGTCGGGTGGCGCGGTGCGCAGGTGCGCGAGCCCCGCGAGACAGGCACGACCGTAACCGGCGACGGATTCGGTCACGACCTCGGCGCCGGCCTCACGCGCCACGCGCGCGGTCGCATCGCGCGAGCCGTTGTCCACGACGACCACGCGCGTGACGTGCCAGCCGGGTCCCGTGCGCGGCAGGTCCGCGAGCACGAGCGGCAGCGCGGCCTGTTCATCACGCGCGGGGATCAGGACGGCGAGCGAGAGCATGCCGACAGGGTAGCGCGTGACGTCGCAGCCGACGAGTGCGGGCATGCATGGGCGGGCCGCCCGCAACCGTTCGCGCGGGTCGCCCATCGTGATACACGGACGCTTCGGGAAGGCCGGCACGGGAGTGCGCTCGCATGAGCGCTGTCCGGGCATGCGACGCGATACGCGCTTTCTCTTAGGCACAGCGCTCGCGGTGCGCGTGTTGCGCGTGTTGCGCGCGGCGCAC
>CAZZLY010000044.1:0-5746 GCA_964655175.1 uncultured bacterium
CCGTGAGGGCGGCCGCACCGTCGGCGCCGGCGTCGTCACCGAGATCGTCGAGTAAGGGGCCCACATGCTTCAGAAGATCCGCATCAAGCTGAAGTCGTACGATCACGCCACGCTGGATCAGTCGGCGGCCGAGATCGTGCGCACGGCGCGCCGCACGGGCGCGGTCACGTCGGGCCCGGTGCCGCTGCCGACCCGCAAGACCGTCTACACCGTGCTGCGTAGCCCGCACGTGGACAAGAAGTCGCGCGAGCAGTTCGAGATCCGCGTTCACAAGCGGCTCATCGACATCACGCGGTCCACGGGCCAGACCATGGAAGCCCTCGAGAAGCTCGACATCCCCGCGGGTGTCGACATCGAGATCAAGACCTAGCCTGGGCACACCAGGCGGAGCGACGGCCCCGGTCTCCGGGGTGCGCCTCCGTGAAAGGACACAACGAACATGATGGGTCTCATCGGAAAGAAGATCGGCATGACCCAGCTCTTCGACGAGAAGGGCGACATCGTGCCGGTGACCGTGATCCAGGCGGGGCCGTGCACCATCACGGAGATCCGCACGGGCGAGCGCGATGGTTACACCGCGCTGCAGCTCGGTTACGGCACCAACAAGGAGAGCCGTTTCACCAAGCCGGTGCTCGGGCAGTTCAAGAAGCGCAACCTGCCCGCGTCGCGCCACCTGCGCGAGTTCCGTACCGGTGACGTGTCGGCTTACACCCTCGGTCAGTCGCTCGACGTGACGCTCTTCGAGAAGGGCGAGCACATCGACGTCGAGGGCACGACGAAGGGTCGCGGCTTCGCCGGCGTCATCAAGCGCCACGGCTTCACGGCCGGTACGGCGTCGCACGGTCCGACGATGGGTCGCGAGCCGGGCTCGATCGGTTCGTCCGCGTATCCCTCGCGCGTCATCAAGGGCAAGCGTCTGCCGGGCCGTATGGGCGGCAAGTCGCTCACCATCAAGAATCTCGTGGTCGCCGGTGTGGATGCCGAGCAGAACGTCATCCTGGTGCGGGGCGCGATCCCCGGTCCGCCGAACGGCCTCGTCTACGTTCTCAAGCGGGGCTGACGGACATGAACGCGAAGCTCTACGGAATCGACGGCGCGGACAAGGGCACCACGGCCCTGCCCGACGAGCTGTTCGCCCAGCCGGTGCACGAGCACCTGATGTGGCTGTCGGTGAAGCGCCACCTCGGCAACCAGCGTCAGGGCACGGCCATGGTCAAGAACAAGGGCCTGGTCTCCGGCGGTGGCAAGAAGCCGTTCAAGCAGAAGGGCACCGGTAACGCCCGCCAGGGCTCGAACACGTCCCCGCTCATGCCGGGCGGTGGTCGTGCCTTCGGTCCCAAGCCGCACAGCCATCGCACGGACATGCCGAAGCGCCAGCGGCGCGCGGCCCTCGTCTCGGCGCTGTCGCTGCGCGCGGGCGAGAACGCGGTCAGCGTGATCGAGGGTCTCGCGGTCGACGCGACGCCCAAGACCGCGAAGGTCGCGGCGGTGTTCAAGAAGATCGGCCTCACGGGCAAGAAGACGCTGCTCGTGGTCGGCCAGCAGAACGACACGGTGTGGAAGTCGGTGCGCAATCTCGCCGGCGTGCAGACGACGCTCGCGCACCAGCTCAACGCCTACGACCTTCTCGACTGCGAGCAGTTGCTGATGACGCAGGAGGGACTCGCGCGAGTGAAGGAGGTCTTCGCGAAATGAGCACGGATCCGCGTTCGATCATCCGCAAGGTGCTCATCACGGAGAAGGGCACCCTCCTGCGTGAGACGCAGCGGCAGTATTTCTTCGAGGTGGCGCGCGATGCCAACAAGATCGAGATCAAGCGCGCCATCGAGTCCGTCTTCCAGGTGAAGGTGGACACGGTCCAGACGATGCAGCTCAAGGGCAAGGTCAAGCGGCAGGGCCGCTGGGTCGGCCGCCGCAACGACTGGAAGAAGGCCATTGTGACGCTCAAGCCCGATCAGAAGATCGAGCTGTTCGAGCAGATCTGACGACGAGGAACGACCCATGGGTCTGAAGAAATTCCGCCCGATCACGCCGACGCTCCGGCACACGGTGATGCCGGACTACTCGGAGCTGACGCGTTCGCGGCCGGTGAAGTCGCTGACCGAGCGCCTGTACAAGACGGGTGGCCGTGACAACTACGGCCACGTCTCGCAGCGCTGGATCAGTGGTGGTCACAAGCAGCGGTATCGCATCGTGGACTTCCGCCGCGACAAGGACGGCATCGCCGCCCGCGTCGCGAGCATCGAGTACGATCCGAACCGTTCGGCTCGCATCGCCCTGCTCAACTATCTGGACGGCGAGCGCCGCTACATCGTGGCGCCCGACGGTCTCAAGGTGGGGGATCAGGTGATGTCGGGCGCGACCGCCGAGATCGCCACCGGCAACTGTCTCTCGCTGCGCCACATCCCGGTCGGCACGAACGTGCACAACGTCGAGCTGTACCCGGGCCGCCGCTCGCGCATCGCGCGCTCGGCCGGTGCCTTCTGCCAGCTGATGGCGAAGGAAGGCGACTACGCGCAGCTGCGTCTGCCGTCCGGTGAGGTGCGCAAGTTCCACGTGAACTGCCGCGCCGTCATCGGTCAGGTCGGCAACCTGGACCACGAGAATCGCTCGCTCGGCAAGGCCGGTCGCAGCCGTTGGCTCGGCTACGCGCCTTCGGTCCGTGGCGTCGCGATGAACCCCGTCGACCACCCCATGGGCGGTGGCGAAGGCAAGACCTCGGGTGGCCGTCACCCGTGCTCGCCGTGGGGCAAGATCACCAAGGGCCTCAAGACCCGCCGGAGCAAGCTGAGCGATTCGCTCATCGTGCGCCGCCGGAAGAAGTAAGGGAGCCACAGACAGATGGCGCGTTCAATCAAGAAGGGGCCGTACGTCGTCGACTCCCTCGTGCGGAAGATCGAGACGCTCAATCGGAGCGGCGAGAAGCGCGTGCTCAAGACCTGGGCTCGTCGCTGCACCGTCCTTCCGGAGTTCGTCGGTCATACGCTCGCGGTGCACAACGGCAACAAGTTCATCCCCATCTATGTGACCGAGAACATGGTGGGGCACAAGCTCGGTGAATTCGTGCCGACGCGGGTCTTCCGCGGGCACACCGAGAAGGCCAAAACGGTCGAAACGCCCGGAAAGTGATCATGGAAGCGAAAGCGATTCAGCGCTACGTGCGCATCACGCCGAGCAAGTGCAATCAGGTCCTGGAGCTCATCCGGGGTCTGAGCGTGGAGCAGGCTGACATCACGCTCCAGTTCACGCCGAAGCTCGGTGCCCGCATCGTCAAGAAGGTGCTCAAGTCCGCGGTGTCGAACGCGCTCCAAGAGGGCAAGGTGCGCGCCGAGGACCTGTATGTGAAGGAAGCCGTGGTCGGCGCCGGTCCGACCCTGAAGCGCTGGCTGCCGCGCGCGCAGGGCCGTGCCACGCCGCTCCTCAAGCGCACGAGCCACGTGTCGGTGACCGTGGCCACGAGGGAGTCGTAAGACATGGGGCAGAAAACCAATCCGATCGGACTGCGCCTGGGGATCGTGAAGACCTGGGACTCGCGCTGGTTCGCGAAGCGTGACTACCCGGCGATGCTGAAGGAGGACCTGCTGATCAAGCGGTACCTCAAGAAGCGTCTCTATCAGGCCGGCATCTCCAAGATCACGATCGAGCGCAAGGGCGAGAAGATCACGATCGGCATCAAGACGGCGCGTCCGGGCCTGGTCATCGGCCGTAAGGGCGAGCAGGTCGACAAGCTCTCCGAGGAGATGAAGGCGCTGACCAAGAAGCAGGTCCAGCTCAACATCGAGGAGATCAAGCGCGCCGATCTGGACGCGCAGCTCGTCGCCGAGCACATCGCCAAGCAGTTGGAGCAGCGTGTCTCGTTCCGTCGTGCCATGAAGAAGGCGATCGCCTCCTCCATGCGCGCCGGTGCGCAGGGCATCCGCGTCAACTGCACCGGTCGTCTCGGCGGTTCCGAGATGGCTCGTTTCGAGACGTATCGCGAGGGGCGCGTGCCCCTGCACACCCTGCGCGCGGACATCGACTTCGCCCGCGCGACCGCCAACACGGCCTATGGCACGTGCGGCGTGAAGGTGTGGATGTTCCACGGCGAAGTGCTGGACAAGGCTGCGGCTTCCGCGGCCCCGGCGGCTCGGTAGGAGATCCGACACCATGTTGATGCCGAAGCGAGTCAAGTACCGCAGGGTTCATCGCGGTCGCATGAATGGAAAGGCCTACCGGGGTTCGAGCATCGCCTTCGGCGAGTTCGCGCTCCAGGCCATGCAGCCGGCGTGGGTCACCAGCCGTCAGATCGAGGCCGCCCGTGTCGCCATCACGCGCACCATCAAGCGTGGCGGCAAGGTGTGGATCCGCGTGTTCCCGGACAAGCCGGTCACGAAGAAGCCCGCCGAGACCCGAATGGGTAAGGGTAAGGGTTCGCCGGAGTTCTGGGTCGCGGTCGTGAAGCCGGGTCGCGTCCTGTTCGAGATCGAGGGCATCTCGCGCGACCTCGCGCGGGCCGCGTTCGACCTGGGCGCCTCCAAGTTGCCGATCAAGACGCGCTTCATCGAGCGTCAGAACCTGGAAGGGGAGTGACCATGGGCAGCCGCGTGAAGGCCGCGTCGGTCCGTGAGATGGGCCCGGACGAGATCCGCACCCGCCTCGGCGAACTGCGCGAGGAGCTGTTCAACCTCCGGTTCCGGAACACGATGAAGCAGTTGGACAACCCGCTCAAGATCCGCGAGAGCCGCCGCGAGATGGCGCGTCTCCTCACGGTGCTGAAGGAGAAGGAGCACGCGGGCCGCTAGGCCTGCGTGAGCCATGAACGCCATGACGACGGAACGCAATCGCAGGAAGGTCCGCACCGGCAAGGTGGTCAGCGATCGCATGGACAAGACGGTGGTCGTGTCCATCGAGCGCCTGGTCCAGCACACCACCGTCGGCCGTTACGTGCGGCGCCGTGAGAAGTTCAAGGTCCACGACGAGAACAACGAGTGCAAGATCGGTGACACGATCCGCTTCATGGAGACCCGGCCCATGTCCAAGGACAAGCGCTGGCGTTTCCTGGAGTTCGTCGAGCGCGCCAAGTAACCCCGGAGCCATTCCATGATCCAGTTGCGAACGATGGTGACGGTGGCGGACAACTCGGGTGCCAAGCGCGCCCAGTGCATCAAGGTCCTCGGCGGTCATCACAAGCGGTACGGACGGTTGGGCGACATCGTGGTCGTGTCGGTGAAGGACGCGATCCCGGGCGCCGCTGTGAAGAAGGGTGAGGTCGCGAAGGCGGTCGTCGTGCGTGCGGTGAAGGAGATGCGTCGTAAGGACGGCTCCTACATCCGCTTCGACGAGAACGCGGTCGTGCTCATCAACAACGAGAAGGAGCCGCGCGGTACCCGTATCTTCGGGCCGGTGGCTCGCGAGCTGCGCGAGAAGCAGTTCATGAAGATCATCTCGCTCGCGCCGGAGGTCATCTGATGGCCATCAAGATCCGCAAGGGCGACATGGTCATCGTCATCGCCGGCGACGACAAGGGTAAGACGGGTCGCGTGACGGCGGTGGACGAGAAGAAGAACCGCGTGACGGTGGAGAACCTCAACATCGTCAAGCGGCACACGCGTCCGCGCAGCCAGACGCAGCCGGGCGGCATCCTCGAGAAGGCCGCTCCGATGCACATCTCGAACGTGATGCTGTTCGACGCGAAGGCCGGCAAGGGCGTCCGCGTCGGCTCGAAGACGACGAAGGACGGCAAGCGCGAGCGCATCTCGCGCGCGAC
>CAZZLY010000044.1:5846-15827 GCA_964655175.1 uncultured bacterium
AACGTCATCAGCAAGGATTGATCGCTTCATCGAAGTAGCGCGGCGCGCCGAACGGCGCGACGGCGAGCCCACCGAAGGTGGGACGGCGGTTCCCCGGCACCAGGGGGGCGGGAACCGACGGGAAGGGCCCCTGGAGAGAGACCATGGCCGAAGAGAAGAAGAGCAAGAGCCAGGGTGCGAAGGCTCCGAAGGAAGGCGGCAAGGGTGGGCGCGGCGGTGCTGCGACGACCTACGAGACCGCGTCCGGCAAGCCCTCGGGTCCCAAGGAGAAGCCGCGCTTCGCGACGCACTACGCCGAGAAGGTGCAGCCGGAGCTCATGAAGAAGTTCGGCTACTCGAGCGTCATGCAGGCGCCCCGTTTCACGAAGATCGTGATCAACATGGGCGTGGGCGACGCCACCGCGGACATCAAGAACATCGACATGGCGCTCAACGAGCTCGCGCAGATCAGCGGCCAGAAGCCGTCGGTCCGTCGCTCGAAGAAGGCCATCTCGAACTTCAAGCTGCGCCAGGGCCTGCCCATCGGTTGCATGGTCACGCTGCGCGGCGCGCGTATGTACGAGTTCTTCGACCGTCTCGTGAACGTGGCGGTGCCGCGTATCCGCGACTTCCGTGGCCTCTCGCCGCGGTCGTTCGATGGTCGTGGCAACTACTCCGTCGGATTCAACGAGCAGATCATCTTCCCCGAGATCAACATCGAGAAGGTCACGAAGGTGCGCGGTATGGACGTCACCATCGTCACGACCGCCAAGACCGATGAAGAGGGACGGGAACTGCTCAAGCTCATGAACATGCCGTTCCGCCAGCGATAGGCGAGGGGGTTCTTCGTGGCCAAGAAGTCGATCGTCGAGAAGTGGAAGCGCGAGCCGAAGTTCAAGGTCCGCGGTTACAACCGGTGCCACCGTTGTGGCCGGCCCCGCGCGTTCCTGCGTGACTTCGGTCTGTGCCGTATCTGCTTCCGCGAGCTGGCGCTGTCGGGTCAGATCCCGGGCGTCGTCAAGTCGAGCTGGTAAATGCATGAGGGGAGCGAGGCTCCCCAGGGTCGCGTCCCCCCTGGACGCAAGGGCCAGGCTGCAACCGGCCATCGTCGGTTGAACGCTGGTTCACGGAGGTTCCATGTCGGTCAGTGATCCCGTGGCGGATTTCCTCACCTGCATCCGCAACGCCATCGGCGCGAAGCACCGCAAGGTGGACGTGCCGGCGTCGCGTTTGAAGCAGGAGATCGCCAAGGTTCTGCTTCGCGAGCGCTTCATCAACAACTTCAAGGTCATCGAGGCCACCGGTCAGGGCACGCTGCGCGTGTACCTGAAGTACACGAACGACGACCAGTGCGTGATCACCGGCATCAAGCGGGTGAGCAAGCCGGGTCGCCGTGTCTACGTGCCCAAGTCGCGCATCCCGCGCGTGATG
Organism: uncultured bacterium; assembly: GCA_964655175.1. GTDB lineage: Bacteria > Eisenbacteria > RBG-16-71-46 > RBG-16-71-46 > RBG-16-71-46 > JAIOPA01. The sequence goes on from CAZZLY010000044.1 coordinate 7,257, forward strand.
GGCGGTCTGGGTGTCTCGGTGGTGTCCACGTCGCGCGGTCTCCTGACCGACCGTGAGGCCCGTGAGTCGGGTCTCGGCGGCGAACTCGTCTGCCAGGTCTGGTAAGGGAGGGCTCGAACATGTCTCGCGTCGGTAAGAAGCCCGTCCCGATCCCCAGTGGCGTCACGGTCACGGTGGCGGACGGTTTCGTGAAGGTGAAGGGTGCCAAGGTCGAGATGCAGCATCCGATCCTGCCCACCACCACGGTCGTCGTCGACGGCGGTGAGGTGAAGGTCAGCTCGGAGAAGATCTCGCGCAATCCCGCGTTCGGCACCATGCGTGCGCAGATCAACAACATGGTCATCGGTGTGACGACCGGGTTCTCCAAGACCCTCGAGATCGTCGGCACCGGTTACCGTGCCAACATGGACGGCAAGAAGCTCGTGCTCCAGCTCGGCTTCTCGCATCCGGTCGAGTTCATGCCCCCCGAGGGCATCACCATCAAGGTCGAGAACCCCACGCGCCTCACGGTCAGCGGCGCGGACAAGGCTCAGGTCGGTCAGGTGGCGGCGGACATCCGCGGCTATCGCCCGCCGGAGCCCTACAAGGGTAAGGGCGTGAAGTACGAAGGCGAGTACATCCGTCGTAAGGCCGGAAAGGCTGCGGGGTCGGCGTAATGGCGAGCGGACAGCACAACAAATACGAGCGGCGGCAGATCCGTCGCTATCGCATCCGGAACCGCGTCTCGGGGTCGGCCGTTCGGCCGCGCCTGTCGGTGTTCCGCAGCTCCATCCACATCTACGCCCAGATCATCGACGACACCACCGGTGTCACGCTCGCCCAGGCCTCGAGCCGGGACGACATCAAGTCGCTGACCGAAGGCGCGGGCAAGGTCGGCAAGAGCATGGCCGTGGGCAAGCTCCTCGCGCAGCGTGCGAAGGAGAAGGGTGTCTCGGCCGTGGCCTTCGATCGTGGCGGCTACCTCTACCATGGGCGCGTCAAGGCGCTCGCCGACGGCGCGCGCGCCGGCGGTCTCAACTTCTAGGAGGCGCGGAATGGCGGGTCCCCAGCGGGAGCGGCGTCAGCCGCGTGATGCCGAGCAGGCCAAGAGCGAGTTCCAGGAGCGCGTGATCCAGGTGAACCGTTGCGCCAAGGTCGTCAAGGGCGGACGTCGGTTCTCCTTCAACGCGATCGTGGCGCTCGGCGACCAGAACGGTCGTGTGGGTGTCGGTCTGGGCAAGGCCAACGAAGTCGCCGACGCCATCCGCAAGGCGGGTGAGTCGGCCAAGAAGAACATGTTCACGGTGCCGGTCACCAAGGGCGGGTCGATCCCGCACCTGATCGTGGGTCACTTCGGCGCGGGCGAGGTCATGCTCAAGCCGGCGGCTCCCGGTACCGGTGTCATCGCGGGCGCCGGCGTGCGCGCCGTGCTCGAGGTGGCGGGCGTGCAGAACGTGCTCACCAAGTGCCTCGGCACGCGCAACCCGCACAACATGTGCAAGGCCGTGGTGGATGGTCTCAAGCGCCTCCGCCGCCCCTCGGACATCGCGGCCATGCGTGGTCGCACGGTCGAGGAGATGTTCGGGAAGAAGGCGAGCCATGGCGCGTAAGCTCAAGATCACCCAGATCAAGTCGGCCAGTGGCCACCAGCAGGACCAGGTCGCGACGGTTCGTGCGCTCGGCATCCGCCGCATGCAGCAGACCGTCGTGCACAACGACACGCCCCAGATCCGGGGCATGGTCTTCAAGGTCCGCCACCTCGTGAAGGTGGAGGAGAACTGAGATGAGACTCGGAACGATCCGTCCCGCCGCTGGCGCGACGAAGGACACGAAGCGTCTCGGCAAGGGCGCCGGTAGCGGTCAGGGCGGTACGGCCGGCAAGGGCCACAAGGGCAAGAAGGCCCGTTCGGGCGGCGGTATCCCCGTGTGGTTCGAAGGCGGCCAGATGCCGATCCAGCGCCGTCTGCCCAAGCGCGGGTTCATCAACCACACCCGCGTCGAGTACCAGGTCGTGCAGGTGGGCAAGCTCGCGTCGGCTCCGGCCGGCACGACGGTCGATGCTGCGTGGCTCAAGGCGGAGCGTCTGATCCGCCGCAGCGGTCCCATCAAGCTGCTCGCGGGTGGCGAGCTCAAGTCGGCCATCACCGTCAAGGTGGATGCCGCGAGCGCGTCCGCACGCAAGGCCGTCGAGGCGGCTGGTGGCAAGGTGGAAACCCCGAACCCGAAGGCCTGATCCCAATCATGCTCGAGAAGCTCCGCACCATCTTCCAGGTCCCCGAGCTGCGCCGGCGCATCCTGTTCTCGCTGGCGTTGATCGTGGTGTACCGACTCGGTGAGCACATGCCCACGCCCGGCGTCAACGCCGCGGCGTTGGCCGGTGCGTTCAAGAGTCAGGCGAGTGGTCTGTTCGGTCTCTACGACATGTTCGTGGGCGGTGCGTTCTCGCGCGCGACGGTGTTCGCACTCGGGATCATGCCGTACATCTCGGCGTCGATCATCCTGCAGCTGCTCGGTGCCGTGGTGCCCTACTTCGAGAAGCTCCGCAAGGAGGGCGAAGAGGGCCAGAAGAAGCTCACGCAGTGGACGCGCTACGGCACGGTCATCATCTCGATCGTGCAGTCGTACGCCTACAGCGTCTTCTTGGTGAATCTGGGTGCGTCCCAGGGCCTCACGGTGGTGCCCGAGCCGGGCGTCGCGTTCTTCATCTCGACGATCGTCACGCAGACGGCGGGTACGATCTTCGTGATGTGGCTCGGCGAGAAGATCACCGAGTTCGGCATCGGCAACGGCATCTCGCTCATCATCTTCGTGAACATCATCGGTGCCCTGCCCAACCGCATCATGCAGGCGGTGGACAGCTTCAAGGGCGGCAGCCTGAGCCTCATGCAGGTCGCGTTCCTGGCCGTGATCATCGTCGCGGTCATCGCCGCGGTCATCGTCATGACCCAGGCCACCCGCAAGATCCCGGTGCAGTACGCCAAGCGCATGGTCGGCCGCAAGATGTACGGCGGGCAGAACACGCACATCCCGCTGCGGGTCAACACCGCCGGCGTGATCCCGATCATCTTCGCGTCGAGCATCATGATCCTGCCGACCACGATCGCCGGCTTCTTCCCGCCGGACAGCCCGGTCTCGGCGCTGTCGCAGTGGTTCAACCCGTACGGCGTGCTCTACAACGTCGTCTACGCGGCCATCATCATCTTCTTCACGTACTTCTACACGGCCGTCGTCCTGAACCCCACGGACCTGTCGGAGAACATCCGCAAGTACAACGGGTTCATCCCGGGCATCCGTCCGGGCAAGCCGACCGCGGAGTACATCGATCGCGTGCTCACGCGCATCACCCTGCCCGGCGCGTTCTTCCTCGCGGCCGTCGCGGTGCTGCCGGACGTGATCATCGGTGCGTTCAAGGTCCCCGCCATCGGTTTCGGCGGGACCAGCGTCCTCATCGTGGTGGGCGTCGCCCTGGACACGCTTCAGCAGATCGAGTCGCACCTGCTGATGCGCCACTACGAGGGGTTCGTCAAGAAGGGCCGCATCCGCGGCCGTTCGCGGATGTGACATGCAGGTGGTTCTGCTGGGTCCACCCGGCGTGGGTAAAGGGACTCAGGGACGTCGGCTCGCGGGTGACCGCGGGTGGGCGTTGATCTCGACGGGGGAGATGCTGCGCGATGCGATCGCGCGCGCGACGCCGCTCGGGATGGCCGCGAAGAAGTTGATGGATCAGGGATTGCTGGTGCCCGACGACGTCATGATCGGGCTGGTTCGCGAGCGCACGCTCGAGCCGGATGCCCGCGAGGGTTTCCTGCTCGACGGGTTCCCCCGGACCGTCCCGCAGGCGGACGCCCTCGAGGCGTTCCTCCTGGAGCGGGGCCGCAAACTCAGTGTGGTGGTGGCGCTGACCGCGCCGGAGGATGAACTCATCCGGCGTCTGAGCGCTCGTTGGGAATGTCCGGTGTGCCGGCGCGTCTACAACGCGTTGAGCGCTCCGTCGAAGGACGGCCGTCACTGCGACGACCATCCGGAGACGGCACTGGGCCAGCGGGACGACGACACCGTGCAAACGGTGAAGCGCCGGCTGGAGGTGTACACGAAGCAGACCGCTCCGCTGGTGGATCACTACCGGCAGCGCGGGTTGTTGCAGGAAGTCAGTGGGATCGGTTCGCTCGATGAGGTCCGCGACGCGCTGCTCGCAGCGGTGGACCGCTGATCGAATGAGTCGTTCCCACGACGAGGATCCGATCGAGGGGATCCGGGCGGCCGCTCAGGTGGTCGCACGGGCCCTACGGGAGATGGGCCGGGCCGTCCGCCCGGGTATCACGACCGCCGAGCTGGACCGTCTGGCGGAGACGGTCATCCGCGACTGTGGCGCGCGGCCGGCGTTCAAGGGTTACCGCGGCTTCCCGGCCTCGATCTGTCCCTCGGTCAACGAAGAAGTGGTCCACGGCCTTCCCGGCCCGAGGGCGCTGCAGAACGGCGACATCATCGGGATCGACGTGGGTGCGGAGTTGAACGGGTGGTACGGTGATGCGGCTCGGACCTTCGCGGTCGGGGACGTCTCGTCCGAGGCCAGCCGCCTCATGCGGGTGACGGAGGAGTCCCTGATGCTGGGGTTGCTCCAGGCCCGTGCGGGGAATCGGGTGGGTGACATCTCGCACGCGGTGCAGTGCCACGTGGAACAGAACGGCTTCACGGTCGTTCGGGACCTCGTCGGGCACGGGATCGGGCGCCAGATGCACGAAGAACCGGCGATCCCGAACTACGGGCCGCCGGGGAAGGGACCGCGGTTGGTTCTGGGCCAGGTGCTCGCGATCGAACCGATGGTCAATGCCGGCGGTGCCGCGGTGGTCACACGGCCCGACGGTTGGACGGTGGCGACGAAGGACGGCATGCTGTCGGCTCATTTCGAGCATACGGTGGCCGTGGGACCGGAAGGCCCGGAGATCCTGTCGGTGCTCCCGGACGAGCAGTAGGAGAGGAACGGTTTGGCGAAAGAAGAAGGCATCCAGATCGAGGGCACGGTCGTCGAAGCGCTCCCGAACGCGACGTTCCGCGTGGAGCTCGAGAACGGCCACAAGCTGCTGGCCCATATTTCGGGCAAGATGCGGATGCACTTCATCAAGATCCTGCCGGGCGACAAGGTCACGGTCGAGATGTCCCCGTACGACCTGTCCCGCGGCCGGATCACCTATCGGTACAAGTAGTCGCAGCTGCGGCTAAGGGAGATGCGGTCATGAAGGTTCGTGCGTCCGTCAAGAAGATCTGCGAGCACTGCAAGGTGGTGCGTCGCAAGGGCGTCATTCGTGTGATCTGCAGCCGCAATCCGCGGCACAAGCAGCGTCAGGGCTGAGAGGAGAAGAACGGTGGCACGTATCGCAGGCATCGATCTCCCGATGGAAAAGCGCATCGAGACCGCGCTCACGTACATCTTCGGCATCGGCCCCGCCACGGCGAAGCGACTGTTGGAGAAGACGGGTGTGAACCCGGATATCCGCGTCAAGGCGCTGAGTGACGAGGATGCCGGTAAGCTGCGCAATCTCATCGAGCGCGAGTACAAGGTCGAGGGCGCGCTCCGCAGTGAGACGGCGATGAACATCAAGCGCCTCATGGACATCGGCGCTTACCGCGGGCTGCGTCACCGGCGCAACCTGCCGGTGCACGGGCAGCGCACCAAGACGAATGCGCGCACGCGCAAGGGTCCGAAGAAGGCCGCGGTCAGCGGTCGCAAGAAGCCGACCAAGTAAGGTCGTTCGAGCGGCGCCCAGGTCGGGCGTACCGCCAGGAGGTTTCGCGTGGCAGAGGCAAAGAAGGGCAAGAAGCGCGACCGCAAGGTGGGCACCAATGGCGTGGCCCACGTGCAGGCGAGCTTCAACAACACGATCATCACCATCACCGACACCGACGGCAACGTGATCAGCTGGGCGAGCGCCGGCAAGGCCGGTTTCAAGGGCTCGCGCAAGAGCACGCCGTTCGCGGCTCAGATGGCCGCGGAATCCACGGCTCGGGACGCCATCCACATGGGTCTCAAGCGCGTCGAGGTGTGGGTCAAGGGCCCCGGCGCCGGTCGCGAAGCCGCCATCCGTTCCTTGCAGGTCGCGGGACTCGAGATCTCCGCCATCAAGGACGTCACGCCTATCCCGCACAACGGTTGCCGCCCTCCCAAGCGGCGCCGCGTCTAGGAGAACCCGAGCATGGCGGTCTATCACGATGCCCGATGCCGGCTTTGCCGGCGTGAAGGGATGAAGCTCTTCCTCAAGGGCGCGCGCTGCCTCACGGACAAGTGCGCGTTCGAGCGCCGCGGCTACGCGCCCGGCGAGCACGGCAAGAACCGTCGCGCCAAGGAGACCAACTACGGCCTGCAGCTTCGCGAGAAGCAGAAGGCGCGCCGTATCTACGGTCTGCTGGAGCGTCAGTTCCGCCACACCTTCGCCAAGGCGGCCGACGCCAAGGGCGTCACGGGTGAGGTCCTCCTCCAGATGCTGGAGCGTCGCCTCGACAACGTGGTGTTCCGACTCGGCCTGGCGCCGTCGCGCAGTGCGGCTCGCCAGCTGGTCCGCCACGGCCACTTCGCGGTCAACGGCCGCAACGTGGACATCCCCTCGTTCCAGGTCCGCCCGGGCGACGAGGTCAAGGTCCGCGACAAGAGCCGTGAGCTGGTGGTGATCAAGAACTCGCTCGATTCCCGCAAGGGACAGGGCGTGCCGGATTGGCTCGAGCTCAGCGGTGAGAAGCTCGGGGGTCGTGTCCTGCACGTGCCGTCGCGCGCCTCGATCGGCGTGCCGATCAACGAACAGCTGATCGTCGAGCTCTACTCGAAGTGACGATCGCCTTTCCAATCCGGGAGGCTTGAAGATGAAGTGGAAGAATCTCCAGATGCCGAAGGGTTTGCAGGCCGATCCGGCCAACACGGATCGGTACGGCAAGTTCACGCTCGAGCCGCTCGAGCGTGGATTCGGCACCACGTTGGGCAACTCGCTGCGGCGCGTGCTGCTGTCGTCGCTGCAGGGTGCGGCCATCACCTCCGTGCGCATCGAGGGCGTGCTGCATGAGTTCTCGACGCTGCCGGGCGTGGTCGAGGACGTCACCGAGATCGTGCTCAACCTCAAGCAGGTCCGCCTCAAGCTGCACGGCGACGGCCCCAAGAAGGGCGTCTTCGAGATGCGCGGCAAGGGCGACGTGCGCGCCGGCGACCTCCAGGTGGATGCCGAGGTCGAGGTGCTCAACAAGGATCTGCACATCGCCTCGCTCAACCGTGACGGCGACCTCCGCATGGAGGTCGAGATCAACGGTGGCCGCGGCTACGTGTCGGCCGACCAGCACTCGCAGACGGACCGCCCCATCGGCGTGATCCCGATCGACTCGCTGTTCTCGCCGGTCACCAAGGTGAACTACACGGTCGAGGCCACGCGTCTCGGCCAGCGCATCGACTACGACAAGCTGACCCTCGAGGTCTGGACGGACGGCAGCATCCTGCCGAACGATTCCGTCTCGATGTCGGCCAAGATCCTGCGCGACCACTTCAGCCTGCTGATCAGCTTCGAAGAGGAGCCGGTGCAGGAGGAAGAGTCCGCCGTCGACGAGGACAAGGCCCGGATCCGCAAGCAGCTCGACAAGAGCGTCGAGGAGCTGGAGCTGTCGGTTCGCTCGAGCAACTGTCTGCGGGCGGCCGAGATCAAGACGATCGGCGAGCTGGTGCAGAAGCCCGAGGCGGAGATGCTCAAGTTCCGCAACTTCGGCCGCAAGTCGCTCAAGGAGATCCAGGACATCCTCGCCGAGATGGGCCTTCACTTCGGCATGGACGTGAGCACTTACTACGAATCGAAGCCCCTGGTGAAGTCCGAGTTCTGATCACGGCCCGCGCGCGCCGTCGGGCGTGTGCATCGGACCCATCGCGAGCGACAAGAGGACGAGCAGACCCATGAGACACCGCAAAGACCATCGTCGGCTGGGACGCAAGAGCGAGCACCGTCGCGCGTTGCTGCGCAATCTGGTGACCGCGCTGTTCCAGTACGAGCGCATCGAGACCACGGTCGCGAAGGCCAAGGAGACCCGTCGTTACGCCGAGCGGATGATCACGTTCGGCAAGAAGGGTGACCTGGCGGCGCGTCGCCACGTGGCGTCGTACATCCTCAAGCCGGAGATCGTCGCCAAGCTGTTCTCGACGATCGCGCCCTGGTACGCCGAGCGCAACGGTGGCTACACGCGCATCACGCGCATCGGCCGTCGTCTGGGCGACGCGGGCGAGATGGCCTACCTCGAGCTCGTGAAGTCCGAGGAGCAGAAGGAGCAGGATCGCGCGAACCGTCAGGCGATCGCCGAGGCCAAGGCCCTGGCGGAGTCCGGCGAGAAGCCCGAGAAGAAGTCCAAGAAGAAGGCCGAGTCGAAGGCCGAGGCCGAGGAGGCCGTGGCCGCCGAGAAGCCGAAGCGCGGCAAGAAGAAGGAAGCCGCGGGTGCGGGGGCCGGTGGTGGTGGCGCGAAGCGCCGCGGCGGTCCGCGCAAGGTCGGTGGGGGCTAGACCCTGGTCCTCGACCGGAATCGGCAGGAACGACACGCGGGCGGAAGGGACACCTTCCGCCCGCGTTCTTGCGTGCG
>CAZZLY010000044.1:15927-21077 GCA_964655175.1 uncultured bacterium
GGGCTGCTCGTGCAGGTGGTGGGCCGTGGCGACGCCTGGTACCGCTCGGACCTGCTGCCCTCGCCCGAACCCGTGCGTGGCGCGGACCGCGACCCCCTGGGCGAACTGCTGCCGCTCGCGCACGCCGCCGGGCTCGAGGTGCACGCGTGGGTCAACTGTTGCCTCGTCTGGTCGGGGCCGCGCGCCCCGAGGTCGCTGCGGCACGTGCTCCACGAGCACCCGGAATGGGTCGCGCGGCTGGCCGACGGCCAGCCCATGACGCGCCTGAGCGCGCGCCGGATCGAGCGCTTGCACCTCGAGGGCGTGTATCTGGCGCCGGGGCATCCCGGCGTGCAGCGCTGGCTCGCGCAGGTCGTCCAGGAGCTCGTGGCGCGCTACCCGGTGGACGGGGTGCATCTGGACTACATCCGCCAGCCCGCCGTCGAGGTGGGCTACGACCCCACCACGCGGTCGCGGTTCGCGCTCGAGCACGGCGCCGACCCGCTGCACCTCGAGCGGCAGCCGCAGGCGCTGCGGGCGCGGTTGGACTCGCTCTGGGACGCGTTCCAGGAGGCGCAGGTCACCGCGATCGTGCGCGGCATCCGTGATTCGGTGAACGCCGTGCGCCCGGGGCTGCCCCTGAGTGCCGCCGTCGTGGCCGATTCCAGCACCGCGATCGGCAGCCGCCGTCAGGCGTGGGGGCGCTGGCTGCGGGACGGCCTGCTCGACCGCGCGTTCCTCATGTGTTACGCACCTCCGGTCGGCACGGTGCTCGGCCAGATGACGGCCGCGATCGACCACGTGGGTGCGGACCGGGTCGTCCCCGGGATCGCCATGTACAACACCCCGTTGAGCACCGCCGCCACCAAGATCAAAGCGGCGCGCGCCCTCGGTTTCCCCGCTGTCGCGCTGTATTCCTACGATTCCCTGTACGAACGTCCGGCCGACTGGGCGCGCCTCCGCGCCCTGCTGACCGTGCGAGACCCTCTGGAGGTGCACCCTTGACTCCCACGACCGGGAAGAACCTGGCCGTCCGCGAGAACATGCGCAACATCGCGATCATCGCTCACGTCGATCACGGCAAGACCACGCTGGTCGACGCCATGCTCTGGCAGAGCGGTGTGTTCCGCGAGAACCAGGAGGTCGCGGAGCGAGTCATGGACTCGAACGACCTCGAGCGCGAGAAGGGCATCACCATCCTCGCCAAGAACACCGCGATCCGCTACGGCGACATGAAGATCAACGTCGTCGATACGCCGGGTCACGCCGACTTCGGCGGCGAGGTCGAGCGCACGCTCAAGATGGTCGACGGCGTGCTGCTGCTGGTGGACGCCAGCGAGGGCCCGCTGCCGCAGACGCGCTTCGTGCTCCGCAAGGCGCTCGAGCTCAACCTCAAGCCGATCGTCGTCATCAACAAGATCGATCGCAAGGACGCGCGCGCGCAGGAGGTGCTCAACGAGATCTACGACCTGTTCATCGATCTCGATGCGCACGAGGACCAGTTGGACTTCCCGGTCCTGTACACGATCGCGCGCGAGGGTATCTGCCGCCTGTCGCCGGACGGCGAGAACCACAAGCTCAAGCCGCTGTTCGACGCCATCGTCGAGACGATCCCGGCGCCCACGTACGACGCCGACGCACCGCTGCAGATGCTCATCCTGAACCTCGACTACTCGGAGTTCGTGGGCCGTCTGGCGATCGGCCGCATCATCAACGGCTCGCTCAAGACGCGGCAGGACGTCGTGCTCGTGCAGCGCGACGGCACGCAGGTGAAGTCGCGCGTCACCAACCTGTACGTGTACGAGGGTCTGGAGCGCGTCGAGGTGCAGGAGGCCGGCCCCGGCGAGATCGTGGCGCTGGCCGGGTTCGAGGTCGTGCACATCGGCGAGACCGTGACCGACCCCGAGACCCCGCGCGCGCTGCCGCCGGTGACGATCGACGAGCCCACCGTGAGCATGGTGTTCAGCGTCAACGCGTCGCCGTTCGCGGGCACCGAGGGCAAGTACGTCACCTCGCGCAATCTCAAGGACCGTTTCGAGCGCGAGCTGCTCACCAACGTGAGCCTCAAGGTCGAGCCGGGCGAGACGCCGGACGCGTTCAAGGTCTCGGGCCGCGGCGAGCTCCAGATGGCCATCCTCATCGAGATGATGCGCCGCGAGGGCTTCGAGGTCGCGGTGGGCAAGCCCGAGGTCATCACGCGCAACGAGGACGGTCGCAAGATGGAGCCGATGGAGCGTCTGGTCATCGACTGCCCCGAGGAGTTCGTGGGCGTCGTCACCCAGAAGATCGGCACGCGTCGCGGCCGCATGACCAACATGGTCAATCACGGCACGGGCCGCGTGCGCCTCGAGTTCCGCATCCCGTCGCGCGGACTCATCGGCTTCCGCAGCCAGTTCCTCACCGACACGCGCGGCACGGGGCTCCTCAACCACCTGTTCGACGGCTGGGCGGAGTGGCAGGGCGACATCCCGCACCGCATGACGGGAGCGCTCGTCGCCGACCGCGCCGGCAAGGTGACGGCCTACGCGATCGCGCACGTGCAGGATCGTGGCGAGATCTTCGTCGAGCCGAACGACAAGGTGTACGAGGGCATGATCGTCGGCGAGAACTCGCGCGAGCAGGACATGGACGTGAACATGGTGCGCGAGAAGAAGCTCACCAACATGCGTTCGCAGGGTGAGGACGGTCTGCAGCTGGTGCCGATCCACAAGATGTCGCTGGAGCAGGCGCTCGAGTGGATCCGCGACGACGAGCTCCTCGAGATCACGCCGACGTCGCTGCGCCTGCGCAAGCGTGTCCTGCAGGCCAACATGCGCCCGCGCTACTGGCAGCAGTAACGCTCCCGAGGCACCGCACTACCCACGCGCCCGTGTCAGGGATACCCTGCACGGGCGCGCGGCGTTCACCGCCCGCGCCGTGACCGGGCCCCGCGCACGAGCGGCCCGCGGGGGAGCGACGCATGCGCGTGTTGCTGCTGGGGGGATCGGGCCTGCTGAGCGGTGCGGCGCGCGAGGCGTTCCTCGCCGCCGGACACGACGTCACCGTGGTCGTGCGCGGCACGCACGCGCCGCCCGTGCACGAGCGCCTGCGCGTCCTGCGCGCCGACCGCCACGACGGCGTGGCGCTGTCCGCGGTGCTCGCGGGGGAGCGGTTCGACTTCACCGCGGACTTCCTCGCGTTCCGCGCGGCCGACGTGAGCCGGTTGTTCGCGGTGCACGGGTTCGGCCCCGGTCGTTTGGTCATGATCTCGACCGGGCAGGTGTACCTGGTGACGCGCGACCCGCGTCCGCCGTTCCGCGAGGCCGATGCCGACGCGCCCACGATCGACGAGCCCGCGCCCGCGACGCGCGCCTGGTACAACTGGGAGTACGGCATGGGCAAGCGCGAGGCCGAGGCGGCGCTGGCACGGCTGGGGGCCGAGCACGGCGTGCCGGTGCTGGCGCTGCGTTGTCCCGTGGTGCAGGGCGAGACCGACGGCGCCAACTCGCAGCGGCTGTGGGCGTGGCTCGAACGCATGCGCGACGGCGGGCCGGTGCTGCTGCCCGACGGCGGTGTGCAGCCGGTGCGGTTCGTGTACGCGGGTGACGTGGCGCGCGCGCTGCTGCGTCTGGCCGAGGGCGCGGCGTGGCCGATCGCGCCCGCGCTCAATCTGGCGCAGCCCCACGAGACGACGCTGCGCGCGTTCCTCGAGCAGGTGGCCGCGTGCGCCGGGCTGTCGCCGCGCTTCGTGGACGTGCCCGGGGACGTGCTCGAGCGCGAGGGGCTGGCCGACACCTGTGCGACCTATTGGGGCCGCTGGTGCTCGCGCCCCGATCCCTCGGCCGCAATCGCCGCCCTCGGCTTCACCCCGCGCGGGCCCGCCGAGTACCTGCCGAGCGTCGTGCGCGCGCACCTCGAGCATCCGCCGACCACGTCGCACGAGGGCTACGCGCAGCGCGCGCGCGAACTCGCATTGGTGGAGCGGCTCGGGGCCTGACGCGGGTCAGCGCGTGCGCGGGTGCGACAACGGCGTCACGAAGTACATGGCGATGGTCGCGTAGAGCGCGAACGAAATGGGTTCGTACACCCACGCCAGGACCGCGCCCACCAGATAGGCGACCGGCCCCATGAGGATCGAGGCGCGGCTGCCCTTCACGAACGCGGCGCGGTCGACGTGCTCGTGCGCCAGCGACCAGTGCGCGATCAGGTGCCCGCGCAGGAGCACGAACGACAGTGCCATGAGCGCCATGCACACGCCGTACAGCGACACGCCGAGCGGGTTGCGATGATAGTCGCCCATGAGCGCGGTCGGGTAGGGCAGGAGCGACGTCCACAGCAGCAGGTTCGCGTTGTGCCACAGGAGCCCATCGTCGACCACGCGCACGTACCGGAAGAAGCGATGGTGGTTGACCCAGATCACCGCCACCGTCACGAAGCTGATCACCCAGCTCACCAGCTTCGGCACGATCGCGAGCAGCGCGTGTGCCAGTTCCGGAACCGAGCGCGGATCGTTCAGGTGCGGCACCTTGAGCTCGAGCACGAGCAGCGTGAGCACGATCGCGAACACGCCGTCGCTGAGCGCCTCGGTGCGACCGCGGCCGAAGTCCTCGACGGGGGCGGGGGGCGTCGGGTTCATGCGGGCTCCTGGGGCGAGGGGGTGGGGTGACGGGGGCCGCAGCAGACTAGCGCACGGTCGGTGTGCACCCCACTGCCGCACGAAGGCCGGATCCGACACCGCGGAACGGTGACCGTGGGGCCGGCAGGTGGTTGCGGCAGCGCCCTCGGGCGCCCGGTTCGCTCGAGGGGCGGTCTGGAACCTTCACAGGGCTCGCCAGTCGGCCCTGAGGCCCCCGGTGGTCGGCTGGCACCGTCCGCATGCCCGAGGCCACCCGTGGGCGCCACGGGCTCACGAGGGGGCCTGCGAGGGACGGGCTCCAGTTCCGCCCGGGACCGGCCGATAAGTCCTGCGGGACGACCGGTCCGGCCCACCTTGACCCTTGCGGCGTCGGCGTTTAGTGTTTCCCGCCGCTACGCATCCCCGCCCCACCGGACGCGTCAGCCCAAGCGTTGTTCCTCGGTAGCTCAATGGTAGAGCATTCGGCTGTTAACCGAAGGGTTGTAGGTTCGAATCCTACCCGAGGAGCCAGTTCCCAGGAGCCCCTGCGACGCCACGCGTCGCGGGGGCTTCCTGC
>CAZZLY010000045.1:0-20794 GCA_964655175.1 uncultured bacterium
GTTCGTGGACGAGATCCACCTGCTCAAGGGCTGACCCGTGAACCTGCCGATGCTCTGGATCATCCCCGCGCTCCCGCTCGCCGCCGTGGCGCTCAACCTGCTGCTCGGCGATCGCCTGGGCAAGCGTGGCACCACGCTGCTGGCGTGTGGCGCCGTCATCGCCGCGTTCGGCTTCGCGCTGCGCGCCGTGCTGCATCTGGCCTCGCTGCCCGAGCACGAGCGTCATCTGACCGAGATGGCGTGGCAGTGGATGCGGGTGGGCGACTTCAGCGTGAACGTGTCGTTCCTGCTCGACCCGCTGTCGGCCATCATGGTGCTCGTCGTCACGGGCGTGGGTTCGCTCATCCACGTGTACGCGACCGGCTACATGAGCCACGACGCCTCGTTCCGCCGGTTCTTCCTGTACCTGAACCTGTTCATGTTCTCGATGCTCACGCTCGTCCTCGCGGACAACTACCTGCTGCTGTTCGTGGGCTGGGAGGGCGTGGGTCTGTGCTCGTACCTGCTGATCGGGTTCTGGACCGAGCGTCCGGCGGCGGCGGAGGCGGGCAAGAAGGCCTTCATCGTCAACCGCATCGGTGACTTCGGGTTCATGCTCGGCGCGTTCATGCTCATCGCCGGCACGGGCTCGCTCGACTTCGACCGCGTGTTCGCGGCCGCACCCACCGTGTTCGCGCTCGGCGGCGCGGCGATCACCACCGCGACGTTGCTCATGTTCCTGGGCGCGACGGGCAAGAGCGCACAGATCCCGCTGTTCGTGTGGCTGCCGGACGCCATGGAGGGCCCGACCCCGGTGTCGGCGCTCATCCACGCCGCCACGATGGTCACCGCCGGCGTGTACATGCTGGCGCGCAGCCACGTGCTCTTCACGATGGCGCCGCAGACCCTCGAGGTCGTCGCGGTGGTCGGTGCCGCGACGGCGCTCATGGCGGCCACGATCGGTCTGGCGCAGAACGACATCAAGCGCGTGCTCGCCTATTCCACGGTGAGCCAGCTCGGCTACATGTTCATGGCGTGCGGCGTCGGCGCGTTCGGCGCGGGCATCTTCCACGTCATGACGCACGCGTTCTTCAAGGCCCTGCTGTTCATGGGCGCGGGCTCGGTGATCCACGCCATGCACCACGAGCAGGACATGCGTCGCATGGGCGGTCTGGCGTCGAAGCTGCCCTGGACCCACGGCACGATGCTCGTCGCGACGCTCGCGATCGCCGGCATCCCCGGTCTGTCGGGCTTCTTCAGCAAGGACGAGATCCTCGCCTCCGCGTGGGCGACCGGTCACAAGGGCATCTGGCTCGCCGGGATGATCGGCGCGGGTCTGACGGCGTTCTACATGACGCGTCTGTACATCCTCACGTTCCGCGGTAAGTCGCGTCTGTCGCACGAGGCCGAGCACCACCTGCACGAGTCGCCGCCGGCGATGATCGTGCCGCTCGCGGTGCTGGCCGTGCTGTCGATCGTCGGCGGTTACGTCGGGCTGCCGTTCCAGGAGGGGGGCCACGTGCTCACCCGCTGGCTGCACCCCGTGATCGCGCACGAGGCGCACCACCTGTCGGAATCCACCGAGTGGGCGCTCATGGCCGGTTCGGTCGGCGTGGGCCTGCTGGGCATGTTCCTCGCGTTCCGCGCCTACCTGTGGTCGCCCGATCTGGCGACCGGGTTGCGCGCGCGTCTCGAGGGCGTGCACCGTCTGCTCGAGAACAAGTACTGGGTGGACGAGGTCTACCACGCGATCGTGGTCCGTCCGCTCATGCGCGTGTCCGAATGGCTGTGGCGCTTCTGGGACGCCAAGATCGTGGACGGCATCGTGAACGGTGTCGGCTACACGATCGAGGGCGGCTCCGCCATCCTGAAACTGTTCCAGACGGGCTTCGTCGGGACCTATGCGCTGTTCATCACGCTCGGCGTGATCGCGCTGTTCCTCCACTTCCTGAGGTGACGGTGGCTTCGATCCCCTGGTTGTCCTTCCTCGTCTTCTTCCCGCTCGTCGCGGCGGTGCTCATCGCACTCAGCCCGAAGGGTGCGGAGCGTCAGGTCCGTCTCTGGGCCACCCTCGCCGCGCTCGTCGAGTTCGCGGTCTCGCTGCCGCTGTGGTGGCGGGTGGTGCCCGGTGCGCCCGGCTTCCAGTTCGAGGAATCCGTGTCGTGGATCCCGGTCCTGGGCGCCAAGTACCACCTCGGCGTGGACGGCGTGAGCGGGTTGCTGGCGCTGCTCACCACGTTCATGTCGCTCATCGCCATCCTCGGGTCGTGGACCGCGGTCGAGAAGCGCACCAAGGAGTTCTTCGCGCTGCTGCTCGCCCTCGAGGCCGGCATGCTGGGCACGTTCTTCTGCCTCGACCTGCTGCTGTTCTACGTGTTCTGGGAAGCGATGCTCATCCCCATGTACCTGCTCATCGGTGTCTGGGGCGGGCAGCGTCGCATCTACGCCGCGGTCAAGTTCTTCCTCTACACGATGGTCGGCAGCGTGCTCATGCTGATCGCCATCCTGTGGCTGTGGAACACGCAGAAGGCCGCCACCGGCACGCCGTCGTTCGATCTGGCCACGTTCTACGCCATGGCCATCACGCCGGGTCAGCAGCTGTGGTTGTTCGTGGCGTTCGCGGTCGCGTTCGCGATCAAGGTCCCCATGTTCCCGGTGCACACGTGGCTGCCCGACGCGCACGTCGAGGCGCCCACGGCGGGTTCGGTCATCCTGGCCGCCGTGCTCCTCAAGATGGGCACCTACGGTTTCCTGCGCTTCGCCATGCCCATGTTCCCGAACGCCCTGGCGCAGTGCACGCCCGCGCTGGCGTGGCTGTCGATCATCGGCATCGTCTACGGTGCGGTCGTCGCCATGGTGCAGCCCGATCTCAAGAAGCTCGTGGCCTACTCGTCGGTCAGCCACATGGGCTTCTGCATGCTGGGCCTGCTCGCCCTCAACGCACAGGGCATGGCCGGTTCGGTCATGACCATGCTCAACCACGGTGTCTCGACGGGTGCGCTGTTCCTCCTCGTCGGCGTCGTGTACGAGCGACGTCACACGCGCGCCATCGCCGACTTCGGTGGGCTGTGGACGGTGGTGCCGGTCTTCTCGGTGCTGTTCCTCATCGTGACGTTGTCGTCGATCGGTCTGCCCGGCACGAACGGGTTCGTGGGTGAGTTCCTGGTCCTGCTCGGCGCGTTCAAGGCGTCGAAGCCGTGGGCCGTGGTCGCCGCGACCGGTGTCATCCTGTCGGCCTGCTACATGCTGTGGATGTACCAGCGCGTCGTGTTCGGTCCCGTCAAGCACGAGGAGAACCGCCGTCTGGGCGACCTCACGATGCGTGAGCGGCTCGTGTTCGCGCCGCTCATCGTGCTGATCTTCTGGATGGGTGTGGCGCCGCAGCCGTTCCTGGACCGCATGCAGCCGACGCTCGACCGCGTGGTCGCGCAGGTGCAGCAGCGTGCGGCCGAGCAGGCCGCGCTGGCTGCGCCCCAGGTGCCCGCGACCCCGGCGACGCCGGAGACGCCCGCGCCCACACCGCCCGCGACGACGGGGGAGGCCCGCCCATGAACCTCGTGCCGCAGCCGAACTTCATCGGCATCGACTGGTGGGCGCTGGGTGCGGTGATCGCGCTCACCGTGGGCAGCCTGGTGCTGCTGCTCCTGGAGTTCTTCCCGCCGCGTCCGAACGGCAACCGTGGTCCGATCGTGGCCCTGCTCTCGCTGGCCGCCGCCGCGTACGCCGTGTTCCACGTCCGCTTCGACAAGCGCGCGCTGTTCGAGGGCATGTTCGTCCACGACGGCCTGACCGTGTTCTTCACCCTGCTGTTCTGCGCGGTGGGTGCGATCGCGGTGCTGTTCTCGTGGCAGTACGCCAAGCGCACGCGCATCGGGCAGCCCGAGTACTACGCGCTCCTGCTCAGCTCCGTGCTGGGCATGATCGTGATGGCCGCCTCGAACGATCTCATCACGATCTTCCTGGGCCTCGAGCTCATGTCGCTCTCGCTCTACGTGCTGGTCGGCTTCCGCCGCAACCTGCTCGAGTCGAACGAGGCCGCGCTCAAGTACTTCCTGCTCGGCGCGTTCGCGTCGGGGTTCCTGCTCTACGGCATCGCGCTCTTGTACGGCGCCACGGGCAGCACGAACCTCAAGGCCATCGGTGACTTCCTCGGCGACACGCCGATCGCGGGCAACGGCCTCGTGATCGGGGGCGGTCTGCTGGTGCTGACCGGCTTCCTGTTCAAGGTCGCGGCCGCGCCCTTCCACATGTGGACGCCGGACGCCTATCAGGGCGCGCCGACGAGCGTGACCGGTTTCATGTCGGCCGGCGCCAAGGCCGCCGGCTTCGCGGCGCTGCTGCGCATCGTGCTGCGTGCGCTGCCGACGCTGCAGCACGACTGGCAGCCGCTGCTGGCCGTGATCGCCATGCTGACGATGACCGTGGGCAACGTGACGGCGCTGCTGCAGAACAACCTCAAGCGCATGCTGGCCTACTCCAGCATCGCGCACGCCGGGTACGTGCTCGTGGCGCTGGTCGCGGGCGGGTTCGAGGGTTACGGCGCCGCGGTGTTCTACCTGGCGCTCTACTCGATCATGAACCTCGGCGCATTCGCGGTGCTCACGATGCTCGGCCGCGATCAGGACGAGCCCATGCTCGTCTCGGACCTCGCCGGGATGGGCTTCCGCCGACCGTTCGCGGGCCTCGCGCTCACGCTGTTCATGATCTCGCTCGGCGGCATCCCGCCGACGGCCGGGTTCATGGGCAAGCTGATGGTGTTCAACGCCGCGGTGAAGGCGGGGCTCATCCAGCCGCTCGTCATCGTGGGCGTGATCAACAGCGTCATCTCGGTCTACTACTACCTGCGCGTGACCGTGGCGCTGTACATGCGCGAGCCCGAGGGCGAGCCCACCACGTTCAGCTGGAACCTGCCGGCCGCGCTCGCGGTGCTGGTCACGGCCGCGCTCACGATCTATCTGGGGCTCAACGCCCAGGGGCTCTGGATCGAGGCGCAGCGGAGCGTGCTCGGCCTGCTCTGAGGCCCCTCGAGCCACGACGCACGAAGCCCCGCGACGCGCTGCGCGTCGCGGGGCTTCGTGTTGCCGGGGGGCGGGGTGCCGCACCGGGGGGGGAGCGTGCAGGGGAGTCGCGTTCGGGATGAAAAAAGTTCCCGGGTCCGCCTCCCCAGCCATCCCCCGATGGGCCGGTTCGGTGAACCCGGGAATCCTGGACTGCCTGTGGTGCGCGTGTCCTCGCGCTCCGGAGAAGCTCCCGGGCCCGCTTCACACGACCATCCCCCGATGGGTCGGATCCGCGAGCCCGGGCGACATCTGAAGGGCTCTCTGTGCGTCGTACGTGCCCCTGGAGAAGATCCCGGGCCCGCTTTCCTCGACCATCCCCCGATGGGTCGGTTCGGCGAGCCCGGGCGGAACCTGGAACCCGGTGCGCGGCTGATCGCGCTCCTTGAAGAAGCTCCCGGGGCCACCTCACGCGACCATCCCCCGATGGGTCGGCTCGGTGTCCCCGGGTGAACCCGGCCCGCCCTCGCGTGAAGCGGTGCGAGCGACGGGTGAAGACGAATGCGTGGGGGGATTCTCGGACGACTCGCGTGGAACCTTAATGTCAAAATGAAGTGGCACCAAGTCGGAAAAGCGATTTTCGTGTCACGATGGCGTCAAGTCTAAGTGGCACAGCGTTTTCGGACGATTTTTCCGGTCCGCTTGCTGCAGCTGCAGCTTGAATTGTCGAATTCGTCCGGGTCCACTTCATGACACGATGGCCGCAATGCTGCGCCCGTATTCGTACGAAGTGGCCCCTGATGGGTGCTTCAGGGGGCTGGCGGTCGCCTGGAATCGATCGCATGGGGGCCTTGCCGACCTCCGTACGCGCAGCCCCGAGCGTCGCGTGCGGGTGCGAGGGGGCGAGGCTTATCCGATCGCGAGCGACATCCCCGCGGGGCGCCGGGCACGTGGGTCCCTGCGCGGTGCCGTCACGTGAGATCCGAGTGCACGGGCCGCGATGCGCATGCGGTGACCTCGTGACGCGGGGCGCGCCGTGGAGCCTCGGCGTCGCCAGCGCGACGCGGGCGTGACGTCAGTCCCGGGGAGCCTGCGCCTCGGGGAGCGACGACGACGCGGGGGCGAGCACGTCCCGGTCGCGGAACTCGTCGCGCAGGCGATCCTTGAGGCGCGACCGCAGCCACAGCACGCCGGCCGCGAACAGCGCCAGCGGGATGAGCGACAGCGCGATCGTGCTCAGGAAGAACGCCAGGCGATTGGCGGGGTTGCCGCCGCCGCACACCGCACACGCCTGCGCCAGTCCGGGGATCAGCACCGGCGACAGCAGCACGAGCAGGCGGGCGAGCCGGTTCATCGGTAGACCACCAGCCACACGATGGGCCACACCAGCACGACGAACGACCAGAACAGCTGCGCCGCCGCCAGCCGCGAGGCGCGCAGCGTGCCGTTCATGAGGCCGCGCCAGCACACCGCGAGCAGCGTGAGCGCGCACAGGGCGTGCAGCGCATGGCAGCCCACGATCAGGTAGAAGAACCCGCCGATCTGGCTCGAGGTCATGGTCAACCCCTGCGCGAGCAGGCCGGCCCACTCGAAGCCCTGCAGCCCGACGAACGCCACGCCGAGCAGCAGTGCCAGCGTGAGCGGCCGTCGTGCACCCGCGGGCCCGCGCGCGAACGCGCGCTGCGCCCACACGACCAGAATCCCGCTCACCAGGAGGAGCGCGGTGTTGAACGCGGTGCGCTCGAACGGCAGTCGCGGCTGGTCCGCGGGCGGCCACATCCCGGGCGGGGTGGAGTTGCGGATGATCAGGAACGCCGAGGTGAAGGCCGCGAACAGCATGACCTCGGTGAACACGAAGATGGCCATGCCGAACAGCGCGTGGTCGGTGAACCCGCGCCGTCCGGCGACCCTCGTGCCCATCGCGTCACTCAATGACCGGCTCCCGAATCGGGCGCCGCGTCCTCGGCGTGAACGCCCTCGGCGTGCGCACCCTCACCACCGTGCTCACCGCCCTCGTGATGCGGCTTCGCGGTCGTGAAGCTGTGGTGGAAGCCGGCGTCCTTCTTCCAGTGCTGGCCCTGCTCGCGCTGGACGTCCGGCGCGAGCGCGCCGTACAGCAGGACCATGAGCGCGACGCCCGTGGCCATGATCCAGCGGATGATCGGCTTCTCGACGTCGATGTGCATGAAGTTCTTCATGACCATCCACGCCTTGACGGCGGCGATGCCGAACGCCGTCAGCAGCGTGATCCAGTGCAGGTGCAGCGCCGAGCCCACGAACGGGCCGGCGACGCTCACCACGAGCAGCACCAGCAGGATCGACCAGATCTTGATGTAGTGGCCCTCGTGACCGCCGTCGTGGCCGTGGCCCTGCGCGTGCGAATGATCGGACATGGGCGTCTCCCGGTTACTTGGCGATGTAGAGGAGGGGGAACAGGAAGATCCACACGAGATCGACGAAGTGCCAGTAGATGCCGATGTTCTCGACGCGGTGGAGCTCCTGGTTCTTCGCGGCGGTCGACGCGACCCACGCCATGATGCACATGCCGGCGATGACGTGGAACGCGTGCACGCCGGCGGCGACGTAGTAGTACGACCAGAAGCCGCCGGCCTGGAGGGTGAAGCCCTCGTGGATCTCGTGGCTCCACTCGAACGACTTCACGATCAGGAACACGAACCCGCCCAGGATCGTGAGCCAGAGCATGCGCGCGGCCTTCGGGCCGTTGCCCTTCTCGGCCGCGGCGTGCGCGAGCACGGCACACAGCGACGAGGTGAGCAGCACGAAGGTGTTGAACGCGCCGGCCCAGGTGTTCGTGTAGGCCGCCTGCTCCGCCCACTCGGGGTGGGCGAGACGGTGCATCAGATAGGACACCAGCACGCCGCCGAAGATCACGATTTCGGACATCAGCACCCACCACACGGTCAGACGACCGGTGGGGATGCCCATGGCAGCGCGCTGCGTGGCGATGGTCTTGGTGCTCATGTCGTCACGCCCTCTCGTTCTGGGGCCAGAAGTCGGTGTCGCGGCCCGGGGTGGCGTACTCGTAGGGGCCGCGGTGGACCTCCGGCATCTGATCGGCCGGCCAGTTGCCGTGCGGCGGCGGGGAGTCGGTGGACCACTCGAGCGTGTTCGCGTTCCACGGGTTCTTCGAGGCCTTGGCGCCACGGAAGATGCTCACGAGGAAGTTCCAGATGAACACGAACTGGAACAGCAGCATGATCACGAGCGCCACCGTCGAGACGATGCGCAGCTGCTGCATCCACGGCACCGCCAGATCGGGGAAGTTCGTGTAGTCGTAGATGCGGCGGTGCTCACCGTTCATCCCCAGGAAGAACATGGGGATGAAGATGAAGTTGAACGGGATGATCGTGCCCCAGAAGTGGATCTTGCCCAGTCGCTCGTCCATCATCCGGCCGAACATCTTGGGGAACCAGAACGTCAGACCCGCGATCGTGCCGATGATGGCGATCGGGTAGAACGTGTAGTGGAAGTGCGCGACCACGAAATAGGTGTCGTGGAAGAAGATGTCCGCGCCGCTCGCCCCCAGGTAGATGCCGGTCACGCCGCCGATGAGGAACTCGGCCATGAACGCGAGCGCCCACAGCATGGGCGTCGTGAACCGGATCGAGCCGCCGTACAGCGTCGCGATGTACAGGAAGCACATCTCGGCGATCGGGATCGAGATGAGCACCGTGGTGACCGTGAACACGTTCGCCATGCGCGGGTCGATGCCGGCGACGAACTGGTGGTGCGCCCACACGAAGAACGACAGGACGCCGGTGGCGATGACCGTGTACAGGACCGTCTTGTACGCGAACATCTTCTTGCGCGCGAACACGGTCATGACCTCGGCCACGATGCCCATGGCGGGCAGCAGCACGACGTACACCTCGGGGTGGCCGAAGAACCAGAACAGGTGCTGCCACAGGATCGGGTCACCGCCACGGGTCGGGTTGTAGAAGCCCGTGCCGAGGTTCTGGTCGAACAGCAGCATGACCGCGCCGGCGATGAGCGGACCGACCGAGGCCATGAACAGCAGGCTCGCGACGACGATCATCCACACCACGATCGGCACGTCGTACGCCTTCATGCCCGGGGCGCGCGCGTTCATCGCGGTCACGATGAAGTTGATACCGCCCAACAGGAAGGCCACGAACTCGAGCGCCACGGCCAGCACCCACATCGTGCTGCCCATGGGGGTGAGGTTGTAGGTGCCGGTCGAGGACAGCGGCGGGTACGCCGTCCACGCACCGCCGAAGCCGCCGCCCGGGGCGAACAGCGAGGCGATCAGGATGATGGCGCTGACCAGGAACAGCTGGTAGCTCAGGCGGTTCAGCCGCGGGAACACCATGTCGTCGCAGCCGCACATGAGCGGGATGAGGTAGTTGCCGAACCCGGCGATCAGCACCGGCATCGCGACCCAGAAGATCATGATGCTGCCGTGGTTCGTGATGAGGGCGTTGTACGCGTCCGGCGAGACGTGCCCGAAGAACGGGACGTTCATGCCCGGATAGGCGATCTGCATGCGGAACACGTACGCCATGAAGCCGCCGATCAGGGCCATCGCCAGGCCGGTGAACATGTACTGCATGGCGATGATCTTGTGATCGGTGGACCAGAAGTACTTGAGGAACCAGTTCTGCTCGCCGTGGCCGTGGTGGCCGTCGTGAGCGTGCGCGTGAGCGTGGTCGGTCATGGGCTCCCCGTCAGTTCGTTGCGCCGGCGGACGCCGCGGCGGTGGAGTCGGTGGCCGTGGCGCCGGCATCGGCGACCACGGAGTGCGCCTGCATCCACGAGGCGGTGGCCTCGGGGGTGTCGATCACGATGCGGCCACCCATGATGCCGTGGCCGATGCCGCAGATCTCCGCGCACAGGATGTCGTAGGTGCCCGTCTTCGTGGCCTTGAACCAGCCCGTGATGATGCGGCCGGGGATGACGTCCTGCTTGAGGCGGAAGACCGGCACGAAGAAGCTGTGCAGCACGTCCTTGGACTCGAGCTGGAAGTGATAGGTCTTCCCCTCGGCCACGTGCAGCGTGTCCGTGGTCCACACGTCGTCGGACGTGTCGAGGACGCCGTCCACGCCGGAGTGCTGGAACGACCAGCTCCACTGCTGACCGACGACGCGCACGGTGTCGTCGGGCGGGGGCAGGGTCTGCTTGACCTTCACCCACACGCGGACGGCCGCGATGATGATGACGACGTCGCAGATCAGCACCAGCGCGTGCGGGATGTTGATCCAGCGCTTGAGGTGCGGCTCCTTGCCGGTCACGTACTGCGACTTCACGCCGGGGCGCGCCCGGAAGCGCCACAGCAACCAGAAGAACATGATCTGGGTGGCGAAGAACCACACGCCCACCAGCCACGTCACGAGTGTCACGAGTCCATCGACGTCACCGGAGAACGTCGATGCGCTCGGCAGGCTCAGGATCATCGTTCGTGCCCTCGGTCAGAAGATGAACAGGAAGACGGCGCCGACGAACAACACCACGCCGATCACCGTGTAGAGGAACGTCAGGCGGGCCGTCTCCATCGCCCACTTCTCGTCGAAACCATCACCGGCCATGGGGGGCCTCCGTCACTTCTGCAGGGTTCGGATGTAGGCGATCACGTCGTTCACGGCCGCCGAATCGGCGAGCGTGCTCGCCATGGCCGCCATCTGAGCGCCGTAGGTGTCGTCGGGATGCGTACCGCGCAGGCCGTTCTTGAACTTGTACAGCTGCGTCGCCAGATACGAGTCGTGCTGGTGCAGGAACGACGGCGCCCCGAGCGACTCGTTGCCGCCACCGTTCTCCTGGTGGCACGTGATGCACACGTTCTGGTAGGCCGCGCGGCCCGCGGCGGTGTCGCCGAGCGCGGTCATCGTGTGGATCGGCGGCAGGCCCGGCAGCGTGGCGACGTACTGCGCCACCGAGGCGATGTCGCCCTCGCGGTAGAGCGACCGCGCCATGGGCCGCATGCGCTGGCCTTCCATGTCGCGGTGGTCGTACCCGCGCACGGCGCCGGCGAAGTTGTGGAGCTGGCGCTCGACGTACCACTGCGGCAGGCCGGCGATCGCCGGTGCGGCCAGGGTCACGTTGCCGTGACCGTCCTTGCCGTGGCACGGCATGCAGGTGTCGTAGATCTGCTCACCCCGGACGAGACCGGGGCCGGGGGTCTGTGCGCACCCGGTGAGCCATGCAGCCGCACACAACGCGGCGAGCGGGAGGAAGAGGGTCTTCCGAGACAAAGCCGCCTCCGGAGACGGGGTTTGAGGGCGCGAACGCATCGCGCACGGGGAAGGCGGACACCCTGTACTCCCGGGGGTCCGCATACATCCGGACCAGCCCGAAAGGTATACACGATTCCGACCCCGTCCAGCAACCGTTCAGTGAATCGGCAACTGGTTGCAGTGGCGTCAGTAAGGGGTGGCTTGCAACTTTTTGCACGAGCGCTGGACGGGGAACGGGAAGGCCCCGGGGGCGGGCCTTGTCGCAATCCCGTCCCCCGGGGCCTTCCAAGCGGTGTCCCGCGCGATCAGCGACGGGCGCGGAGCAGGTCCAGACTCCAGGTGGCTTCGACGCCGACCTGCAACTTGCGGTAGCTGCCGCTGTCCGTGCTGGGATTGGTCGAGGTGGCGAGCGCCGAGAGCGTGGCGTCGTTGTTCTCGAGCCGGGCGAACCCACGCACGCCGAGGTCGCGCACCTCGGCGCGCACGCCGACCTCGAACGCGATCAGCAGGTCGTGACGGCCGACGTGGTAGGCGTCCACCCGCTCGGGCAGCTGCGAATCGTAGTCGCGCGTGGCGAACTCGAGCGAGGCGTCCCCGATCCAGCGCGTGCGCCCCGAGTGACTGAGCGTGCGACGGCCCGAGAGGCCACCCTCGAGCCCGTGGTAGCTGACGTCGGTCGTGTCCGCGGGATTCGTGCTGTCGTGCGCCTTGGCCACGCTCTTGCGATAGCCGAGCGACAGATCGAGGCTGCCGTCGCGCTTGAACCCGTCGAAGCCCAGCGCGAGGCCGAACTCGTTCGCCTTGGACGAACGCTCGTCGAAGGGTGCGAGGTAGGTGCGGGTCTCGTGGCGCGCGTTGAGCGTGAGGTCCACGTTTCGCTGCAGCGGCTCGCGCCAGCTCGCGCTGATCGCATCCTGGTCGAACTCGGCGCGGCGCCACAGCACGTCGTTCTGCGGCCCCGGCGCGGGCGGGGGCAGCGGGATGCCGTCGGCGCGCAGCTGTCGCACGTAGAAGTCGTCCAGCCGCCCGAAGCCCACGGCGAGACGGCGTCCGCCGCGGAAGCTCTCGGTCCAACGCGCGCTGTAGTTGCGGAAGTCCGCGCCCGGATTGCTCGAATGGAAGTCCCCGTCCCAGTGCGCACGCAGCGCGTGACGGCGACCCTTGCCCTCGTCGAGTTCCCACGTGAGCGAGGCGCCCGGGCCCAGGATGACGTCGTCGATCGACGAGACCGCGTAGCGCAGGGGATGCGTCCCGGCCTGGTAGGTGTCGATCTGGTTCTGCGAGTACTCGAGGAAGTTGTCGTTGCGCACGAGGCTCGCCGAGAGGTCGAGCGACAGGCGCGAACCGGCGTGTGCGGGCATCGCGAGCGCGAGCACCGCGAGCACGGACAGGAGGCGGGGCAGGGTTCGGAGGGTCATGGGGGCCTCATGGACACGCACGCCGACACGTCGACGCGCACAGGGAGGAGGAGTCATGGCACGAGGGTGTGCTCGTTCCCATCACGGGGACCTTCCGGGACGAGCGCACCGCACGGGCCATGTTCGGGGGTGCGCCCTCGCGCGTCCAGTCGGTGCCTCCCGGGAAGGACACCCTCGAAGGATCGCACCACGCGCGTGCCGTGTTGCATGGCGAACAACGTTGTTCCGTGTCTCCTTGCCGTGAGCATGCAGGGCGCACGATTCACGGGTGCGGGCGAGGGGGCCTGACGGATTTCGCTTGGGAATCCGCCCTCGCATGCCGTTCAATCAGGGTATGCGTTCCCTCTTCGCCATCCTCGGCCTGTTCGCGACCCTCGTGGTCGTCGGCCACCCGTGCGCGTCCCGCGCCTGCCGCTCGCAGGTGCAGGCGGATGCCGGGGTGATGCTCGGTCAGGCCGTGCTTGCGATCGAATCGGGCACGCACGCCGCAGGAGAGCCGGTCCGTTCGAACGCCGATGCGTCGGACGTCCCCGTCGCCCCTGTGAGCGACTCGGACTCGGGAACCTCGCACACGGACGGCGGCGATTTCGATGCGCTCGCCCTGCCGAGTGTCCCCGAACTGAGTGTGAACACCGCGCTGGGTGTCCGCTTCGCGTGTGGGGTGCTGCCGGCGCCCGCGTTGCGCGAGTGCGAGACGAGCCCGCGCCCGCCCCGCGTCTGACGGCGTCCGGCCGTCGGTGTGTGGTGGGGCCCGCGACCTACGCGGCGGGCCCGTACCCGAGAGACCACCTGCGGTCCGTGCACGCCCATCCAGTCCGGGGGACTGCAGGGGCCTCCGGATCGAGGGCCGCAGGGCGCATCCGCGTCCTGCGGTCTCCTCATTTTCAGGGCATCCATCCCCGCATCCCGACGACGACGTCGACGGGTCGCACCGGGGCCCACCCAGGCCATCGGGTCAGAGCGTCGGGCTCGCCCAGAGCAGTGCCTCGGCCTCCTCGCCGAGCGCGAGCGCGTCGCGTGATTCGGGGATCACCAGCAACGCGTGGGCGCGCGCCTGGGGCATGAGATGCCCCGAGACCTGCGCTCCGGCCGGAGTCGCCACGAGTCGGCCGTCGTGCCACGCGAGGGTGACGCGCACGAAATCGGTGCGTCCCGCGCGCGACGCGAGCGCCGTGCCGCATCGCACGGGCACGCGCGGCCGATCGATCGCCGCGAAGCCCTGCATCGCGAGCAACGCCGGACGCACGAGCGTCTCGAACACGCACACGACCGAGGCCGGATTGCCGGGCAGTCCGAAGAACAACGACTCGCCCAGGACGCCGAACGCCTGCGGGCGACCCGGGCGCATGGCGACGCGCCGGAGTTCGAACCCGTCGAAGCGTGCGAGCGCGACCTTGACCGGGTCGAAGTCGCCCGCCGAGACGCCGCCGATGGTGAGCACCACGTCGTGCGTGGCCAGCGCCTCGCGCAGCGCGTGCTCGACGCGCGCGGGATCGTCGGGCAGCCGCGCGAGCGTCACGGTGACGCCGCCGGCCTCCTCGACCATCTGCGCGAGCATCGTGCCGTTGCTGTCGCGCACCGCACCGGGGCGCAGCGGCGCGCCCAACTCGAGCAGTTCGTCGCCGGTCGACAGCACGGCGACGCGGGGACGAGCGCCGACCTCGAGCACGGTGGCGCCCAGTGCGGCCGCGAGGGCGACGTTGCGCGCGTCGAGTCGGACTCCGGCGGTCAGTGCGACGTCACCCGCGGCGAGGTCGGCACCGGCCTCGCGCAGATGCTGACCCACCGGCACGGGGCCGATCACGACGCAGGTCTCGTGTCCGTCCGCGGTGCCGCGCGTGCAGTCCTCGAATGCGATCACCGCGTCGGCGCCGTCGGGCGGTGGGGCCCCGGTCATGAGTCGGGCCGCTTCGCCCGCGGCGAGCGCGTGCCGACTGGTCGTGCCCGCCGGCAACACCTCGCGCACGCGCAACGCGACCGGGTTCGACGGCGAGGCGTGCGTCAGATCACAGGCCCGCACCGCGTAGCCGTCCATGGCGCTGTTGCGGAACGGCGGCAGCGCGTGCGGCGCCACGAGCGACGCGGCGAGCGCGCGACCCACCGCGTCGCGCAGCGCCACGGTCTCGGTCGGACGAGGGCGCACGGCCGCGAGGACGCGTGCGCGCGCGTCGGCGTACGAGCGTTCGACCGGCGCACGCATCGAACTCACCGCGTGCGACGCGTCGCGCGCGGGCGCGGCTGGGCGGTGCGGCCGCGCGGGCGCACCCACGTGCCACTGCGCCCGCCGCGCTTCTCCCACAGGGCGACGTCGCGGATCGTGAGCGTGCGGTCGGCGGCCTTGAGCATGTCGATGAGCGTCAGTCCGGCGGCGGCGACCGCGGTGAGCGCCTCCATCTCGACGCCGGTGCGTCCCGTCGTGGTCACGCGGCACTCGATCGTGACCGCGGCCGGGCGGGTGGCGAAGCCGAACGTCACGTCGACCCCGTCGAGTCGCAACGGATGCGCGAGCGGGATCCATTCGCCGGTGCGCTTGGCGGCGTTGACCGCCGCGAGGTGCGCGGTCGTGAGCACGTCGCCCTTGCGGGCGCGGCCCGAGCGCAGCAGCCGCAGCGTGGCGGGCTGCATCGTGACTCGCCCGCGTGCGACCGCCTCGCGTCGCGTCTCGGGCTTGTCGCTCACGTCCACCATGCGGACGCGGCCGCGCTCGTCGAGATGGGAGAGGGTCTTCATCGTGTCGCGAGCATAGGAAGGCCCCGCGCGCGGGGCAACCGTGCGCGACGGGCCCGCTCGCGGTGCGCGCCGCGGATGTGCCATGCTCGCGCGCCATGAGCCCCGCCCGATCGCATCCCGTCCGCACGACGGAGGCTGCGCCACTGCGCGCCCCGAGCGGACCGACGTGGGCGTGGGGGCTCGCGCTCGTCGTCGTCGTCGCGGTCGTGCTCGCCCCGGTCCTGGGCGCGCGCGCGATCGGCCTGGACGACCCCACGCTCATCGTGGCCAACCCGCTGGTGACGACGCCGAGTCTCACGCTCGTCGGCCGCGTGTTCAGCGAGGTGCTCCGCCCCACGGTGATGAACGCCTACTACATGCCGTTGTCCATGGCCTCGTTGGCACTCGATGCGGCGTTCGGGGGTTCGGCCGCGAACCTGGTCCCGTTCCACGTCACCAACCTGCTGCTGCATCTGACCGCGGTCGTGCTGCTGTTCCTGTGGTTGCGCCGCCTGACGGGTTCCTGCCCCGCCGGCGCACTCGCCGCACTCGTGTACGGCGTGCATCCGCTGATGGTCGAGGCGGTCGCATCGGCGGGGGAGCGCAAGACCGTGCTCGCGACCGCGCTCGCGTTCGGCGCCCTGCTCGCGAGCCTGAGCGGGACCCGGCGCGCGCGCTTCGTGACGCTGGGGCTGTACGTGCTCGCGCTGCTCGCCAAGCCGTCGGTCATCACGTTGCCGCTCGTGTGCGTGATCGTCGAGGCGTGGCGCGCGCGCGGCCTCACGCGCGCCGCGCTCGTCGCGTGGTGGCCGTTCGCGCTGACCGCGCTCGTCGCGGCGTTCGTGGCGTCGCGCTCGGTGGCCGCCACGTGGGAGTTCGGCGCGCCGCCGCCGTTCGACGCGGGCGTG
The DNA here is from genome assembly GCA_964655175.1 of uncultured bacterium. Lineage (GTDB taxonomy): Bacteria > Eisenbacteria > RBG-16-71-46 > RBG-16-71-46 > RBG-16-71-46 > JAIOPA01. Next base: position 16,221 of record CAZZLY010000045.1, read on the forward strand.
ATCGCGCTCAAGGCGATCGGGTCGGTGGGCTTCTACGTGCAACGCATCGTGTGGCCGCTCGACACGAGCACCGTGTACGCGCCGCCCGCGCCGTACACGCTCGCGAATCCCGCGGTGGCGTTCGCGGTCGCGGTGGCGGGGGCGTGGGCGACCGTGGCGTGGCTCGTGCGGCGGCGTGCGCCGGCGGTCGGCGTGGGCCTGCTCGTGTTCGGGGTGCTGCTCGCGCCCACGTTCGGGATCCTGCGCTTCAGTCCGGTGATCAACTACGATCGCTATCTGCATCTGCCGCTCGCCGGGCTCGCGCTCACGCTCGCGTACGCGCTCGCGGCGGTGACGCGCACCGCGGGGGCGCCGCGCCGGGCGGTGGGCGCGTTGCTGGTGCTCGTGATCGCGGGGGAGGCGTGGGCGACGCGCGCCGCGCTCGGGCCCTGGCGGGATTCGCTCGCGCTGTGGCGACGTGCGGTCGCGGTCGCGCCCACCGTGGCGCCCTCGCACAACGGGCTCGGCGCCACGCTCGACGAGCGCGGCGACGTCGCGGGCGCGATCGCGTCGTACGAACGCGCGATCGCGGTGGACCCGGGCTACGGGGACGCCCACTACAATCTGGGGCGCGCGCATCTGCGCGCGGGCCGTCCCGAGCAGGCGCTTCCGTGGCTCGAGCGTGCGGCGCGACTGTCGCCGGGAAGCGCGGTGGCGAGCTTCGAATGGGGGTTGTGTCTGGACGAACTCGGTCGTCCGCGCGAGGCGATCCCGCACTTTCGTCGGGCGCTCGACCTGCGGATGAGCGACCGGAGCGTGGCCGGGCCGCTGGGCGGTGCGCTCGTCGCGACGGGCGAGACGAGCGAGGGACTGCGTTGGCTGCGCCGTGCGGTGACGGTGAGCGATGAACCGCTCACGCGCCTCGCGCTCGCGCGGGCACTGCTCGACGATCCGACCGCGACCGCCGAGTGCGCGGCGCTGCTCGACGACGCGGTGCGTCGTGCGCCCGACTCGGTGCCGGTCCTGAACGAGGCCGCCTGGTGGTACGCCACCGCACCCGAGGCGCGCGATCGCGACACGACGCGCGCATTGGCGCTGTCGGCGCGCGCCGTCGAGCTCGGCGGGGGGCGCGAGCCCGCCGTGCTCGACACGCGTGCGGCGGCGGCCGCGGCCGCCGGCCGCTTCGACGAGGCGGTCGCGACCGGCGAGCGTGCGCTCGCGCTCGCGACGGGCGATCCCGCGCTCGCCGCCCAGATCGCGCAGCGACTGGCCGGGTATCGCGCCCATCGACCGCATCGTCGGGCCGCGAGCACGCGTTGACCCGCCTGCGGCGCGGCGCGTAGAGTCCGCGCCGGAGCACGTCGCTCCTCCCAAGACCATGGCCCCTCATCGCCGACTCCCCATCTCCGCACGCCACGCGTTCGCGCTGGCGTTCGACCTCGCGGTCCGCCGCGACCCGATCCAGTCGCTCTGGGTGCCGTTGCTCCTGCACGCCCCGTGGCTGGCGGCGGGTGCGTTGCTGCCGGTCCCGAGCCAGCCCGAGGAGTTCACGCGCGGGCGCGTGCTGCTGCACGCCCTCATCCTGCTCGGCGAGACGATCACCTGGCTCACGATCGGCGGCATGCTGCGGTTCCGCGCCAAGTCGGTGTTCAACACCCCGGCGGGCGTGCGGCCGGCGCCCATCGGCGAGTGCTATGCGCGCGGGTTCCGTCGCATCGGCTGGCTGTACCTGAGCGAGTTCGTGCGCTACGCGATCATCTTCGTCGGGTTCTTGTCGCTGTTCTTCCCCGGCGTGTGGCTGGCGTTCCGCTTCTCGATGGTGACCGAGGCGGTGGTGCTGCGCGAGCCGACCACGTTCCGTGCGTTCGCGTACTCGTTCCGGATCACCGACGCGCGCCTCGAGCGCTGGCTCGAGATGATCGTGGGCTCGGTGGGTCTGCTCATGGGCGTGCTGTTCATGGGCACGCTCGGGTTCTTCCTGACGCCGCAGTTCGAGTGGTCCACCTGGTCCACGTGGGTGTACCTCTCGTTCTTCCTGAGCCTGCCCATGCTGAGCATCGTCCAGTACGCATGGACGTTCTTCTATCTGCGGCTCGAGGAGATCGATCTGCCGCGCGGCACCGAGCGCGCGGACGGTCCCGCGCCGTTCACGACCGTGCCGGGCACGGGCTCCGCGGACCCCGGTCCGCGCGCCGAACTGCGGCTCGTCGAACGCCCCGATCCGGGCTCCGAACCGCTCGTCTGAAGTCGCCTAGAGCAAGCGCTCCAGCGTGTTGCACGGCAGCGTGTTGCGGGCGAGCGTGAAGGTCGAGCGTCAGGCCTGTTCGAGCGGGGTTGAGTCGCTCTGCCGGGCGTGTCATCTTGAAACGGTGAACCCGACCGCCACGAAGCCCCGGACCCACCCCGCATGAGCACGCTGCGCGGGACCCCTGCTGCCCGTTCGCCCCGCCGCACGCCACCGCGCGTGGCCGGCGAGGTGGCGCTGTCGCCGATCGTCGGGGCGAGCGCGCGCATGCAGCGCCTGCTGAAGTTGGTCGCGCGCGTCGCGCCCACGGACAGCACGGTGCTCATCCTGGGCGAGAGCGGCACGGGCAAGGAGCTCGTCGCCCGCTCGCTGCACGTGCTCTCGAAGCGCGCCTCGGGACCGTTCGTGCCGGTGAACGTCGGCGCGCTGCCGGAGTCGCTCATCGAGAGCGAGCTGTTCGGCTACGCGCGCGGTGCGTTCACGGGCGCCAACGCCGATCGCCCGGGCCTCGTCGAGGAGGCGCACGGCGGCACGCTCTTCTTGGACGAGATCGGCGACATGCCGCTCGCCACGCAGGTGAAGCTGCTGCGCACGCTCGAGAACAACGAGGTGCGCCGCCTGGGCGAGAACGCGCCACGGCTCGTGGACGTGCGCGTGATCGCCGCCACGCACCGCGACCTGCAGGCGCAGGTCGCCGACGGGCGCTTCCGCGGCGATCTCTACTACCGACTCAACGTGGTGCAGCTCGAGATCCCGGCGCTGCGCGATCGCCTCGAGGACGTGGGGCTGCTCGCCTCGTACTTCCTCGAGCGCGCGGCCCAGCGCACCGGGCGCAAGGGGCTGCGGCTCGCGCCCGACGCGGTCGCGCTGCTGCTCAAGCACGATTGGCCGGGCAACGTGCGCGAACTCGAGAACGCGATCGAGCACGCGGTGGCGGTGACCGACGCCGAGGTGCTGGGACCGCAGGACCTGCCGGCGTCGGTGCGCTCGCCGCGCCTGCTGCCGCGCCACGTCGGGGACGAACCCGCGTTCGAGGACGAGTCGCCCGTGGTGGGCACCGCGCCGCGCCGTGGCCGCGCCCCGCGCGACCCGGATGCGCGGTCGCTCGACGAGGTGACGCGCGAGCACGTGCTGCGCGCGTTGGCTCGGCATCAGGGCAACGCGGCCGCGGCCGCGCGACAACTGGGCGTCTCGCGCACCACGCTCTGGCGCATGCTCAAGCGCTGGGGCGTCTCGCGCCGCGCCGTGAAGGGATCGTGACGATGGCTTCGGATCGCCGCTACTACGACGACGCGTACACGACCACGTTCGCGGGCGAGGTGGTCGCGACCGGTGCGCACGCCGACCGCCCCGCCGTCGAGCTCGCGGTGACCTGGTTCTATCCCGAGAGCGGCGGGCAGCTGCCCGATGCGGGCACGATCGGGACGTCGCGCGTGCTCGACGTGCAGGTCGAGGACGACGGCCGCGTCTGGCACGTCGTCGACGCGCTGCCGGTCGGGGGCGAGGTCGCGTGCGCGATCGACTGGGCGCGTCGCTTCGATCACATGCAGCAGCACACCGGGCAGCACATCCTGTCGGCCGCGCTCGAGCGCCTGATCCAGGCGCCCACGCTGTCGTCCACGCTGGGCGCCGACAAGAGCGTGATCGAGGTGGGGCTCGCCGAGGTGGACTGGCGCACGGTGCAGCGCATCGAGGAGGCGGCCAATCAGGTGCTGTGGGACGACCGCGCGCTCGTGCTGCACTGGACGGACGCCGAGGGTATCGGCCGGTTCCCGCTGCGCAAGCCGCCCAAGGTCGGCGGCCGTATCCGCGTGGTCGAGGTCCCCGAGTGGGACTGGTCGGCCTGCGGCGGCACGCACACGCGGCGCACGGGCGAGGTCGGCGCGATCAAGATCGTCGGCTGGGAGAAGGTGCGCGGCAACGTGCGGTTCACGTTCCAGTGCGGCGCACGGGCGCTGCGCGATCACGCGTGGCGCACCGAGGCGTTGCTCGAGGCGGCCAAGCGTCGCAGCAGCAGCGATCGCGACCTGATCGCGCATCTCGAACGTGCCCTGGAGGAGCGCGACGAACTGCGCAAGCAGTTGGCCGTGTTCCGCGCGCGACAGATCGCCGACGAGGCCCGGGCCGCCGTGGGCGCGCCGCCGCAGCCGGTGGCCGTGCTCGCGCGGGAGCGATCGCGCGACGAGGTGCGGCAGTTCGCGCTGCAGTGCCTCGAGGCGGGCGCGCCGTGGGTCGTCTCGGGCACGTGCGGCCCCGAGCCGTCGCTGGTGATCGCCCGTGCCAAGGGCGGGGGTGGGCCCGACCTCAAGGCGTGGGTGAGCGACCTGCTCGCCGCCTCGCGCGGCAAGGG
>CAZZLY010000046.1:0-20677 GCA_964655175.1 uncultured bacterium
TCGCGCGCGGGCTCTACGACCCCATGTACCAGTTCTTCAAGCTCAAGGGCTTCCCGGTGGGTCTGGGCAAGGTCGGCGCGGGCATGGGCGTGCCCATGACCAAGCTCATGGACGGCGCCGACGCCCCGGTGCGCTGGCGCAACGGCGAGTACGACGCGGTGTGCGACTACGTGATGGGCGACGTGCGCATGACGACCGCGATCGTCGAGGCCATCGAGGCGCGCGGCGAGCTCGCGTGGGTGACCTCCAAGGGCACCACCTCGCGGGTGGCGATGCGCGAACTGCGCCCGGTCGAGGCGTGCCTCGAGGACCCCGTGCCCGACCAGTCGTGGATGGCCACGCCGCTGCCGGACGCCAAGTTCAGGGGTTGGCTCGACGCGACGGACTGAAGCCCCCGGTTGCGATCGCGACGACGCCTCGGCCCGGCGACGGACGCGTCTCCGACGCCGCCCGACGCGCGCCCCGCACGCGGCCCCTGTGCTAACTTCGCGCGCATGACCCTGACCCCGGCTCGTCTCCGCACGGCCGCGCTCGTCGCGGCCCTGGCGCTTCTGGCGCCGTCCGTCCATGCGCAGCTCCGTCTCACCCGTTCGGCCCCGGTCGTCACCGCTGCAGGTCCCGACTCGGTGGTGAAGGCCGTCGTCACGGGTGGCTCGGCCAAGCTCGTCACCGAGCCCACGCCGGACGCGGGCGTGCCCTCGACGTATCAGACCAAGGCCGAGCGCACGAACTGGAAGCAGACGAGCGACCACGACGAGACGCTGCGCCTGTGCCGCATGCTCGAGGTGGGCTCGCGCTGGGTGAAGGTCGAGTCGTTCGGCCGCTCGGGTCAGGGCCGCGACCTGCCGCTCGTGATCGTGTCCAAGGATCGCGCGTTCACGCCCGAGGCGGCGCGCGCCACGGGCAAGCCCGTCGTGCTCATCCAGAACGGCATCCACGCCGGCGAGATCGAGGGCAAGGACGCGGCGCTCATGCTGGTGCGCGACCTCACCGTGCTCAAGAAGCACGAGGAGCTGCTCGACTCGGTCATCGTGCTCGTCGTGCCCATGCTGTCGCCGGACGGGCTCGAGCGTCGCAGCCGCTACAACCGCATCAACCAGAACGGCCCCGACGAGATGGGCTGGCGGCACACGGCGACCGGGCTCAACCTGAACCGCGACTACGGCAAGCTGGATTCGCCCGAACTGCAGGGCCTCATCGGCAAGGTGTACACGCAGTGGTGGCCCGAGTTGCTGGTGGACGACCACACCACCGACGGCGCCGACTACCGCTACGACGTCACCTACGCCGTCAACCACGGCGCCGGTGTACCGACCGCGCTCGATCGCTGGCTGAGCGAGGCGATCGAGAAGAACGTCATGACGTCGCTCGCGGACAAGGGCCACCTCGTCGCGCCGTACCTGGACTTCCGTCAGGGCGGCGACCCGCGCTCCGGCATCGAGTACGGCAACGCCCCGCTGCGGTTCTCGACCGGTTACGCGCCGTCGCAGTCGCGAGCCGGGCTGCTCGTCGAGACGCACATGCTCAAGCCCTACGGCTCGCGGGTGAAGGCCACCTACGACCTGCTGCTGTCGCTGCTCGAGGAACTGCATGCGCGGCCGCGCGCGCTCGTCGACGCCGTGCGCGCCGCCGAGGCCGAGGCCGTCACGCGCGCCACGCAGCGCGACGCCATCGCGCGACTCCAGGTGCTCACGACGACGGTCAGCGACAAGGGCGTGCCGTTCGCGTGGAAGGGTGTGGCGACGCGCTGGGAGAAGAGCGACGTCACGGGTGCACTCGTGCCGCGCTATTCGAGCACGCCGTGGGACACGACGGTGATGCTGTACCGGCAGACGATCGCGCAGAGCTCCGTGCGGCTGCCCGCGGGCGGCTACGTCGTGCCGCAGGAATGGACCGACGTCATCGATCGGCTGACGTGGCACGGCCTGCGCCTGCGCCGGATCTCGCGTGCGTGGAGCGACTCGGTCGAGATGCTGCGCGTGACGCAGTCCACGCTGGGGCCCACGTACGAGGGTCGCACCGGGGTGCAGGTGGCGGCGGTGCGCACCGAACGGCAGTGGCGCACGTTCCGCGCCGGTGACGTGTGGGTGCCGCTCGATCAGCGCGGTGGCCCGCTCGCCGTCCAGTTGCTCGAGGCGCAGTCGCCCGACGGCTTCCTGGCGTGGGGCTTCTTCAACACGATCTTCCAGCGCAAGGAGTACGGCGCGGATTACGTCATGGAGCCGCTCGCGCGCTACATGATGAGCCGCGACCCCGCGCTGGCGGCGGAGTTCCGCGCCAAGGTCGCGGCGGACACGGCGTTCGCACGCAACCCCGACGCGCGCACGGACTGGTTCTATCGCCGATCCCCGTGGGCCGACCCCGAGCAGGACCTGCACCCGATCGCGCGGCTCCTGCGCGCGGTGCCCGAAGCGAATCTCGTCGCGCTGCCCAAGCCGGTCGTGCCGACGAGCGCGCCGCCGACCCCGAAGCGTTGAAACCGCCACACCCCTGAACGGTCCCCGGTCCCCCCGTCGCACCTCGCGCCGGGATCGGGGACCGTTCGCCTACGTCCCGTCCCGTTCCACCGCATCACGACCCCCGAGCCCGTGTCCCGTCCCGGAGAGCCCATGTCGTCACGTTCCCTCGCCGCCCTCGCGCTGCTGCTCGTCTCGCTCGTCGCACCCGTCCGTGCGCAGGACTTCACCGTCGCGGTCGACGCCCGCGAGACCGTGCGCGGCATCCTGCACGTGCAGCAGACGTTCCCGGCCAAGCCGGGTGGCGTGCTCGTGCTGTCGTACCCCAAGTGGCTGCCGGGCGAGCACGCCCCGACCGGACCCAACGTGGACGTGGCGGGGCTGGTGCCGCGCGCGGGCGACCGCATCCTCGCGTGGACGCGTGATGCGATCGACATGAACACGATCCGCATCGCGGTGCCCAAGGGCGTCACGCAGGTGACGCTGTCGTTCGACTTCCTGCTCGACAACGGCATCGACGGCTTCACGTCGGCGGCCTCGGGGACGCCGAACCTGCTGCTGGTGTCGTGGAACCAGGTCGCGTTCTACCCGGCGGGTCGCCGCTCCGACGACGTCACGGTGGCGGCGAGTCTGCTGCTGCCGGACCGCTGGCAGCACGCCAGCGCCCTCGACGAGAAGCCGGCGGACGGCGCGCGGATCGACTTCGCCCCGTGCACGTTCACGACGCTGGTGGACTCGCCCGTGCTGTCGGGTCTGCACATGCGCACGGTCGAACTCACGGACGCGGGCGATCCGGTCCCGGTGCGCCTGCGCATGGCGTGCGACTCCGAGGCCGGGCTCGCGATCCGCGACGAACAGGTGAGCGCGTTGCGCAAGCTCGTGAAGGAGGCGCGCGCGCTGTTCGGCACCGAGCACTATCGTCACTACGACTTCCTGCTCACGCTGTCGGATCACGTGCCGGCGTTCGGTCTGGAGCATCACGAGTCGAGCGACAATCGCCAGGCCGAGCGCTACTGGATCGACGACGACGCCTTCGTGGCCGACCCCGATCTGCTGTCGCACGAGTACGTGCACTCGTGGAACGGCAAGTTCCGTCGCCCGGCGCGGCTCGCGACCGGGGACAACTTCACGCCCATGCAGGGCGACCTGCTGTGGGTGTACGAGGGCCTGACGCAGTACCTGGGCTTCGTGCTCGCGGCGCGCTCGGGTCTGCGCACCGGCACCCAGACGCAGGACGCGCTCGCCAGCCGGGCCGCCACCCTGCAGTCGAACCGCGGCCGCACGTGGCGACCGCTGGTGGACACGGGCACGCACGCGCAGGAGCTCTACGAGGCGCGCGGACAGTGGCATCACTGGCGCCGCGGCGTGGACTTCTACGACGAGGGCCTGCTGCTGTGGCTCGAGGCCGACGTGACGATCCGCACGCTGTCCAAGGGCACGAAGTCGCTGGACGACTTCATCCAGCGCTTCCACGGCGGTGCGAACCGCGGCGCAGAGGTCCGTCCGTACGAACTGCCCGAGGTGATCGCGACGCTCGAGGCGGTGCAGCCGTACGACTGGAAGGGCTTCTTCGACGCGCGCGTCTACCAGCTCGCGCCGAACGCGCCGCTCGGCGGCATCACGCAGGGCGGCTGGCGACTGGCGTTCGCGGATTCACTCGGGCCCACGCAGAGCGCCAACGAATCGCACGACAAGAAGGTGGTCGAGACGTTCTCGCTCGGGTTCGAACTCAACGAGGCCGGCGTGATCAGCGACCTCGTGCCGGACTCGCCCGCCGCCGCCGTGGGACTGGCCCCCGACATGAAGCTCATCGCGGTGGATGGTCGGCGTTACAGCAAGGACGTGCTGCGCGACGCGATCGCCGCCTCGCCGCGCACCGGTCGTCTCGAGCTCCTGTGCGAGGCCAAGGAGTTCTTCCGCACCTATCTGGTGCCGTACCGCGACGGTCGTCGCCATCCGGTGCTCGTGCGCGAGAACGGCACGCGCGACGTCGTGGGCGAGGTGATGGGCGCGCGCACGCGTTGATCCGCGCACGCCACACGCGAAGGGCCGGTCCCCGCGGGGAACCGGCCCTTCGTCGTACGTGACGCCCGCGTCCTAGCGCCAACCCTCGCGCAGGGCCCGATCGTGGGCGGCCCACCACGGATCCGGCTGGGGCGCGTCGAACGTGCTCGGTGGACCCGCGGGCTCGCCGACCCACAACCGCCCCGAGCCCGCGAGCACCTCGCCCACGACCACGGCCGCGATCCCGGCCTCGTGCAGCTCCCCGAGCACCGCCTCGGTGCGGTCGGCGGCCGCGCACACCAGCAGCGCGCCCTCGCTGCAGCTCCACCAGGGATCGACGCCGATCGCCTCGCACGCGAGCGCGATGGCGGGATCGAGCGGCAGCCGCTCGCGTTCGACGCGCACGTCGTGACCGCACGCGGCCGCGAGTTCGCACAGTCCGCCGAGCACGCCGCCCTCGGTCGCGTCGTGCAGCGCGGTCACGCCGCGCTCGCGCACGCCCGCCCGCAACGCGGCGCGCGCATCCGCAACGACGCTCACCTCGCGCTCAAGCGTGCACAGCCGGGCGAACGCGTCGTCGTCGCGCACGTGCTCACGCACGCGCTCGGGGCAGAGCCACGCGGCGATCGCCGCGGTCTCGAACGCCGCGCTCTTGGTCACGATCACGCGATCGCCCACGCGCGCCATGCCCGGCGTGACCACACGCCCCTCGTCGCCCACGCCCATCACCGTGGCGGCCCCGATCAGATGATCGCTGCAACCCGGATGACGCCCCGTGTGCCCGGTGACCACCGCGATGCCGAGCTCGGCCCACGCCTCGCTCGCGGCACGTTGCCAACGCTCCAGCATCGCGTCGTCGAACGACGGCGACAGGTTGAGTGTGACGCTCGCGTAGGCCGGCGGGATGCCCGTGGTCCACAGGTCCGAGGCGACCAGATGACACGCGAGCCGCGCCGAACGCTCGATCCCCAGACACGGGATCACCGACAGCGGATCGGTCGTGACCGCGAGCACGCGGCCCGCCCCCACGCGCACGATGCCGGCGTCGTGCCCCACGCGCGGGCCGACCTGGACCTCGGCGCGCGTCGCCCCCAGATGCGGGGCGACCACGCGCGCGAACGTCTCGGGCGAGACCTTGCCCGTGATCATGTCACCACTCATGCCCGACCCCGGCGTGCGCCGCGCGCGACGCTCAATCGAGCGCCGGCGCGTACAGGAGCGCGTTCGTGAACAAGCGTTCGGTGTTGCGCCAGTAGCCGCGGAACAGCACCGGGCCCGTGAGCATGACGACGTGACCGTCGCCCTGCGGCTCGTCGATCGCGAACGCGGTGTTCGCCAGCCGGCGCTCGGTCTCGGGCCACGTCCACCCGGTCACCGTGAGCGGCGTGCGATCGAAGCGCAGCGCGTTCGCGCCCTCGCGGCTCGGGGTGAGCATCGTGCGGCCCTGCAGCAGGACCGGGATGCGGCCCTCGCCGTAACCCCACGTGAGCCACTGCTGCGGATCCGGCGTCGCCCAGAAGATGCTGCCCGGGATGAACTGCGGCCGGCGTGAGGCCTCGGCCTCGGCGCTGTCGGGATACGGCACCTCGCCGTCGTCCTTCTTCTTGCCCTCGACGCCGACGACCTTGGCGGACGACAGTTCGACGCCGCTCAACGTGGGCAGCTCGGCGGCCTCGTCGAGGCACACCAGCGTCCCGCCGCGCGACACCCAGTCCTTGAGCGCGTCGAGTCCGCCGCCCAGCGCCCCCTTGAGCGCCGAGCCGCCGTCGGGCAGCACGACGACGTTGTACTGACCCAGATCGATGCCGCCGATGCGATCGGCGCGCACCGCGGTGAAGCGCACGCCCAGACGACGCTCGAGCAAGTGCCACATCCAACCGTACGCCTCGGGCGAGACCGGACCGTCCACGACCACCGCGACCTCGGGCTTGCGCAGACTCACCACCGCTTCGGAGCCCACGCCGGTGTCGCCGCGGTCGGCGAACGCGCTCTGCACCGCCAGCACGCTCACACCGCTCGAGCGCGCCAGCTGCGCGATGCGCGCATGCAGCGAACCCGGGTTGCGCTCGACGCGCGCCAGGAACGAGCCGCGCGGGAAGTCGCGCTCGCCCGCACGCAGCGGCTTGGTGGCCGTGGCCACCTTGTAGCCCTCCTGCAGCAGGCGCAGCGCCAATCGCGCCGCACCGTCGCCCTGACACGACCACACGTAGGCCGTGTTGGCCTCGCCACCCTCGACGCCGCCACGCGCATCGAACGCGATCCCACCCTGTGCGTCGCGCATCACGAGCGGCGCGACGCGCGAGACGCGTGCGGTGAACGGCACGCCGATCGCCATGGAATCGGGCAGCACGTCGGTCGCCTCGTCGGGCGTGTTGGGATCCGGCATCGCCAGCGTGCGCGCACCGGTGACGGGCTCGTTCACCGCGAACGCGGGCACGCCGTACGACAACGGCAGCGCCCACGAGGTGATGTCGTAGAAGCTGTACGACTCGTTCGGGGCGTTGCGGCCGCGGCGCAGGTTGCGCGCGTACTTGTCGAGCTCGGCCCGGGCGAACGCCGGGTCGACCGAGCGATCGGCCTCGAGCAGCGCGCGCGCCAGGCGACTGCCCGGCTGCGCCAGATCGACGACGAACGCACCGCGCTCGAACGTGTGCGCAGCGACCGGTGCGTTCGCCGGCGCGGGCGCACCCGCACGATCCAGACCCTTGCCGTCCGCGGGTGCGGGCGACGAGGCGCCGTCGGCCCACAACGCGCGCGTCGCCTTGACCGTGAACGGCCCCGGCCGCCACGCCACCTCGACGCCCGCGTACTGCAGGTTCTCGGCGAGCGCGGCCGCGCGCACGGGATCGCCCGCGTCGAGCAGGTAGGCGCGCGGCGCGTCCTTGGCCACCGTGCACGAGACGCGCGCGAACGCGGCCATGTCGGTGAGGCGCTCGCGGCGGTAGCGCACCGCGGTCTCGAGTGTGGCGAGCGACGCGGTGAAGTGCCGCGCCAGGCCGTCCCGCATCGTGACCACGGTGCCATCGTCGCGGCGCAGCGCCAGATTGCCGCCGCCATCGGTCTCGTAGGTCATGCCGATCGCGCCCTGCAGCGTCGGCCACGTGTCCCAGTAGCCGGTGGCGTGGAAGTCGAACACGTCGCGGACGTAGTACTCCCAGCCGTGACGGTCGAACGCCGCGGCGTTGCCGCGCCCGAAGCGATCCACCCAGCGCCGGTAATCCTCGAGCGCGAGCGTGTGGTTGGTGGGCTCCGACGTGGGCGGGAAGAAGAACGACGCCGTCTGGCCGTGGTGGTCGACGAACACCTGCGGCCGCCAGCGACGGATCTCGCGCGACATCTGCCGCGATTCGGGCTGGCTCATGGCGAGCGCGTCGCGATTGGGGTCGAACTGGTAGTGCGTGCGGCGCCCGCCGATGCCCCACGGCTGCGAGCGCTGCTGCTCGAGCGCCCAGCGCTCGGGATTGCCCTGGCCGTGCGCGTTGATCCAGGTCACGAAGCGCTCGTGGCCGTCGGGGTTGTGCGCGGGATTGATGAGCACGAGCGCGTGATCGAGCATCGCGGTCGTGAGCGAATCGTCGCCCGCGACGAGCTGGTACACGACCTGCATCATGGCCTCGAACGAGGCCGATTCGTCGCCGTGGATGCTGTAGTTGAGCCACACCGTGACCGGCAGCTCGCGCGTCAGCCGCTCGAGTTCGGCGGGCGCGACGCCGCGCGGGTCGGCGAGCTTGGCGTTGCCCTCGCGGATGGCGTCGAGGCGCGCCAGGTTGCCCGGGCTCGAGACGATGAACAGCGACCGCTCGCGCGCCTCGACCGTGCGACCGAACGGCTCGCGCCGCACGCGCTCGGGCCGCGCGTGGGCGATCGCGTCGAGCACGCGCTCCATGTTGCCCCACGTGGTGTGGAACGTGCCGGGCTCGTAGCCCAGCACCTCGGCGGGCCGCGGCACGCCCGCGGCGTACGGCCCGCGCGCATAGAAGTCGAACGGCTGCGGCGCCGCGAACGCGAACGACACACAGGAGAGCGCGCACACGAGCGCGCCGAGCAGGACGGGGATCGAACGAGGACGAGACACGCGGGCTCCCGAGGCAGGGGTGACGGACGAGGACACGAGCGCGCGGAGTCTACGCGAGGGGCGCCACACGGGGGCAAACGGGCCGCGGGGGACGCACGCGGTGGGGCGCGGGTTCATCGGGGGGAAAACAAGAGGACCCCGACGGGAGGTGGTGTCGGGGTCCCTTGTCTCACGCGATGCCGGGGGGAGAACCGGCACCGGTGGGAGGTGCGACTCGTCTTCGGAAGAACAACCCTCGTCCCGGACTCGGAGGGCCTGCCGGACCCTCGTCATCGACCCGTCGTTCCGGGGCACGGCCCCCGGGTGGTCGGGACGTCCTGCGGTTTCACCCGACCTCACGTATTGCAGGGGTCGTGCCGGAATCGGCCCGTGCGCCGTTCGAACACGTGGGTGATGTGGCGCAACGGTTTAGCAGCGCTGGCCGAAACACACGTGCGCCGAACCGCGCGCGCGGCGGACGTTCTCGTGTGGTGGGATGGCCCATTCCTGCCGGTCGAACGCGCCATTCCACCCACGCAGCGGGACCGCGAGGCTCGCGCCACAGCGCGATCCGACGCACCCACAAGACGCCGAACGCCCCGTCGGCGGACCGACGGGGCGTTCGCGACTCCGTGCGGCGGGGCCGCTCAGCGCTTGCGCGCCTTCGGTCCGCGCGGTCGCGCGTCGTACTTGTGGAACAGCCGCGTCTGCCGCGACTCCATGGGCACGAGCCGACCGTTGAGCACGACCTGCTCGCAGTGCGTCGCCACCTCGAGCGGGTCGCCGTCGGTGATCTGCAGATCGGCGAGCTTACCCACTTCGATCGAACCCACGCGATCGCCCACGCCCAGGATGCGCGCGGGGTACAGCGTCACGCTCTTGAGCGCCTCGTCGCGGTCGAGCCCGAACGCGGCCGCCATCGCCGCGTGCTGCGGCAGGTTGCGCGCGTTGGCCGCGCCGCCGCCACCGCCCTCGTCGGCGATGCAGAACCGCACGCCGGCGCGCGCGAGTCGTGCCGCCACCGTGAACGCCTCGTCGTACGCGGCGTCGGGACGGTTGGGCAGCGCCAGCACCCCGGCGACGATCACGGGGATGTCGCGCGCCTTGAGCTCGTCGGCCACGCGCCACGCGTCGTAGCCGCCCAGCAGGATGACGCGCGTGAGCTTCTGCTGGTCGCAGAAGCGCAGCACGGCACGGATCTGCGCGATCGCATCGGCGTGGAACACGACCGGCATCTCGCCGCGCACGACTTTGCGCATCGCGTCCCAACGCGCGTCGGCGTCGTGCGTGGGCACGCCCGCACGACCCTCGGCCGCGCGCGCGCGATCGTAGGCACGCGCGTCGTCGAACGCCTCGGTGATCGCCTGGATCGCCGTGTCACGCGCCTTGTTCTGCTCCTCCTCGCTGCGCGTGTCCCACCACGCGCGCGTGACCGACATGGCCGGCCACTGCACGTGCAGCGCCACGGGCGCCGCCACCGTCATGTCCTCCTGCGTCCAACCGTCGAGATGCATGAGGGCGGACGTGCCGCGGATCGCGCCACCGCCGGGCACGACGAGCGCGGTGGTGATGCCGTTGAACCGCGCCACCGGCGGGAAATCACTGTCCGGGTTGAACATCACCTCGGCGCGCTGGTTGGGATTGACGTTGCCGGTCTCCTGCGTGTCGTCGGAGCCGACGATGGTCGAGATCTCCTGCAGGCCCAGCACGGTGTTCGCGTGCACGAAGCCGGGATACACGTGCTTGCCCGAGCAGTCGACGACCTTCGCGCCCGCGGGCACGGCGAGTCCGGTGCCCACCGCGGTGATGCGGGCGCCGTCCACGAGCACGACGCCGTTCGCGATCACGGGACCGCTCACCGTGTGCACGGTGCCGCCGACGAGCGCGAGCCCCTCGGCGTGCACGAGACCCACGGGGATCAGCAACGACAGGGCGACGAGCGCCGCGCGGGTGGAACGCATGAGCGTGTTCATCGCGAGCCCTCCTCACCGTTCTGCTTCGCCCGACGATCCGCCTCGCCCAGGAACGGCGCGACGTGACCCTGATGCTCACCGCATTCGTTGCCGCTCTGATCGGTGTCCTCGAGGTAACGCGGCGGACGGTTGCCGCGGCGCCCCATGCCCGCCATGGGCGGACCGGCCGCATCGTCCTTGGCCGCACGCGCGGCCGCGATCAACGCCGCGCGCTCGGTCGCGAGCGCGTCACGACCGGCCAGATCGGCGGCGCGATCGAAGTACTTGCGGCCCTCGATCCACGTCTGCTCGCACACCGAGAACGGCGACAGCGGCTCGCCGCTCCAGATCGCGAAGTCGGCGTCCTTGCCCGGCTCCAGCGATCCCACACGGCGATCGATGCCGAGCGACTTCGCCGGGTTGAGCGTCACCATCTTGAGCGCCTCCTCGCGCGGCACGCCACCGTACTTGATGGCCTTGGCGGCCTCGGTGTTGAGCCGGCGCGCCAGTTCGTCGCTGTCGGAGTTGAAGCCCACGTTCACGCCGCGATCCCACATGAGGTAGCCGTTCCACGGGATCGCGTCGATGACCTCCTGCTTGTAGCCCCACCAATCGGTGAAGCCCATCGCCGAGGCGCCGTGCGTCGCCATCTCGTCCGCGACCTTGTAGCCCTCGAGGATGTGCGTGAACGTGTTGACGCGGAACCCGAACGACTCGGTCAGCCGCATGAGCATGAGGATCTCGTCCTGCCGGTAGCTGTGGCAGTGGATCTGCCGCGTGCCGTGCACGATCTCGGACAGCGCCTCGAGCTGCAGGTCGCGCCGCGGCGGCACCGCACGGCGTCCCGCCTTGAACTCGGCGAACGCGCGGTCGTAGTCCTGCGCGCGCAGGAACGCCTCGCGGATGGAGTTCTCGACGCCCGAGCGCGACTTGGGATAACGGTTCGTGCGCTCGACGCCGAAGTTGGACTGCTTGGGGTTCTCGCCGAGCGCGAACTTGACCGAGCCCGGGGCCCACGACACGAACAACTCGTCGGCGGTCGCGCCCCACTTGTTCTTGATCACCGCCGCCTGTCCGCCGATCGAGTTGCACGAGCCGTGCAGCAGGTGCATGACCGTGCCGCCACCCGCGAGCTGGCGATACAGGTTGAGGCTCTCCGAGTTGATGACGTCCTGCGTGCGCACCTCGCAGGTGACGATGTTCGTGCACTCGTTGACGTTGCCCAGGATGGCCGAGTGGCTGTGCTCGTCCACGGTGCCGGGCGCGACGTGCTTGCCCGTCCCGTCCACGATCGTGGCGCCCGCGGGCGCCTTGAGGCCGCGACCCACCGCGACGATCGCGCCGTCGCGCACGAGCAGATCGGCATCGGTGAGCACGCCCTGCGGCCCGCACGTCCACACCGTGGCGTGCTGCACGAGCAACGTCGCGGGCTGCGCCGGACGCGACGCGCGCCACGCCTCGGTCACCGCCGCGGCCGCCGGCACGGGCACGAGCGTGTCGGCCTTGCGCGGCTTCTTGTCGGCGGGCTTCGCGACGCCGCGCACGTCGGTCGTCGCGCCGGCGAGCGTGCGCGTGCCGCGCACCGCGTCGTCGGCGAACGTCAGGTCGTAGGCCGCGCGCGTCTCACCGCGGCCGACGCCGAAGCGCACCCGCTTGTCCTCGAGCCGCACGTTGCGCACGCGCGTCGTGTCGCCCGCCGCGATCCAGGTGACCGTGGTGTCGCCGGACTCGACCGCGACCTTGAAGGTCGCGCCGTCGGCCAGGGCCCACTCGCCCTTGGGGCTCGTCTCGTCCTTCGTGACCTCGAGACGCGCACCGTCCACCCACACCTCGCGCACCTTGCTGTTCTCGGCGAACAGCGCGCCGCGCGTCACGGTGAGGTTGGCGATCGCGCCCGGCGCGATCACGCCCACGCGACCCTCGAGCCCCAGCATGCGCGCGGGGGTGGTGGTGACCGCCGCCAGCGCCGCGTCCTCGGACAGACCGCGCGCGATGGCCTTGGCGACCTGCGCCCGGAACGACTTCACGTCCTTGAGCCCGTTGCTCGTGAGCGCGAACGTCACACCGGCCTTGGCGAGCGCGGCCGGGTTGCCGGGCGCCGCCTGCCAGTGACGCAGCTCCTCGATGCGCACGTCGAGCGCCGCGTCGTCGGCGACGTCGGGCGCATCGGGGAACGCGACCGGCACGATGAGCGTGCGACCCGTCGCCGCGACCGTCGCGACGCGCTTGTACTCGTCGCCCGCGGTCACGATCGTGGCGTCCACACCGGCCTCCCGCGCGAGGCGCGAGGCCTGCAGCACCTCGAGCATCTCGTCGGCCACCATGAGGAGCGGCTGTCGGCCCGCGAGCACCGGCTGCAGCGCCTCCCACGACAGGTTCTGCGCGATGCGCTCGGTGCCCGGACGCTTGGCCGCGACGGCCTGCGCGTCGCGGTACCAGCGCGCATCGAGGAACACCTGACGCAGCACCGCGATCACGCCCATGAGCGAGGCCGGGTACACGTTGCCGCGATTCGGATCGAGCGCCATGACCTGCGCCGCGTCGGCGCGCACGACCGAGGCGTTGACGCCGTTGTTGCCCAGATCCACGACCACCGTCTGCCCGCGCACCACCCCGTTGCGCGGCGCGAACTGCACCGTGGTGAAGCCGGCCGCGCGCAGCGCTTCGGCCTGCGTCGCGTCGATCGGCAACTGCTCGACCATGCGCGTCTCGGCGCGCACGCTGGCGAGCTCGTGCACCGCACCCTTGGCGGGCTCGGCGGTCGGCGGCGCCATCATGCCGGGGCGCCCGCCCCCGAACGGTCCCGCGCCCATCGCCGGCTTCGGCGCGGGCGGCAGGACGAACGCGTCCACGAGACCGGGATAGACGGTGAGGCTGTCGCCCTCCCAGATGCGCGCGTCGGCGGGGATCGGCGCATCGGCGCCCACCGCGACGATGAGCCCGTCGCGCATGACGACGTTGCCGCGCGCGATGACCTTGCCCGGCGCGGTGACGATGCGGGCGTTGCGGATGGCGTGCACGCGCGGCGTGACGGCGTGCGCGAACGACGCGCCGAGCACGCACAGCAGTGACGCGAGTGCGAGCACGCGGACGGGACGGGACGACGGTGCGACGGATCGGGACATCGGGGCACCTCGAGGGACCGGGGAACACGCGGCGGGGGCCGCGCGATGCACGCGGGTGGCGTGCAGGATGACGGACGCTGCAGGTTAGGCGTTGCCGGAGACCATCTCAATGGTCGCGTGCAGGCGGCACGACGGACGGGGCGATGCGCACGACGGATGCGTCGGGCCGTGACGGGCCGCAACGGGTTGCGCGGTCCGCGCGCGTGGCACATGGTCTGCAGGGCAGGACGCCCCGGAGTGGACCCGACAGGACCCACCCGCAGGACCCTCACGGAGGACCTCTTCCATGACCCGTTTCCGCATCCTCGTGGCCGCACTCGCGCTGGCGACCCTCGCGGGCCGTGCCGACGCGCAGACGAGCACGTGGTTCGACTTCCAGGTCGGCATCCGCGGCGGCAGCCCGCCGCCGCCGGCGATCGTGTTCGTGGGCGAGCCGCGCTACGTGATGGTGGACGACGTGCGCGTGATCCGCGACGACCGCTGCGACGACGACCTGTTCATGGTCGATCGCGCCTACTGGCGCATGCGCGGCGGCGTCTGGTACCGCAGTGCGTCGTGGCGAGGCCCGTGGGTCGTCATCGACGTGCGCCGCGTGCCCGAGCGCGTGCTCATCCTGCCGGCGAGTTACTGGCGACATCACCCGCGCCACGGGCGTCGGCCGGCCGTGGTGATCCGCGGCGGCGAGCGCCGCCGCGAACGTCGCGAGGATCGCCGCGAGGAACGGCGCGATCGCCGGGGCCGCGGGCACGAGCACGACGACGACCACCACCGCGACTGAAGCGCGCTCCACCCGACACGACGAAGCCCCCGCGGACCTCGATCCGCGGGGGCTTCGTGCGTCGAGCGGCGTCAGGACTTCGCGGGCCGCTTGAGGCGCCACACGAGCAACGGCGGCGTGACCAGCGTGGTGACCGCCACCATGACGACGATGGCCGAGTACACCATGTCGTCGATCACGCGCTCGCCGCCGATGTGCAGCGTGCGGCCGATGCTCGCGAAGATCAGGCCCACCTCACCGCGCGGGATCATGCCCAGGCCCACGGCGAGCCGGTCGGCCCCCTTGTCGAGCACACCGAGCGAGCAGATCTGCTTGCCCACGATGGCCGCCAGGCTGAGCACGCCCGCGAACGCGAGCACGTCGGTGCGGGCGAACGCGGTGAGGTCCACGCTCATGCCCATGAGCACGAAGAACACCGGCACGAGGAAGCTCGCGATGGGCTCGAGCAGATGGTGCAGGTCGCGGCGCTGCGCATCGCGCTCGCGCAGCTCGACGTAGTGCACCTCGTCGAGCACGAGCCCGGCCGCGAACGCGCCCACGATGGGCGCGAGTCCGGCGAGCCCGGCGACCCACGCGAACAGGAAGCAGAACGCGAGCCCGAACGACAGCAGCATCCCTTCGCCCTTCAGACGAGCGGCGAACCGGAACGTCACCTTGGAGAGCAGGCGGCCCACGATGACCGCCGCCACCAGGAACCCGACCGCCTTGCCCACGATGAGCGCGAGTCCCACGGGATCGAACGCGCGCCCCGCATCGGCCGCTTCGATGAGGCCGGTGACCACCGCGAGCACGACCAACCCCAGCACGTCGTCGATGACCGCCGCGCCCAGGATGACGCGGCCCTCGACGCTGCCGGACTTGCCCAGGTCACCGAGCACGCGCGCGGTGATGCCGACGCTGGTGGCCGCGAGCGTGGCACCCACGAACCAGTGCGCCAGCACGTGGTGCCCGTGCAGGAACAACTCCGAGACGCCGAGCCCGAGCAGCATGGGCGCGATCACCCCCAGCACCGCGACGAGCGTGGCCGAGAGCCCGACCGCCGCCATCTTGGCGAGGTCGGACTCGAGCCCGACCTGGAACAACAGGAACAGCACGCCGACCTGCGAGAACACCTCGAGCGCCGGCACGTGCGCCAGCCCGTCGAACGCGTGGAAGCCCACGAGTCCGAGGTTGCCCAGCAGCACGCCGGCGATGAGCTCGCCCAGGACGGCCGGCAGATGCAGGCGCTCGAACAGCGCGCCGCCGAGCCGCGCGGCGACCAGGATGAGCGCGAGCGCCGACAGGATCGGCAGCATGTCGAGACTGCCCGGGGCACCCGCCGAAGCGAGCGCGACCTGTGCGAGGAGCAGACCGAGGACGAGCAGCGGGGCCATCGTGCGGAGTCGTGCGAGTCGGTTCATGGCGACAAGGTAGTGCGCCGCACGGCCCCGCGTCGAGCCCGGAGACGCGAACGGGCCCCTGCGGCTCGCAGGGACCCGTCGCGTCGTGACGGTTCGCGTGCGTCAGCGCGGCGTGGCCGCGGAGACCTTCTCGAGGCGAACGGCCGTGCGCTTGTAGGCCGGCGTGTTCACCTTGTTGTCGCGGTGCGGACCCAGCAGCCGGTTCACGCGCGCCGAGGGCGTGTGGAACGTGCAGAACACCTCGCCGGGCTTGACGCGCGGATCGCGCCGCGCGGGCAGGCTCGCCTCGCCCCAGTGGCTCACGATGCGCAGCAGGTCGCCGTCGGCGATGTCCAGCACCTCGGCGTCGAGCGGATGCAGATCGAGCGTGTCGATGGGCCGCAGCTCGAGGTTCTTGGTGCGGTCGGTCATCGTGCCGGCGTTGTACGCGTACAGCGTGCGGCCGGTGATGAGCAGCAGCGGGAACTCGGGCGTCGGTTCCTCCTGCAGACCCAGCTGCTCCGGGCGATGGAACGGCGCACGATCGCCCAACGTGAACGTCTCGGTGTGCAGTCGCACCGTGCCGGGATGCGACTCGTCCGGGCACGGCCACTGGATGCCGCCCTCGCGCTCCATCTTGGCGTACGAGATGCCGGCGCCCTGCGGCCACACCGAGCGCACCTCGTTCCAGATCGCCTCCGCATCCTCGAAGTCGAAGCCCTCGAAGCCCAGACGCTTGGCGACCTCGCACACCGGCACCCAGTCGGGCAGCGAATCGCCCGTGGGCTCGACCGCCTTGCGCACACGCTGCACGCGGCGCTCGCTGTTCATGAACGTGCCGTCCTTCTCGAACGACGCGGCCGCGGGCAGGAACACCGTGCCGATGTTGCGCGAGGTCTCGTTCTCGAACAGGTCCTGCACGATCACGAGCGGCACCTGCTCGAGCGCCTTCTGCAGGCGCACGGTGTCGGCGTGGCTCTGCATGATGTCGTAGCCGATCGCCCACAGCACGTCGAGCCTGCCGGTCTCGGCCGCCTCGCAGATCTGCACCGCGTCGAGGCCGCGCTCCTGCGGCAGCGTGACGCCGTAGAACGACTCGAAGCGCACGCGCGCCTCGGCGTTGGAGATGGGCGAGTAGCCGGTGAAGTAGTTGGGGTCGCAGCCCATGTGCGCCGAACCCTGCACGTTGTTCTGCCCGCGCAGCGGGTTCACGCCCGCGCCCGGCTTGCCGACGTTGCCCGTGAGCAGCGCCAGATTCGAGAGCGCGACGATGCCCTCGGTGCCCTGCGTGTTCTCGGTGAGCCCGAGCCCGTGGAACGAGATCGCCGGCCCGCCGGTGGCGTACAGCCGCGCCGCCTGCCGCACGAGCGCGGCCGGCACGCCGGTCACGCCCTCGACGTCCTCCGGGCGATAGCCCTGGAGGAACGTGCGGTACGCCTCGAAGTCCTGCGTGCGCGCCGCGATGAAGGCCTTGTCCTCCAGACCCTCCTCGCAGATGACCGCCGCGATCGAGTGGAACATGGCCACGTTGGCGCCGGGCCGGATGGGCAGATGCAGGTCGGCGTTCTGCGCCAACCCGACCTTGCGCGGATCGATCACGATGAGCTTGGCGCCCTTGCGCACCGCGCGCCGCAGCCGCACGCCCACGACCGGATGCGCCTCGAGCGCGTTGCTGCCCGAGATGATGATGACCTTGGCGAGGTCGATGTCCTCGAACGCGCCGGTGGCCGCGCCGGTGCCGAACGACATGCGCATCGCCGCCGCGGTCGGCGCGTGACACACGCGCGCGCAGCAGTCGATGTTGTGCGTGCCCAGACCCTTGCGCACGAACTTCTGCGCGACGTAGTTCTCCTCGTTGGTGCCGCGCGCGCTCGACAGCACCATGACCTTGTCGGCGCCGCGCGTGGCGACCGTGTCGCGGATGCGATCGGCGATGTGGTCGTAGGCCTGCGCCCACGTGACCCGGCGCCACTCACCGCCGCGTTCGCGGATCATGGGATGGCGCGCACGGGCGCTGCTCTGCACGAAGCCCCACGCGTAGCGGCCCTTCACGCAGGTGTGGCCCACGTTGGAGCGGCCCTCGGGGCTGGGCAGCACCTGCACGAGCTGGCCGTCCTTGACGCCCGCGACGATCTCGCAGCCCACGCCGCAGTAGGCGCACACGGTCTTGGTCCACGTCGTCGGGCGGCCCTTCTCGAGCACCGTGCGATCGAGGATCGCGCCGGTCGGGCACACGTCGGCGCACGCGCCGCACGAGACGCACGAGCTCTCGAGCATCGTGGGGCCGTCGGGATGCACCCACGTGTGCGTGCCGCGGTTCGCGACCTTCCACACGGACTCGCCCTGGATCTCGTCGCACACGCGCACGCAGCGCATGCACGCGATGCACTGGTTCATGTCCACGTGCAGGTACGGATGCGAGTCGTCCACGAGCGAGGGGTCCGGCACGTGGCCGTTGGTGCTCACCTCGTAGCGGCGCAGCATCTGATGGAACGCGGCGAGCGGGTCGTGCTCGACCGCGGTGCCGGGGTAGCGGTGCGCGGTCATCTCGAGCACGAACCGCCGCGCCGACTCGACCACCGGGTCGTCGGTCACGATCGCCATGCCGTCGGCGAGCGGGGTGACGCACGCCGCGACCGGCGCGCCCTTGCCCTCGAGTCGCACGAGGCACATGCGGCAGGCGCCGCTGTTCGACAGGCGGTCGTGCTGGCAGATCGTCGGCACGTCGGCGCCGGCGGCACGCACGGCGTCCAGGATGGTGGTGCCGCCGGTCTCGACCGAACGGCCGTCCACGGTGACGCGCTTCATCGGGTACCCCTCCACGACGGACTCGGCCCGCGGGGATCGCCCTGACGACGGCGGCGCTCCGGCGCGGATCACGCTGGCGCACATTATAGGGGGCGGGTCACGGCCCGCGCACCCCCCGGCTCGTCAGGCCCCGGGCCGGTCGCGCGACCGGGCGGCGGCCGTCGGGGTCGACCCTGCCCCGCGCCCCGCCCCGCTGCTAATCTTCCCGACCATGACCCCGACTCCTTTGCACCGCCTGCGCCTCACCGCCCTCGCCGCCCTGCTGCTCGTCTCCGGTTGCGGCAAGGGCAACGACGCCACCGCCCCGACCGGCGACAACACCGGCGAGCATCTGGTGATCTTCGCCACCGATCGCGCGCGCCCCGCGGGGGACCACGGGCTGGCGCTGTACGACTTCGACGCCGCGGGCTTCCGCGGCATGCCCAATCTGGACGGCACCGGCGAGGAGACGCAGCCGTGCCTGTCGAACGACGGCAACTTCGTCGCGTTCCGCGCCACCCGCGGCAGCGGCGCCACGGGCAGCGACCTGTACGTGTACGACCGCGTCAATCAGGGCCTGTTGGCCACGCCCAACCTGAACACCACCCAGGACGAATCGTGGCCGCGGTTCACGTACGACGCGGTCAAGCTCGCGTTCGTGCGCAAGCTGGGCAGCGGTGAGACGCGCATCAAGCTGTACGAACCCATCGGCGACACGCTCATCACGCTCACCGGTCTCGACGCCGGCAGCGGCTTCTCGGACGACATGCCCGCGCCCAATCTGGACGGCACGCGCATCGCGTTCATGAGCACGCGCAGCGGCACGCCCGACGTGCTGCTGTGGAACCGCGTGGGCGGCCTGTCGCCGCGCGCGGCGCTCGCCTCGATCGGTGAGGACACCGAGCCGTCGCTGAGCGCCGATGGCCGCTGGCTGGCGTTCGCGAGCGATCGCGCCGGCGGTCAGGGCGGCCACGACGTGTACCTGTACGACGTCACCGGCGACTCGCTGCTCGTGCTGCCGGGCCTCAACTCGAGTGGCACCGACCGGCATCCGGCCGTGAGTGCGAACGGCGACGTGATCGTGTTCCAGTCGGATCGCACCGGGTCCAACGATCTCTACAAGTACGTGCGCTCGACGCGCACGCTGTCGCAGCCCGCCGCGTTCGTGAACCCCTCGGACGACGTCCAGCCCTACCTGCGCTGGCGCTGACCGTCGTCCTCGCCCCTGCCACCCGCGCGCGGCGTCGCACGCCGCGTGGTCCGTCGTCCCGGAGAGTCCCGATGAAGTCGCTCGTCCGCCTCGTGCCCGCGTCGCTCGTCCTCGTCGCCACCGCCGCGTTCGCGGTCACGCCCGCGCCGCCGCCCACCCGCGTCGAGGTGGTCACCGACACGCTGCACACCATCCCGATCGCCGATCCGTACCGCTGGCTCGAGGACAAGAACTCGCCCGAGACGCGTGCATGGGTGCGCGAGCAGATGGCGTTCACGCAGTCGCAGTTGTCGCAGGTGCCGGGCCGCGACGAGGTGACGGCGGCGCTCGCCAAGTACACGCGCGTGGACACGCGCAGCGTGCCCACGGTGCGCGGCACGCGACTGTTCTTCACCGCGCGCACGGCCGATCAGCAGCAGCCCTGCCTCATGATGCGCGAGACGAGCACGGGCCCGGACGTGATGCTCGTGGACCCGAACCCCATGTCGGCCGACCACACCACGAGCGTGACGCTCGTGAGCGTGTCGCAGGACGGCGCGCTGCTCGCGTACGGCCTGCGCAAGGGCGGCGAGGACGAGGTCGAGGTGCGGCTGCTCGACGTGGCCACGCGCCGCGACGTGCCCGGCGGCATGCCCAAGGGCCGCTACTACGGCGTGAGCTTCGACAAGGCGAAGCGCGGTTACTACTACGCGCGCTGGTCGAGCGAGGGCCCGCGCGTGCGCTATCACCGCCTCACCGACGATCCGTCGCAGGATGCGCTCGTGTTCGGCGAGGGCCTGGGCGCGGCCACGATCCCCACGCCGCGCGTGAGCCCCGACGGTCGCTGGCTGCTCATCACGGTGTCGGTGGGTTCGTCGGGTGACGACCAGCGTCTGTACCTCAAGGACCTCGCGCGCAACGGCGCGATCGTCACGGTGGCCGACACGCTCAAG
>CAZZLY010000047.1:0-20494 GCA_964655175.1 uncultured bacterium
AGGCTGCGCTTCTCGCTCCCCTGCCAGCCGAGCTTGGCCTGCAGGGCGCGCAGGAACGGCCGGTCGGGGTTCTCGAACACGCGCACGCGGGTCCGCGCGAGCCGCAGTTCGACCTCGTCGTCCTTGGCCAGTTCGACCGTCTCCTGGCCGTCGAGCACCAGCAGCGCCGGCGTCGGGCTCATCACGCGCACGGAGACGGCGGCGTCGCGACCCAGCACCAGCGAGCGGCTGCCGAGCGCGTGCGCGCACGCGGGCGTGACGACGAGCGCGTCCACGTCGGGCGCCACGAGCGGGCCGCCGGCCGACAGCGAGTACGCGGTCGAACCACTGGCGCTCGCGGCGATGAGGCCGTCGGCCACCAGATGCCCGAGGTCGTGCCCCAGCGCCCCCACGCGCAGGTGGATCGCGGAGTAGCTCACGGCGCTGCGGATGACGGCGTCGTTGAGGGCGAACCCGGCCGCCTGCGCACGACCGCCCCGGGCACGGCGCACGCGTGCACCCACCCCGCCGCGCGTGGTGACGCGCCAGCGTCCCGCGAGCACGGCCTTGAGGGCACCGTCGAGTTCGTCGCCCTCGGCTGCAGCGAGGAACCCGAGCCCGCCCATGTTGACCGCGAGCAGCGTGCCGCGCCGTCCCGCGAGCGATCGCCCGGCCGACAGCACCGTGCCGTCGCCGCCCAGCGAGATCATGAGGTCGCACCAGCGCGCGAGCGCGCTCAGCGGTTCGCCGTGCTCGTCGATCGCGGCCGCGAGCGCCTGCTCGAGTCGCACCTGCGCGCCGGCACGCAGCAGCCGACGCCGCAGACGCTGCGCCTCGTGACGCACCTGCTCGCGGCCGGTGTGACCGACGATCGCGATGCGACGACCGCGCGCGCCCATGGGATCAGTACTGGTGGAGCGGCTGACGCACGAACGCGAGCACGCGGGCCGTGATGCCCGGCGCGTCGAGGCCGACCTGCGCCAGCAGTTCCTCGCGCTTGCCGTGGAGCACGAACTCGTTGGGCACGCCGATGTGGCACAGCGGCACCGTGACGCCCTCCTCGGCCAGCATCTCACCCACCGCGCCGCCGAAGCCGCCCGCGGTCACGTTCTCCTCGACCGTGACGATGCGACCGGTGGACTTGGCGAGGCCGGTGATCATGGCGCGGTCGAGCGGTGCGACGAAGCGCGCGTTGACGACGGTGGCGTTCACGCCCTGCGCGGCCAACGCCTCGGCCGCCGCCAGACTCGGCGCGACCATGGTGCCGAGCGCCAGGATCGTGACGTCGCCGCCGGCGCGCAGCTGCTCGGCCTTGCCGATCTCGAGCAGGCGCGGCTCGGTGTCGGGCAGCACGTCCTCGGGCACGTTGGCGCGCGGATACCGCACCGCGATCGGGCGGTTGCCCGGCCAGTGCGCTGCGGTCCACAGCATGTCGCGCAGCTCGCTGCCGTTCATGGGCTGCATGACCACGGTGCCGGGGATCATGCGCAGGTAGCCGAGGTCGAACACGCCGTGCTGCGGCGCGCCGTCGTCGCCCACCAGCCCCGCGCGGTCCAGGCACAGGACGATCTTGAGGTCCTGCACGGCCGCGTCGTGGATGATCTGATCGAAGCCGCGCTGCAGGAACGTGCTGTAGATGGCGGTGAGCGGCACGAGGCCCTCGCACGCCATGCCGGCCGCGAACGTGACCGCGTGCTCCTCGGCCATGCCGACGTCGAAGAACCGCTCGGGATACGCCTTCGCGAACTTGCCCAGCGCCGTGCCGTCGGTCATCGCAGCGGTGACCGCGACCACGTTGGGCATGCGCTCGCCCAGCATCACGGCCATGTCGCCGAACACGTTCGAGTAGCTCTTCTTGGAACCCTTGTTCGCCACGCCGGTGTCGGGATCGAACGCGCCGATGCCGTGGAACGTGGTCGCGTCGCCCTCGGCCGGACCGTAGCCGCGGCCCTTGCGCGTGACGACGTGCAGCAGCACCGGGCCCTCGAAGCGGCGCAGGTCGGACAGCGTCTCCTCGAGCACCGGCAGGTCGTGGCCGTCGATCGGGCCGAAGTACTTGAGGCCCAGCTCCTCGAACAGGACGCCCGGGGCGACCATGTTCTGCAGGCCCTCCTTGAGACGGCCCGCCGCCTCCTGCGCCTTCTTGCCACCGGCCGGCAGCTTGCCGAGCAGCTCCCACACGTCGCGCTCGAACGCGCGGTACACGCGGCTCGTGGTGAGCTTGGTCAGGTAGCGATGGATCGCGCCGATGTTGGGCGAGATGCTCATCTCGTTGTCGTTGAGGATGACGATGAGCCGCTTCTTGAGCTCGCCGGCGTTGTTGAGGCCCTCGAACGCCATGCCGCCCGTGAGCGCACCGTCGCCGATCACCGCGATGACGTGGTTGTTCGCGCCCTTGAGGTCGCGCGCCGCCGCGTAGCCGAGCGCGGCCGCGATGCTCGTGCTGCCGTGGCTCGTGCCGAACGGATCGTGCGGGCTCTCGCTACGGCGCGGATAGCCGGCGATGCCACCGAGCTGGCGCAGCGTGTGGAAACGGTCGTAGCGCCCGGTGAGCAGCTTGTGCGGATAGCTCTGGTGGCCGACGTCCCAGATGATCTTGTCGGTCGGCGAATCGAACACGCGGTGCAGCGCGAGCGTGAGCTCGATGACCCCCAGGTTGGGCGCCAGATGCCCGGCGTTGCGCGCGACGGTCTGGATGATGACGTGGCGCATCTCGGCGGCGAGCTGCTGCACCTCGCTGCGACCGAGCTTCTTCACGTCCGCGGGCGACTGGATCGATTCGAGGAGGCTCATGGATGATGGACCCGGAACCAGAGGATGGCGCTGCCGATGCCGATGACGGCACCGATGAACACTTCGAACGGGGTGTGGCCGAGGAGCTCCATGAGCTTCTGGGTCTCCGTCTCGGGGCGCTGGAAGTGCCGCTCGATGAGCGTGTTGAGGACGGCCGCATGGCGTCCCGCCGCCCGGCGCAACCCGGCCGCATCGTACATGACGATGAGGCTGAAGTAGAGGGTCACGGCGAACAGCGCGGTGTTGAAGCCGTGCCACAGCCCCACCGCCGTGGACAGGGCCGCGACCGAGGCCGAGTGCGAGCTGGGCATGCCGCCGGTCTCGACGAACCGCCGCAGGTTCCAGCGGCCGGTGCGGAGCACGGCGCTGAAGCCCTTGTAGCCCTGGACCACGAATCCGACGGTCAGGGCGATCCAGAACGGTTCCGTGGCGTCCTCCTTGCGCGGGCCGGGACCGCCGGGCGAGCCCCGGGGTCCTTGGTCAGAACAAGGATGGTGTCGGGGCGGGTTCGGAGTGTCAAGCCTCGCCCCGGCGAGGCCGGGTTCGGTCCGGCTCACCCCGATCCTCCGGCCGCCGGACCGACCGGTCGATTCCTGTGGAAATGGCTGTCAAGGAAAGGTCATGATGCCCTCTTCCCGTTCCGCACCGCCGACCGCCGTGGCTCGGCCCCGATCGCTCAACCCCCCTTGGGAGCGTTCATGCGCACCGTCACCCTGCCCCGCCTCTCGACCCTGCTCGTCGCCCTGCTCACCGCGGTGACGGTCGCCTCGCCCGCCCGCGCCCTGCCGCACGCGCCGGATCGCACCCACCTGAGCGCGGCGCTCAAGGCCCTGACCGCCCCCGAGAAGGACGCCGAGGCGTTCGCCCCGGTGGCCACCGCGGACGGCGTCTCCAAGCAGTACGGCCTCGACTCGCAGGTGCTCCGCCGCTACTGGCTGCGCACGCCGCAGGCGTACGCGCGCTCGGCGATGGCCCCGCGACAGGTCGCCGAGTCGTTCCTCGCGGACCATGCGGTGGAACTCGGGCTCAAGGAGGGCACGCCGCTCGCGGATCTGGCGTTCGGTTACGAGAAGGGCACGCCCTCGGGCGCGCACCTGCGGTTCAACCAGACCGTCGACGGTGTGCCGGTGTATCGCGCCGAGGTCGTGGTCAAGGTCAACAAGTACGGCCAGGTGAGCTCGGTGCAGAACAACCTGCAGCCCGACCTCAAGGTCGCGACCAAGCCGACGCTCGACGAGGCGCAGGCGCTGGCGATCGCCAAGGGCGTCGTGAACCCGTCGGGCCGCATGCTCATGGACCCGCGCGCGACGCTCAACGTGGTCGTCTCGCGCACGGGGCCGCGGCTGGCGTGGCTCGTGCAGATGCCGGTCGAGGCGCCCATGGGCGACTGGCTGGTGTTCGTGGATGCGAACGACGGGCAGGTGTTCGGCGCCGAGGATCGCATGGTCTACGCCGAGGGCACGGGCCGCGTGTTCGATCCGGACCCGATGACCAAGATGAACGACAGCACGTACCTCGACAACAACGACGCCGACACCGCGGTGCCCTTCCCGGCGGCCTACGACATCGTGCCGCTGCACGGCATCACGCTCACGGGCGCGACCTACTCGCTGAGCGGCCCCTACGTGCAGCTCATCGACAACGAGGCGCCCACGGTCGCGCCGGTCACGGCCGCGCACCCGGACAGCTTCCGCTTCCAGCGCAGCGCGTCGGGCTTCGAGGACGTCATGGTGTACCACCACCTCGACTTCTCGCAGCGCTACATCCAGAGCCTCGGGTTCACGAACATCAACAACCGCGTGCAGGGCGTGGATTCGCACGGCCTGAGCGGTGCCGACAACTCGCACTACGTGCCCTCGACCGGCAATCTCGCGTTCGGTGAGGGCGGCGTGGACGACGACGAGGATGCCGACGTCATCTGGCACGAGTACGGTCACTCGATCCAGGACAACATCGTGCCCGGCTGGGGCGGCGGGCAGGAAGGTCAGATGGGCGAGGGCTGGGGCGACTACTGGGCCGGCTCCTATTCGATCGCCAAGAACCCGACCTTCCAGATCAACCGCGTGTTCACGTGGGACGGCAACGGCGAGACGTGGACCGGCCGTCCGCTCATCAACACGGCGCTGCACTACCCGGCCGACTGCTGCGGTGAGGTGCACGCCTCGGGCACGCTGTGGTGCTCGGCCACGACGGACTGTCTGCACCGCGTCGGCCGTGCGGTGATGGACGCGATCATGCTGGACCACCACTTCGCGCTCGGCACGTCGGCGACCATGGCCGACGCGGCCAATCAGGTGATCCAGTCCGACATCGACCTGTTCGGCGGCGCGCACGTGAGCACGCTCGTCGAGCGGTTCGCGTTCTGGGGCATGGTCGATCCGGCCGCGTTCGTCCCCGCCATCACGCACACGCCGCTCACGGGCAGTGAGAACGTGACCGGGCCGTACACGGTCACCGCGACGGTGACGTCGACCAAGCCGCTCGCGGCCGGCTCCCCCACCCTGTTCTACGGCTTCGGCGCGGCGATCACCGACTCGGTCGCCATGACCGCCACCGGCACGGCCAACCAGTACGCCGCGAGCATCCCCGGTCCGGGCTCGGCGGCCGACGTGCGTTACTACATCCGCGCCGTGGACAACTCGGGCGGGGTCGCGCGTGCGCCGTCCACCGCGCCGACGACGCCGTACCTGTTCCACGTCGGTCCCAACCTGACGCCGCCGACGATCGTGCACGCGCCGATCGCCTCGGCCCCCGTGCTGTCGTGGCCGCGCGCGATCTCGGCCACGGTGACGGACGACGTCGGGGTCGATCCGACGTCGGTCCAGGTGATCTGGACCTACAACGGCGCGGCGCAGTCGCCCATCACGTTGACGCGCGTCGGCACCACGAACGTGTACAACGGCGCGTTCGCCCCGCTCGCGGTCAACGCCGGCGACGTGGTCACCTACCATCTCGAGGCGCGCGACCTGGCCGCCACGCCCAACGCGGCGCGGCTGCCGGCGAGCGGCGAGTACTCGTTCACCCTCATCTCGTCGTTGGGCGCGGTGCTGGTGCTCGACGACGACGAACTGGCCAAGAGCGAGACCATCAAGCGCATCGTGGACGAGAAGGATCCCACGCTCGTCACCACCGAGATCTCGCCCGCCGTGGTCGAGAAGGCCATGTCGTCGAGCAAGATCGCGGCGTGGCTCAACGCCCTCGGTTACGTGGCGACGGTGGAGTCGGCCACGCTCTCGGATCCCACGACCTGGCCCAGCTACGCGTTCATCGTCTCGGCGAGCGGCAGCAACACCGGCCCGGTCGCGAACGCGGCCTATCGCACCGCGCTCGAGTCGTACGTCGCGGCGGGGCGAAAGCTGATCGTCGAGGGCGGTGAGGTCGTGTACGACGCCGTCTCGACGCCGGGCTATCCCACGTTCGCGGCCAACGTGCTGCACGCGACCACGTGGGCGGCGGACAACGCCGGCGCCCTCACCCGTCTGCAGGCGGCGCATCCGGTCGCGAGCACGCCCAACGTGCTGCCCGCGAGCATCGCGCTCACCTATGCGAGCTTCGGCAACGAGGATGCGTTCACGGCGGTCGCGCCGTCGGTCGCGATCTACGCGGGCAGCGGGACGTACGCCACGAACGCGACGATCACGGCGTTCGACAACAACTCGGCCCCGCAGGCCGGGCAGATCGTGCTGTTCGCGTTGGATCTCAAGACGGTGACGGATTCGACGCTCGCGTCCAAGATGCTGCAGAACGCGGCCGCCTATCTGCTCGCGCCCGAGCCCGCGCCGTTGAGCACGGTCACGGGGCGCGTCTCGCTCGGCACCGCCTGGAGCGGCGCGGGCACCACCGTCACGCTCAACCCCGGCGGTCGCACGACGACCACCGATGCGCACGGCGAGTTCTCGATCGCCACGCTGTACGCCGGCACCTATTCGCTGGCCGCCACGGCGTCGGGCTACATCGGCACGCCGCGCCTCGTCACCGTGGGTCAGGCGGCGACCTCGAGCGTCCAGTTGAGCCTGTACCCGGTGAGCGAGAGCAACCTGTGCCGCAACCCGGCGCGCGCGATCCCGGACAACAGCGCCACCGGTATCCGCGACACGATCACCGTGGGCCCGGCGTTCGCGGTGAGCGCGGTCGAGGTCTCGGTCAACATCACCCACACGTACAAGGGCGACCTGACGATCGACCTCGTCCACGGTGCGACCACCGTGCGTCTGCACAATCGCACCGGCGGCTCCACGGACAACGTCATCGGCACCTACCCGACCACGATCACGCCGGCCGCTTCGCTGGCCGGGTTCAACGGTGCGACGAGTGCCGGGGCCTGGAACCTGCTGGTCGCGGATCGCGCGGCGACCGACACGGGCACGCTCAATCAGTGGTGCCTCGTGCTGCGCGGCGCCTCGGACACGACCCAGACGGTCGGCGTGGACGGCGAGGACGGCCCGCGCGCGCTCGCGTTCGGGTTCGCACCCGCGTGGCCCAACCCGGCTCGCGACGGTCGCGTCAACCTGTCGTTCTCGCTGCCCCACGCGGCCTCCGCGCAGCTCGCGCTGTACGACGTCGGCGGACGCCGGGTGCGACTCGTGGCCGACCGCGCCTTCGCGGCCGGGCGCTACGCGATCGTGCTCGACGGTCGCGACGACCAGGGCCAGCCGCTCAAGCCCGGCGTGTACATGGCGCGGCTGACCTCGGGCGGACGGTCGCAGAGCCAGCGCGTGTTCATCCTGCAGTAGGCCGAACCGGCCGCAGACACGACGAGGCGCCCGCGCGATGTGCGCGGGCGCCTCTCGCTTACGTGGGCGATCGCCCTAGCGTTCGCGCTTGGCCAGCGCGTCCACGAGCTTGAACAGCCGCTCGGGTCGCGTGCAGCGGCGCGTGAGCACGCTGCGCACCGTGCGCAGGATCGTGGCGACCTCGCGCCGGGCGCGAGCCTCACCCACCGCGGCCGGGTACGTGGCCTTGCCACGGGCCGCGTCGGTGCCCGGTCGCTTGCCCAGCGTGCGCAGCGAGGTCGCACCGGCGTTGAGCAGGTCGTCCTGGATCTGGAACGCCAGCCCCAGCATGCGGCCGGTCTGATCGAGCGCCTCGACCGTGCGCGCGTCGGCATCACCCGCGAGGGCGCCGAGCGCCATGGAGGCGCCGAACAACGCACCGGTCTTGCGCTCGTGGATGTCGCGCACGAGCCGCGCGGTGGGCTTGCGACCCTCGGCGCCGATGTCCTGCGCCTGGCCGCCCACCAGGTCCGTGGCGCCCGAGGCGCGCGCCAGCCGCGCGATGGCCTCGACGACGCGCCCCGCGGGCACGCCCTCCTCGACCAGGCCCGCGACCTCCTCGAAGGCGTACGCGAGCAGCGCGTCCCCGGCGAGCACGCCCAGCGCCTCGCCGAACTTCTTGTGCGTCGTCAGTCGACCGCGACGGTAGTCGTCGTCGTCCATGGCCGGCAGGTCGTCGTGCACGAGCGAGAACGCGTGCACGCACTCCACCGCCACGGCCGCGGGCAGCGCCCGCTTCCACGGTCCGCCCACCGCCTCGCAGGTCGCGAGCACGAACAGCGGGCGCACGCGCTTGCCCGGCGACAGCGCCGCGTAACGCACGGCCTGACCGATGCGCCCCGGACCGTCGGCGTGCTCACGCAGGCCGCGGGCGAGTCGCTGTTCGAACGTCAGGCGCCACGGCTCGAAGCCGGGGACGAAGGAGACCTTGGCGCTCGCCATCAGAACAGGCGATCGCTCTCGGGGGTGTTCCCCGCGCCGGTCTCGAACGCCTCGGTCGTCACCGTGCCGTCGTCCTTCTGCACGAGCCGCTCGATGCGCTTCTCGGATTCGTCCAGGACCTGCGTGAGCCGCTTGGAGAGCTGGATGCCCTCCTCGTAGCGGGCGATGGAATCCTCGAGCGACAGCTCGCCGCTCTCGAGTTCCTCCACGATCGTCTCGAGGCGCTTCATGCTGTCCTCGAAGTCCAGCTTGCCGCCGTCAGCGGCGTCGCTCTTGGCGCGTGCCATCGTTGCCTCCGGTCCTCAGGGTGGTCACGGTCGCGTCGGCCTCGCCGCGCGCGAACTCCAGGGTCACGTTCGCGCCGGGCGCGAGCGCCTCGGCGGAACGCACGAAACGGCCGTCGGGGCCCTTCACGAGCGCGTAGCCGCGCTCGAGCACGAGCTTGGGCGACAGCGCGCGCAGCCGGTCCGCGAGCGCCAGCGTGCGGCGTCGGCGATCGAGCATGCGGGTCACGATCACGTCGTCGAGCGCGCGACGGCGGCGAGCGAGGTCCTGCCGGGTCTGCGCCAGCCGACGCGGCAGCGCCTCGCGGAACGCGTACGCCGCGCGCGCACGCTGCAGCCGCTCGCGCGCCACGTCGAGTCGGTCGCGGATGCCGTCGTCGAGGCGTGCGCGCAGCTCGTCGGTGCGCTGGTGGAACGTGGCGAACAGGTCCTTCACGCGGCGGAAGCCGTGCTGCTTGAGGAGCGCGGTCAGCGCGGTGCGCATGCGCTGCAGCTGGGTGCGCACGCGCGTCCCGATGCGCTCGAGCCGCGACTCGATGCGCTGCCGCACCTCGCGCGCGTCGCGCACCGCGATCTCGGCGGCGTTGCTCGGCGTGGCGGCGCGGCGATCGGCGACGTGGTCGGCGAGCGTGGTGTCCACCTCGTGGCCCACCGCCGAGATGATCGGTGTGCGCGCGGCGGCGATGGCGCGGACCACGGGCTCCTCGTTGAACGCCCACAGGTCCTCGATGCTGCCGCCGCCGCGCCCCACGATGAGCAGGTCCGCCCCGCCCCAGGCGTCGAAGCGCTCGATGGCGGCCGCGATCTCGGCGGCCGCGCCCTCGCCCTGCACCTTGACCGGCGCGAGCACGATCCGGATCCCGGGCCAGCGGCCGCGCAGCACCTTGACGACGTCCTTGACCGCGGCCCCGATCGGCGAGGTCACGACGCCGATCGTGCGCGGGTACGCGGGCAGCTCCTGCTTGCGCGCGGGGTCGAACAGCCCCTCGGCCATGAGCCGGCGCTTGAGCTCCTCGAGCTGCGCGAGCAGCGCACCGATCCCGGCCGGGCGCATCTGCTTGATGACGAGCTGGTAGTTGCCGCGCGGCTCGTAGACGCTGATCTCGCCGAACGCCTCGACCTCGATGCCGTCCTTGGGGGTGAAGCCCAGCCGCGTGGCGGACCCGCGGAACATGGCGCAGTCGAGCTTGGCGCCGGCGTCCTTGAGACTGAAGTACAGGTGCCCGGCCTGATTGACGCCCTTGAAGCCGGAGATCTCACCCTTCACCCACACGCCCGGATAGGCGTCGGCGAGCAGGTCCTTGATCCCCCGGGTGATCTCGGAGATCGAGAGGACGCGGTCGTCCGGTGCGGGCATCGTGGACACGCGTCAGACCCTCACCGCAGCGCTCTGACGCTCGGCCGCGATCACGGTGGACAGCACCACCATCGCCACGGTCATGGGCCCCACACCCCCGGGCACGGGCGTGATCGCGCTCGCGATCGATCGCACCGCCTCGAAGTCCACGTCGCCCGTGATGCGGCTCTTGGTGCTGCCCGCCGCCGGCGGGTCGCGGTGGATGCCCACGTCCACGACGACGGCGCCGGGCTTGACCCAGTCGGCGGTCACCATGTGACGCTTGCCCACCGCCGCCACGAGCAGGTCGGCCTCGCGCGCGAGCTTCTTGAGCTCGGGGCCGCTGCCGGAGTGCCCGATCGTGACCGTCATGTCCTGGCCCTTGGCCGAGAGCAGCGTGGCCATGGGGCGACCCACGATGTGGCTGCGCCCGAGCACGACGGCGTGCTTGCCCTTGAGCGGGATCTCGTAGTGCTGCAGCAGCCGCAGCACGCCGAACGGCGTCGCCGGGATGAAGCACGGCAGCCCCACCGCCATGCGGCCCGCGTTCTCGGGATGGAACCCGTCCACGTCCTTGATCGGCGGGATGGCCTCGAGCACGGCGTCGCCGTTGGCCGGCGCGGCGAGCGGCAGCTGCACGAGGATCCCGTGCACGCTGGCGTCCTCGCCCAACTGCTGCACGCGGCGCACGACGTCCTCGGTGCTCGTTCCGGCCGGGAACTTCACGCGCTCGACCGCGATGCCGGCCTCGGCACACGCCTCGTGCTTCTTCTTGAGATAGACCTGCGAGGCGGGGTCGTCGCCCACCGAGACGAGCGCCAGCTTGGGCGTGACCCCGGCGTCGAGCAGCACCTGCGTGCGGATGCGCGCCTCGATGCGCGCCGCCTCCGCCGGTTCGGCGCCGGTGAGCAGGCGCGCGGTGCGCGCCTCGCCGGTCTGCACCGCGGCCGCGGGTGCGGCGGCGGCCGTCTCGCGCGAGAACGGGATCTGCAGGCGCTGGATGCGCGTCGCGCGACCGGTCTCCTCGTCCACCGCGATCACGACGGCGTTGAGCCGCAGGTCGCCGGGGGCCGGCGTGAGGCGTTCGGGCATGAGCGTCAGGAAGCGGCGCAGCGCCGCGCCGCGGTCCATGCCGATGACGCTGTCGAACCCGCCGGTCATGCCGGCGTCGCTCAGGCACGCGGTGCCGCCCGGCAGGATGCGGTCGTCGGCGGTCTGCACGTGCGTGTGCGTGCCGATCACCGCGCTCACGCGGCCGTCGAGGTGCCAGCCCAGCGCGATCTTCTCGGCGGTCGTCTCGGCGTGGAAGTCCACGAACACGACCTTGGCCTGGCGCGAGAGCTGCTCGAGCGCGACGTCCGCGGTGCGGAACGGACAGTCGGCCTCCTTCATGAACACGCGGCCGAGCAGGTTCACGATGCCGACGTGTACGCCGTTGTGCGCCTTGACCACGCGCCAGCCGCGGCCGGGCGTGCCCTCGGGCAGGTTGGCCGGGCGCACGAGGCGCGGCTCGTCACCGATGTACTCGATCGAGTCCTTCTTGTCCCACAGGTGGTTGCCGCCCGTGAGCACGTCGCAGCCGGCGTGGAACAGGTCGCGCGCCACGTCCTTGGTGACGCCGAAGCCCGCGGCCGAGTTCTCGCAATTGCAGATCGTGAGGTGGATGTCGTGACGGCGCTTGAGCTCGGGCAGCAGCCCGTGCAGCACGTCGCGGCCCGGCGAGCCGATCACGTCGGCGATGAACAACAGGTTGGTCACGGCGACACCCCCTACTTGGCGTATTCCACGGCGCGCGTCTCACGGATGACCGTGACGCGGATCTGACCGGGGTACTGCAGTTCCTTCTCGATGCGACGGGCGATCTCGGCGGCGAGCCCCTGGGCACGCGCGTCGTCGATGCGCTGATGCTCGACCATGACGCGGACCTCGCGACCGGCCTGGATGGCGAAGCTGCGCTCGACGCCGGGGAACGCGTTGGCGATGGT
Source organism: uncultured bacterium (assembly GCA_964655175.1). Classification (GTDB taxonomy): domain Bacteria; phylum Eisenbacteria; class RBG-16-71-46; order RBG-16-71-46; family RBG-16-71-46; genus JAIOPA01. The sequence continues at coordinate 12,092 of CAZZLY010000047.1, forward strand.
CTCGAGCGCCTGCAGGCGCTTGATGTACGTCTCGAGACTCTCGCGTCGTGCTCCGGGGCGTGCGCCGCTGATCGCATCGGCGGCGCTCACCAGGACGGGCCACAGACTGCCGCCTGCATAGTCGTCGTGATGATAGCCGATGGCGTCCAGCACGGCCTGCGGCTCGCCGTGGCGGCTGGCGACCTCCATGCCCAGCGCCGGGTGGGTGCCCTCGTGCTCGTGGTCGAGCGCCTTGCCGATGTCGTGCAGCAGGCCGCAGCGCTTGGCGAGCGCCTGATCGAACCCCAGTTCGGCCGCCAGCATGCCGCACAGGTGGGCGACCTCGACCGAGTGGCGCAGGATGTTCTGGCCGTAGCTGGTGCGGTAGTGCAGCCGTCCCATGAGACGCTGCAGCTCGGGGTGCACGCCGTGCGCGCCCACCTCGAGGCAGGCGGCCTCGCCCATCTCGGCGATGCGGCGGTCCACCTCCTCGCGCACCTTGCCCACGACCTCCTCGATGCGCGCCGGATGGATGCGGCCGTCGGCCACGAGACGCTCGAGCGACAGGCGCGCGACCTCGCGCCGCACCGGATCGAACGCCGACAGGATCACCGCCTCGGGCGTGTCGTCGATGATCACGTCCACGCCGGTGATGACCTCGAACGAACGGATGTTGCGGCCCTCGCGACCGATGATGCGGCCCTTCATGTCGTCGCTGGGCAGGGTCACCACCGAGACGCTCGATTCGCTCGCGTGGTCACCCGCGTAGCGTTGCACGGCGAGCGTGATGATCTTGCGCGCCTCGCGTTCGGCGTTGCGCTGCGCGGTCTCGCGCACCTCGACCGAACGCCGCGCGGCCTCGGAGCGCGCCTCGGCCTCGATCGAGGCGATGAGCTGCTCGCGCGCCTGCTCGGCCGAGAGCCCCGCGATGCGGGCGAGTCGCGTGGTCTGCTCGCGCACCATGTCGTCGAGCGTCGTCTGGCGATCGGCCAGACCCGCCTCGCGCTGCGCCACGCCGGACTCGAGCGCCTTGAGCTCGCGCTCCTTCTTGTCGATGAGCTCGACGCGCCGGTTGAACGCGGCCTCCTTCTGCTGGAACGCGCGCTCGGCCTCGAGCTGGGCGTTGCGCACCTGGAGCATCTCGCGCTCGAGCGATTGCTTCATGCCCAGCGCCTCCTCGCGACCGGCGAGCACGGCGTCGCGCTTCATGGCCTCGGCGTCGCGCTGCGCATCGGCGAGCAGGGTCTCGGCGCGCTGTTCGACGGCGCGCAGCCGGGCCCGGCCGAGCTGGGACCGGATGAACCAGCCCAGCGCGACACCCAGCGCGAGGCCGCCCACGGTCAGGGCGATCCAACCTGCCAGCGACATCGGGACCTCTCCATGGCCCCCCGCCGAGGAGTCCTCATCGCATGGAGAAGACCCGCTGCGGCACGTGGCACCGGAGCTGCCGGCCTACGCGTCCGAGCGGGTACGGCGGATCGTCCGTGGTGCGCCGAGGGCGTCGGGTCCCGACGCGGGGTTACTCCACGTCCTCGAGGATCTCGTCGAGACGACGGGACAGCGACGCCGCCTTGTCGAGGACGTCACTGCCGACCCGGGTGCCGCTGGCGCGCTCCTTGAACAATTCATCGGCGATGTGGAGCGAGGCGAGGATCGCCACCTTGGACACGGAGGCCACGGGCAGCTTGTCGGTCACTTCACGCATCTTCAGGTCCACGTACTTCGCCACGTCCAGGATGTAATCCTGGCCGCCGTCGCCGCGGACCGTGAGCTGGTGACCGAGGATCTGCACCTGCACGACGCTCTTGCCGTCGCGAGGGTTCCCGGTGGCGGTGTCCGAAGTGGTGTCCATCGTCGCTGTCCTCCCGCCGCTTCTCTCTGCGTTCGTGTGCTGCTTCAAGCCGTGGCGACGGGGCCGCGCGTGCGGACCCGTCGCCGCGGGGTCAGTCGAGGCGGTCCAGCTTGGCGCAGATCGCCTCGATACGGGCGGCCACGTCCCGACGCTCGTTGACCCACTCGCGCTGCTCCTTCTTGAGCGCGGCGAGCTCGGTCACGACGGCGACGGGGTCCTGGCCCTGCAACTGCGACTTCGTCTCCTCGAGGCGCTGGCCCAGCGCGACGCGCTCCTGCTCGAGCGTGGCGGCCTGCGTCTGCAGCGTCGCGAGGGTCTGCTCGGACTTGGTCTGCGTCTCGAGCAGGTACGCGATGCGCGTGTCGGCCTCCTGCTGCTGCGTGAGCAGTGCGGCGTTGGCCTTCTCGGCCTCGGCCAGCTTGAGCGCCACGGCCTCCTGCGCCTCGTCGGCGCTGACGGCCTTGCTCAGCAGGGTCGTGCGCTCGGCCTCGAGCTTGGCGACGTGCTCGAGCGCGAGCTGGCGCTCCTGCTCCAGGTTCTCGCTCTGCTCGCGCAGGGCGTTGCGCTCCTGCTCGAGCTGCGTGCTCTTCTGGCGCAGCGAGGTCACGAGCGCAGCGGCGCGCTCGACGCGTTCGGCGAGACGATCGAGATCGGTGGTGGCGACGGCGGTGTCGTTCATGAGCGTTCCCTCAGCTGACCGCCGCATCCCTGCGTGACAGCGGTCACCATCCGCGACTGGAGATCCGTGACCTCGGCTTCCGTGAGCGTGCGCTCCGCGTGCTGGAACTGCAGTGCGTACGCGAGGCTCTTCATGCCCGCCGGAGTGCCGGGACCTTCGTAGACATCGAACAACTCGATCGAGTGCAGCAGTTCGCCGGCGGTGCCGACGAGCGCCTGCTCGACCTGCGCATGGGTCGCACCGCGCGGGACGAAGAACGCGAGGTCACGACGCACGGGCGGGAAACGGCCCGGAACGCGGGCACGGACCACCGCGGAGGCGCCTTCGGCGAGGGGTTCGAGGAGCGCCACGAACGCGTGGACGCCGACCTCGATGTCCCAGGACCGGAGCAGGTCCTGCGCGAGTCGTCCGGCCCAAGCAATGCGTGAAGTCCCGACCGCAACTTCCGCACTGGCACCGGATTTCCAGCCGTCGGCAGCATAGGCTCGCCACTGGGGCGAGTCAACGCGCATCTCGCTCAACCACGCCTCGAACAGCCCCTTGGCGTCCAGGAAATCGGCCTCGCCGCGCGGGTCGTAGGCGCCCTCGGGCTTGGTCGGGACCGGGTCGTGCGTGTGCCGGAACCGCGGCCCCGCGATCACCGCCGTCACCATGAGCGTCTCCCGCGGCAGCTTGGCGTCCCCGCCCTGCGCCACGAAGCCCGCTCCGACCTCGAACAGACGCACGCCGGTCGCGCCCTGTCGCAGGTTGGTCGCGACCGCACGCAGCAGGCCCGGCAGCAGATTGGGGCGCAGCACCTCGCTCTCGCGCGACATGGGGTTGGCCAGGCGCACGACGTGGGCCGGAGCGTCGCCCAGCAGCGTCGCGGTGCGCGTGGCCTCGGCCTCGGACACGAGCGAACCGCACCACGCCTCGTGGAAGCCCAGCGCCAGCATGCTCTCGCGCGCCCGGCGCACGACGCGTTCGCGCGGGCTGCGCACGGCGTAGGCGCCGCCGCTCTCGAGCGGGGCCTCGGGGATGCGGTCGTAGCCGTTCGAACGCGCGACCTCCTCGACGAGGTCGTCCTCGAGCGAGACGTCGAGCCGCCAGGTGGGCACGGTCACCGTGAGCGTGTCGCCGCGCTGCACGCCGAACTCGAGCGACTCGAGCAGCTCGGCGCAGCGGCCCGACGTGAACGGCAGACCGATCAGCCGCTCGCAGCGCGACGGCCGCAGCGTGAGCGAGCGTCGCTCGGGGGCCGTGCGCACCGCCTTCCAGGCGCCCAGCTTGGCGCCCGGGCACAGCTCGAGCAGCAGCGCCAGATACCGGGCGGCCGCCGCTTCGCCGATGCCGGGGTCCACCCCGCGCTCGTAGCGCTTGCTCGCCTCGGTCGTCAGATCCAGCGACTTGGCCCCGCGACGCACGCGCGTGCCCTTGAACACGGCGCACTCGAGCAGGATCGTGGTCGTCGCGTCGGTGACCTCGGAGTCGGCCCCGCCCATGACACCGGCGATGGCGACCGGACGATCGCGATCGGCGATGACGAGCACCTCGGGGTTGAGCGTGCGCGCCTTGCCGTCGAGCGTGGTGATCGTCTCGCCCGCGGTCGCACGACGCACGCGGATGGCGGGCCCGGTGAGCTTGGCGGCGTCGAACGCGTGCAGCGGCTGGCCGAGTTCGAACAGGATGAGGTTGGTGAGATCGACGAGGTTGTTGACCGAGCGCTGGCCCACCGCCGCGAGCTTCTGCACGAGCCACGCCGGCGACGGGGCGACCTTCACGCCCTCGACCACCTGCGCCAGGTACGCGGGGCACTCCTGCGCGTCGTCGATCGCGAGGTCGAACGTGAGCTTGGCGTCGGCGCCCTGCGGCCGCGCCGCGAGCCGCGCTTCCGCGAGCGGCGTCCACTTGCCACCGAGCGCCGCCTTCACCTCGCGCGCCAGCCCCAGCACGCCCATGCCGTCGGGACGGTTGAACGGGGTCTCGACCTCGAGCACGAAATCCGGCTCGGGGAAGAACGTGTCGATCGGCGTGCCCGGCACGAGGTCGCGCCGACCCAGATGGTCGCGCAGCTCCATGAGGCCGCTGTGATCCTCGGACAGCTTGAGCTCGCGCGCCGAGCACAGCATGCCGTGGCTCTCCTCGCCGCGGATCTTGGCGGCCTTGATCTCGAGGCCGTCCGGCATGGTGGTGCCCACGGTGGCGAGCGGCACGAACATGCCCGCCGCCGCGTTGGGCGCGCCGCACACGATGCGCAGCTCGACGTGGCCGGCGTTCACGCGGCACAGCTTGAGGCGGTCGGCCTTGGGGTGCTTCTCGGTCTCGAGGATCTCGCCCACGACGATGCCGGGATAGCGGTGGCCGTGCTGCTCGATGCCCTCGACGTAGAAGCCGCGCGTGGTGAGCGCCTCGGCCACCTGCTCCGGCGTCGCCTCGTAGGCGACCCATTCCTTGAGCCAACTGATCGGGAGTTTCACGGGTGATGCGACTCCTGCGTGAGGTCCGGCGGGACGTTCACACCCCGCGCCCGCGACGGGCGCGCGGGTTCAGAACTGGCCCAGGAACCGGACGTCGTTCTCGAGGAACTGACGGATCTCGTGGATGCCGTGGCGACCCATGGTGATGCGCTCGAGGCCCATGCCGAAGGCGAACCCCGTGACCTCCTCGGGGTCGTAGCCGACCGCGCGGAACACGTTCGGGTGCACCATGCCGGCGCCGAGCACCTCGACCCACTTCGTGCCCTTGCACACCGGGCAGCGACGCTCCCCCGCCTCGTCCTTGTAGCGACCCGTGCCGCGGCAGGTGGCGCACTGCACGTCCATCTGCACGCCGGGTTCGACGAACGGGAAGTAGATCGGGATGATGCGCGTGGGCACGTCGCTGCGGTAGATGGCGCGCGCGAACGTGTTGAGCGTGGCCTTGAGGTCGGCCATGGACACGTTCTTGCCCACGTACAGACCGTCGATCTGGTGGAACTGGTCCATGTGGCTCGCGTCCACCGCTTCGGCGCGGTACACGCGGCCCGGGAACACCAGCCGCAGCGGCGGCTTGCGCTCCTCCATGGCCCGCACCCAACCCGGCGAGGTGTGCGTGCGCAGCACCACGTCGGGGTTCACGAAGTACGTGTCGTGCGCGTCGCGCGCCGGATGATCGGGCGCGAAGTTGAGCTTGCCGAAGTTGTACGCGTCGAGTTCGACCTCGGGGCTCGTGTACACCGAGAAGCCGAGCCCGTGGAACAGGTCGAGCAGTTCGTCGCGCACCTGCGCCAGCACGTGCGGTCGGCCGGTGAACGGTCGGCGGCCGGGCAGCGTGACGTCGAGCGCATCGGCGGATTCCGCGGCGCGTTCGAGCGCCTCGCGACGCGCCTTCTCGCACGCCTCGACCAACTGCTTGCCCAGGTTGAGCGCGCGCCCGAGCACGCGCTTCTCCTCCACGGACAGCGACGGCACCAGCGCCAGCGCCTCGGTGAAGGCTCCGTTCTCGCGGGAGAGCGCGGCGTTGCGCACGCTCTGGATCGCGGCCGCATCGTCGGCACCGGCGAGCGCCGTGGCGAACCCGGCGGTCGCTTCGGCGACCACGGGACTCACGGCCTCGAGCGCCGACAGGCGATCGGTCCAGTCGGGGAGCAACGCAGACGGCTCGCCCCGCCGCCAGGCGGAGTCGAGCCGTCGCGTGAGGATGCTGCGAACGTCGGCCACTGCGTCAGGCCGTCGCGATCTTCGCCGCCTCCGCGAGCTTCGCGAATGCAGCCGCGTCGCGCACGGCGAGTTCGGCGAGCATCTTGCGATTCACCTCGATCGCCGCCTTCTTGAGGCCCGCGATGAGGGTGCTGTACGACATGCCGTTCAGACGAGCGGCCGCGTTGATGCGCGTGATCCACAGACGGCGGAAGTCGCGCTTCTTGAGACGACGGTGCTCGTAGGCGAACTGGCCCGCGCGCTGCTGCGTCTGCAGGGCGGTCTTGTAGAGCTTGCTGCGGCCCGAGAAGCCACCCTTGGCGGCCTTGAGGACCTTCTTACGCCGGGCGCGGCCGGGGACGACGGTTTTTGCACGAGGCATCTTCTATTCCTCCTGTCCGCGCGCCGCTGCACGGCGCGGGGACGACGTATCGAAAAGGGCGAGCGGGTGGGTCAGTTCCCCAGCATGCGGCGCACGCGCGCCTGATCCGCCTGGGCCACCACGACGTTGGAGCCCTTCTTGCGCTTCGCGTTGCGGTTGTCCGCGATCATGCCGTGTCGGAGGTTCGACGAGCGGCGGATCGCCTTGCCGGTGCCGGAGACCTTGAACCGCTTCCGGGCCGCCCGGTTGGACTTCATCTTGGGCATGGGACTTTCCTTTCCTTCAGTTCGCCGGGGGTTCCGCGGCTGCGGGACCCGCTTCGTTGGCCGGCTTCGCCGCCTTGGGGGGCGGCACCTGCGCCTTGGGTGAGAGCACGAGCGAGACGGTGCGGCCTTCGGCGCGCGGCGACTGCTCGACGATCGCGACGTCCGAGAGGTCCTGCAGCACCTGCTCGATGACCTTGTAGCCCAACTCCTGATGAGCCATCTCGCGCCCGCGGAACGTGATCGTGAACTTGACCTTGTCCCGCTGAGCGAGGAACTCGCGCGCGTGCTTCAGCTTGAAGTCGTAGTCATGGTCCTCGATCTTCGGACGCATCTTGACTTCCTTCAGCTGCATCTGGTGCTGCTTCTTCTTCGCCGCCTTCGCCGCACGGTTCTGCTCGTACTTGAACTTCCCGTAGTCCATGATCTTGCAGACCGGAGGACGGGCCGTCGGGGCGACCTCGACGAGGTCGAGTCCCTTGGCCTGGGCCATCGCGATCGCCTCACGCGTGGTGAGGATGCCGATCTGCGACCCGTCGTCGCCGATCACACGGACCTGCGGGATGCGAATGCGCTCGTTGACGCGCGGTTCCTGAGACTTGCCCGGAATCGAAATGGTGACTCCCTCCCATGGGCTGTGAGACTTCACCACACCGTCGGTGGCCGGAATGAAAACGGACGCCGGGCGGGGTGGCATGAGAACCCCCGCCCGGCGTCCGGCCCCGAAGGGCATGGCACCGGCAGTGAACGGTGGTGTGTCGCCCGAGGGCGGACAGACCGAGGCCGTTCGGCCGAACCCGTCGCGAGACGCGTGGCGTCCGCTGGGGTGAGAAGCGCGGGGCTCCTGCTTGTGAACGCCGAGCATGGTACAGGGCCGCCCCGCCGTGCGCAAGCCCCGGTCCGGGGCGGGGTTCCGCCCGGGGGGCCGGGCGTTGACAGCCTCCTCTCGCCCCCCTAGCGTCCCGGGCCACCCGTCCGGCCATGGTGGTCGGACCCCAACCGGGAGCGCTTCCCCCATGAAGAAGATCCTGACCACGCTGTCCCTGGCCGCCGCGGTCCTCCTGACCGCCCCCGTCGCCCACGCCGAGAACCTCTATCTGGGTCTGGGCCTGAGCCACGGCACCGCCGACTTCGCGCTCGAGGACAACGGCTTCGCCAGCGCCTACGACCACTCCGAGTACGGCATCAAGCTGGACTACTGGAACATGATGGCGCAGGACTACGCCCTGACCGCCTCGTTCAATCTGGGCCGCTTCAGCGAGCTGCAGAAGCCGGGCGTCAACGCCGCCCCCGGTGCGCAGGACTTCAAGTACTCGCAGAGCTCGTGGAGCGTCCGCGTCGGTGGCGACCGCGTCGAGCGGATCGGCAAGCGCGCGTTCCTGTTCTTCGGCCCCGGCCTCGAGTACTGGAACGGCACGGCCAAGTTCAAGAGCGGCAACACCGCGCTCGAGTCCGAGCACGTCACGCGCATCAGCCTGCACGGCCGCATGGGCGCGGCGATGATGCTGAGCGCCAACACCGGCATCCAGGTCTCGGTCGGCACCAAGATCGGCCGCGCGACCTACACGGAGCTGGGCGCCGAGACGACCTGG
>CAZZLY010000048.1:0-1478 GCA_964655175.1 uncultured bacterium
GGCCTGCCCGCCGCCCGCGAGGATTCCCCGTAGCGCCCTGCGCCCCTTGTCGTTATTGTCGGCGGTCACACGACACAGGGGCCTGTGAGCCCCGGACCCGGCGGCGCCCACGAGCGCCGCGCGCGGGAGCCCCCCATGGCCGATCTGTCCATCGATTTCGCGGGCATCAAGAGCCCGAACCCGTTCTGGCTGGCGAGTGCGCCGCCCACGAACACCGGCGACCAGATCATGCGCGCGTTCGACGCGGGCTGGGGCGGCGCGGTGTGGAAGACGCTCGGGGACCCGATCGTGGACACCTCCAGCCGCTTCGGCGCCCTGCACGTGGGCGGGCAGCGCATGGTGGGCTTCAACAACATCGCGCTCATCACCGATCGGCCGCTCGAGGTGAACCTGCGCGAGGTGGCCGAGGTCAAGCGCCGTTACCCGAAGCACGCGGTCATCGTCTCGCTCATGGTCGAGTCCGAGGACGACTGGAAGACGATCATCAAGAAGTCCATCGACGCCGGTGCCGACGGCCTCGAGCTCAACTTCGGCTGCCCGCACGGCATGTGCGAGCGCGGCATGGGCTCGGCGGTCGGGCAGGAGCCGGACGTGCTCAAGGTGGTCGCGGGCTGGGCGGTCAAGTACAGCACCGTGCCCGTGCTGGTGAAGCTCACGCCGAACATCGGTGACATCACCGTGCCGGGTGCCGCCGCGGTCGAGGCGGGCGCGCACGGGCTGTCGCTCATCAACACCATCAAGAGCATCGTCGGCGTGGACCTGGACAAGATGGTGCCGTACCCGGTCGTGGGCAACCGCGCGACCAACGGCGGCTACTGCGGTCCGGCGGTCAAGCCGATCGCGCTGCACATGGTCTCGGCGCTCGGTCGCGACGAGCGCGTCACCATCCCCATCTCGGGGATCGGCGGCATCACCACGTGGCGCGACGCGGCCGAATTCATCGCCATGGGTTGCACCAGCGTGCAGGTGTGCACGGCGGCGATGCACTACGGGTTCCGCATCGTCGAGGACATGATCGAGGGACTGTCCAACTTCCTCGACGAGAAGGGCATGGCGTCGGTGAACGAGCTGCGCGGCAAGGCGCTCGCGGCGTACACCGAGTGGGGCGACCTCGACCTCAACTACAAGGTCGCGGCGCACATCGATCCGGCCAAGTGCATCGGCTGCGACCTGTGCTACGTGGCCTGCCGCGACACCTCGGTGCACTGCATCCACACCGCCGACGAGCCGCTGCCCGCGGGGCATCGCGCCCCGACGCGCGAGGCCGCGATCGAGCGCGTCAAGACCACCGGCGTGCACGTGCCGTGGGTGGACTGGGATTCGTGCACGGGCTGCAACCTGTGCTCGCACGTCTGCCCCGTGCCCGGCTGCATCACGATGATGGACGACACGCGCGGCAAGCCGTTCGAGTCGTGGAACGATCGCATCGCCAAGGGCACGCACAAGGTGCCGGGTGGGCTGCATGACTGAGCCGGACG
>CAZZLY010000048.1:1578-3128 GCA_964655175.1 uncultured bacterium
TATCTGGCCGTGTGCGCGGTCGTGCTCATCGCCATGGTGATCGAGGCGCTCAACGGCGAGTCGCGTAACGCCGGCATGTTCGCCGCGTTCCTCACCGTGCCGTGGAGCATGTTGTGGGCGGGACTCGCGCCGCCCATGCCGCACGAGGGTTCCGCCCTCGTGATGCTGGCCGCTCGCATCGCTCCGCTCGTCGCGTTCATGCTGCTCAACGCCGCGATCGTGGCCGGCATCGCCGCGCGCTCCGAACGCGATCTCGGCGCGAGCCGCCGCAAGTAGTTCCGCGCGCCGCGCGCGCACCGCCACTAACCCGTGAAAGGACTCGTCATGCGTCTCATGTCGCTCGTGCGTGCCTCGCTCCTGATGCTCGTGCTCTCGCCCGTGCTCGGCCTCGCGGCGTCCACCACGCTGCTCGTGCCCGATGCGGTGTGGGACGGCGTCGCCGGTGCGCCGCGCACCGGGTTCGCGGTGCTCGTCGAGGGCGAGCGCATCGTGGCGGTGGGGCGTGTCGATTCGCTGCGCGTGCCCGAGGGCACGACACGCGTGACGCTGCCGGGCACGACGCTCATGCCGGGGCTCATCGAGGGACACTCGCATCTGTTCCTGCACCCGTACGACGAGGCGCTGTGGGACGATCAGGTGCTCAAGGAGCCGTACGGCTATCGCATGGCGGCGGCGGTCGCGCATGCGCGCGCCACGCTCGAGGCCGGCATCACGACCGAGCGCGACCTGGGCACCGAGGGCTGCTTCGCGGGGGACGTCGAACTCAAGCGCGCGATCGACAACGGCGTCGTGCCGGGGCCGCGGCTCATCACCACCACGCGCGCCATCGTCGCGACCGGTGCTTACGGCCCGAGCCGCACCGACTACGCCAACGACGTGCCGCAGGGCGCGCAGGAGGCGAGCGGCCTCGAGGGTGTGACGCGCGTGGTGCGCGAGCAGGTCAGCCACGGCGCCGACTGGATCAAGGTGTACGCCGACTTCGGTTGGGGACCCGGCGGCCGCACGTACCCCACCTTCACGCAGCCCGAGCTCGATCAGCTGGTGAAGGTCGCCAACGGCGCGGGCCGCCCCGTGGTCGCGCACGCGATGACGCCCGAGGGCATGACGCGCGCCACGCTCGCGGGCGTGCGCACGATCGAACACGGTGACCACGGCACGCTCGCCGTGTTCCAGCTCATGAAGCAGAAGGGCGTCGCGTACTGCCCGACGATCGCGGCGGCCGAGGCGTACGCCGTGTACTTCGACGGCTGGAAGAAGGGCGTGAACACGGTGCCGCGCGTGACGGACAAGCACGCGAGCTTCAAGGCCGCGCTCGCCTCGGGCGTGACGATCGTGTTCGGCGGCGACGTCGGCGTGTTCACGCACGGGGACAACGTGCGCGAGCTCGAGGCCATGGTCGAGTACGGCATGACGCCGCTCGCCGCGCTGCGCGCGGCCACGAGCGTGCCAGCGCAGGTGTTCGGTCTGGAGGATCGCGTGGGTCGTGTGGCGCCGGGTCTGCTGGCGGATCTGATCGCGGTGACCGGGGATCCGACGCGCGACGTCACGGC
>CAZZLY010000048.1:3228-20458 GCA_964655175.1 uncultured bacterium
CAGCGCACGTGGAACTGGTGGCACTTCTGCGCGCTGTGGATCGGCATGAGCGTGTGCATCCCCACGTACACCATGGCGTCGGGCCTCATCGACTCCGGCATGTCGTGGTCGCAGGCCATGTGGACGATCTTCCTGGGCAACACGATCGTGCTGCTGCCCATGATCCTCAACGCGCATGCGGGTGCGCGTTACGGCATCCCGTTCCCGGTGTTCGCGCGCGCCAGCTTCGGTGTGCTGGGCGCCAACCTGCCCGCGATGCTGCGCGCGCTCGTCGCGTGCGGCTGGTTCGGCATCCAGACGTGGTTCGGTGGCGCGGCGCTCTACCAGTTGGCCAAGGCCCTGTGGCCGGGCGTGGCGACGCTGCCCGCGGTGCTGCCGGCCGGGCTTGGGCTCTCGACCGGCGAGGCGCTCGGGTTCCTTGTGTTCTGGGCCATGAACGTGTGGTTCATCGTGAAGGGCACCGAGAGCATCAAGTGGCTCGAGAGCTTCGCCGCGCCGTTCCTGATCGTGGTGGGGCTCGCGCTGCTCGGCTGGGCGTACGTGAAGGCCGGTGGCTTCGGGCCCATCCTGTCGCAGCCCTCCAAGTTCGCCACGAACGCCGACTTCATGAAGGTGTTCTTCCCGTCACTCACCGCGATGGTCGGGTTCTGGGCCACGCTGTCGCTCAACATCCCCGACTTCACGCGCTATGCGCGGTCGCAGAAGGACCAGATGGTCGGCCAGGCGCTGGGGCTGCCGCCGACGATGACGCTGTACGCGTTCATCGGTGTGGCCGTGACCAGTGCCACCGCGATCATCTTCCCCGGCGGGCAGGTGGTGTGGGACCCGGTGCAGCTGCTGGGCCGCATCGGCGGCCCGGTCACGGTGCTGCTGTCCATGGTCGCGCTGTCGGTGGCCACGCTCACCACGAACCTCGCCGCCAACGTCGTCTCGCCGGCCAACGACTTCAGTAATCTGTCGCCGCGCCACATCAGCTTCCGCACCGGCGGGCTCATCACCGCGTTCGCCGGCATCGCGATGATGCCGTGGAAGCTGCTGGCCTCCAGCCAGGGCTACATCTTCACGTGGCTCATCGGTTACTCGGCGCTGCTCGGGCCCATCGGCGGCATCATGATCGCGGACTACTTCGTGCTCCGCGGTCGCGCGCTCGACGTGGACGACCTGTACCGCCGCGGGGGCCGCTACGAGTATTCGGGCGGCATCAACCCGCGCGCGATCGTCGCGCTCGTGGCCGGCGTGCTGCCGTGCGTGCCGGGGTTCCTCGCGACCGCGTTCCCGGCCGCGTACCCGGACGTGGCGCCGTTCTTCAAGGGCGTCTACTCGTACGCGTGGTTCGTGGGGTTCGGCGTGGCGGCACTCGTGTACGTGGTGCTGTCGGGCGGGAAGGTGCGGCGCTGAGTCGAGCTCGCCACGTGTGACGCTCAGGGCCCCGCGACCGCTCCGGTCGCGGGGCCCCGTGCATCGTGGCGCACACCACGCATCGCCGCATGGTCGCGCGCGCGCGGCTGCGCCATGATGCGCGCATGCAGAGGATCGGCGACATCCCGGTGTTCGGCGACCCGGTGGACGCGGGCGCGCTCGAGCAGATCCAGCGCTGCCGTGCCACGGCGGACGCGGCCGTGCTCATGGCCGATCACCATCTCGGCTACGCCGTGCCCATCGGCGGCGTGGTCGTGTACAAGGACGCCGTCTCGCCGAGCGGGGTGGGGTTCGACATCGGCTGCGGCAACAAGGCCGTGCGTCTCGACGTGCCGGCCGCCGAGGTGCGCGCGCACATCGCGGCCATCATGGACGACCTGTACGGCGCGTTGTCGTTCGGCATCGGGCGCAGGAACACGACGCGTGTGGATTCGCCCGTGTTCGACCGCCCCGAATGGCGGCTGCCCGCGGCGGCCTCGCTCAAGGGACTCGCGCAGCAACAGCTCGGCACGATCGGTTCGGGCAACCATTACGTGGACCTGTTCGTGGACGAGCTCGACCGCGTCTGGGTGGGCGTGCACTTCGGTTCGCGCGGGCTCGGGCACAAGCTGGCCACGCATTTCCTGAAAGCCGGCGGCGCGCGCGACGGGATGCAGGTGGAGCCGCTCGTGTTCCACCGTCGCCAGGCGCTGTTCGACGACTACGTGGCCGCGATGCAGCTGGCGGGCGCCTACGCGCACGCCGGCCGCGACTGGGTGTGCGACGAGGTCGTGCGGCGGCTCGGCGCGCACGCGCTCGAGGAGGTGCACAACCACCACAACTACGCGTGGCTCGAGGAGCACCACGGCGAGCGCGTGTGGGTGGTGCGCAAGGGCGCCACGCCCGCGTTCCCGGGGCAGAAGGGGTTCGTGGGCGGCTCGATGGGCGACGACGCGGTGATCCTCGAGGGGGTACAGGGCTCGTTGAGCCGCACCGCCTACTACAGCACGGTGCACGGGGCCGGGCGCGTGATGAGCCGCAACGCCGCACGCGGCAAGGTGGACCGCCACACCGGCCGGGTGCTGTCCCCGGGACAGGTGAGCCGCGAGATGATGGCGGCCTGGGTGCGCGAGCGCGGCGTGGAGCTGCGCGGTGCGGGCACCGACGAGTCGCCGCACTGCTACAAGCGGCTGCCCGAGGTGCTGGCCCACCACGAGGGCACGGTGCGGGTGCTGCACACCCTGCGGCCGATCGGGGTGGCCATGGCCGGCGAGAAGGAGTTCGACCCTTATAAAGATTAGGCGGAATCGCCGGAGGCAGCGGGAGTTCGGCCTTAGGCCACCACCCCTCTCCGTAAAGCATTGTAATGAGCTTGCCAGATGGACTGGACACTGAGAAGCCATGGTGGATGGATACCGGCGTCCCGAGGGAGAATCCTCTGGCAAGTCCTTGACATGTTGTCGTACGCTGGAGTTCACCCCCTCGCGAGGCGGCCCTGCGACATGGCCGCCGTGGCTTGGTGCGACCCTAGCGCACCGTGAGAGTCCACGACATCAGCGAGGAGGTCGCCGATGAACCGCGTGAAGTCGCGTCGTTTGTCGATCGTCATGGATGGCTATAAGAGGGCCCTCGCCATCGCCATGATTGCGCAACAGCTCACGCCCTCGTTGAGCGCTCACGCGGCGTTCGAGAAGACTGGCCGCTGGGTGGCGACTCCCAGCCTCGGCTTCTCGGCGACGCACGTCGTGCTGTTGCGTGAGCCGGTCACGAACAAGGCCAAGGTGTTCATGTTCGGTGAGTCGGGATCGCCGCAGGAGATGCGGTTCTGGACGATCGATCCGGGCGACACCAACCTACTCACCCCGCTCACGAGCTCGGCGCGTTCCTCGCTCACCGTGATCCCTCATCCCAACAACAAGGCCACCGACCTGTTCTGTTCCGGGCACGCGACGCTGCCCGACGGCAAGATGATCCTGGTGGGTGGGCAGTGGTTGCCCACGGAGACTTGCGAGGATGGCTACACGCTGGACCCTGCATGGTCGGGCAGCGGTATGGCATGGCAACAGAACGCCGAGATGAGCTCGCAGCGCTGGTACGCCACCGCGACGCCACTGCCCGACGGGCGGATCCTCGCATCAGCGGGGACCTCGGAGAGCGGCATGATGGGATTCGGTGGCACGGTTCCGGGTGTGACGACGCCCGACACGGTCTCACGGACGATTCGGCCGCTGGGGCTCTCGGCCCGCTTCACCTGGCGCGACACGTTGTTGTTGCCCGCGTGCAATGGGAGCGGATGCACTCCGCTGCCGTTCGCGCCCGGAGACAACTACACCGTGGGGCGGTTCCCCCCCGGCCGCGACTTCCACATGTTCGCCGGCCCCGCCGATGGACGGGCCATCATCTACGGCGGCCGCCGCTCGTCATCGACCGATCTGTTGAGCGATGTCTGGTACGTCAACAGCACCGCGTTCCCGAAAGACTCGACGCACAACTGTTATCTGCTCGAGCAAGTGGGCGACCCGGCGCTGCCCGACAGCGTGAACAAGCCGGTGGCGCGCTGGGGGTTCGGGTTCACCTGGGCCGGTGTCGAGATCAACCCGAAGGGCATGACGCGTGAGGTCACGCAGGCGATCCCGGGCTCGAGCATCTGCTACATCCACGGCGGCAAGGACTCGAGCGGGCAGGTGCTCGGCGACCTGTGGCGTGGACATTTGATCCAGAACGGCGCTCGCTACCAGTGGGTCTGGAAGCGCATCCTGGACAACAGCGATGCCTCGCGTGCGCGGTTCGGCCACACGATGGTGTTCGATCCGGGTGTGCCGGACTCCGCCGATTGGGCGCCGCGTGCGAAACTCATGATCTATGGCGGAGCTCTCTCCGGCGGCGTACTCGCGGACAACACGAAGCTCTATCTGGTGGGTGTTGGAGCGCGAAGCAACCAACCCGGTGTATGGCGGAGCATTACGCCCACCGCGACGGTCGCTGACCCTGCCCCACCTGGGCGCACTTGGCACGGGATGATCCCGAAGTACAAGGGGCCGGACGACGACGAGCGCGAGTACTTCCTGTTCGGTGGTGAGAACGCCTCGGGCACACCCGTCGCGCCGACGATGTACATGCTGGCCCGCGCCGACGGAGCTCCACCCAACTCGGAGACTCAAGGGGACGAAGAAGCATACGCGTGGGAGGTCAAACCGACGACCGGTGGGGGTCCCAGTGCTCGCAGCAGACCCAGCATGGGCTACGCGGTCGACGGCGGGTTGCTGGTGGTCTACGGCGGCGACACCACCGGCACCGCCGTCGCGGGCGGGCTCTCGAACGGATTGTTCCGCTTGCAGGCGGGCTATAACGCGACGAGCTGGTCGTGGTCCTCGCCGAGCGGCAGGAGCTTCCATCCCAGCCCACCACCCACCGCGGGCATGCCGTTGCATGCGATGGGAGAGGGCCGCGGGCGCATCAGCCGTAACCTCGAGGCGTTCACCGGCACCGGCTCCTCGAACATGCAGCAGTGCAATAATGTCACCGGATTCGGAAGCTGGCAGGCGGTGAGTCAGCCGAACGCCCAGAGCGAGCGTCCGATCGCCAACTACCCGAACCTGTACGTACTGCCGGACGGGCGGTTGTTCAATGCGGGGCCGGCCCCGGGGCGCGACCTGCCGAACAACAAGTATCGCCGGTTCTTCGATTTCTCGAACCGCATGTGGAGTGAGGCGGACTCCGCCGGAGTGCAGGATGCAGCCTTCTTCGGGTCGTCGGTCATGTACCGGCCGGGCAAGATCCTCCGAATGGGCGGGACGATCGAGACGGGCCACGATAAGACCGAGCTGATCGATCTCTCGGTCGCACTGAGTCAGGCGAGCTGGCTGCCCTATCTCCCGGACACTTCAGAACGTCCTTCGAGTCTACGTCGAACGCATGCCAACCTGACGGTCCTGCCAACCGGAGATGTGCTGGCCTCGGGCGGGGTGCCGGATGATGACAAGATCAACGATGCCACCACGAAGACACCGCAACTCTGGTCGGTGGCAGCTGGCAGGTGGACTTCCGGGAAGCAGACGGACATTGACGTCCTCGCCCCGAACCCGCATATCCGCAACTACCACTCGATCGCAATCCTACTGCCGGACGCACGTGTACTCACGGCCGGTGGCGAAAAGAACTCGGCCGACGAGACTACCTCGAGCGTGTTCGAGCCGCCCTATCTGTTCCGTTCGAACGGTGCATACGCGACGCGGCCGCGGGTCCAGCACGGCCCCGACATAATTCCGTATGGCCGCCCGCTCACGATGAAGCTCACGGACATCTCGCGCTCGGGCCACATCAAGAGTGTCGCCCTGCTACGGCCGGGTTCGGTCACGCACTCGTTCGATCAGGGCCAGCGGTACGTGCCGTTGGAGTTCGTGGCGCGTACCAACCCCGACCGGCTGTTGATCCACGGCCCGGCGAATGCCAACTTCGCCCCTCCGGGCGACTACCTGCTGTTCGTGGTCGATAGTGTCGCCGTGGATGCTCCGCGCGTGCCCTCGGTCGCGCGCTGGGTGCGCGTGGTCCTCGGCTCGCCGGCCGTGGTCGACACGGCGGATGTAACCGCGCCAAAGGGAGGCAGCTTCACCGGACTCCATGTGGTCGGGCCATCCTTGCCGGGGACCCTGCACCTCGGCTGGACCGCGCCCGCTGACGACGACACGCTGGCCTTCTCCGGCTCGGCATCCCGGTACGATCTGCGCTTCGTCCCATTGGCGACCACGCCAGTGCCTGACTTCTCACAGTGGACGCAGTCGACGGTCGATGCGCCGGGCACGTATCTGACCGCCGAGGATGGCCTTGCCACGGGAATGCAATCCAGCACGTGGTACCGGTTCCTGATCAAGTCGGTGGATGACCACGAGAACATCTCCGCCGCCAGCGACACCCTGATCGCCAAGACCTCCGCGACTCCGCAGGGCGGCGGGGGGGGCTACGAAGAGGGTGATCCGGGTTGCGGGTTTTGTCTTCGCGCGTCGCAGGCTTCACTGGGCGCACCGAGCGGGAGTTCACCGGGACGGGAGAACACGGTGTTCCCGGGTGCAGTCAACGGCGGGACCACCGCTGATGTGCTGCGCCTCGCGGGCGCCCCTCGGCTCCGCGAGGGTATGCGTAACCTTTATGTCCGTGCCGGGCTGGCCCAGGGGCTGTCGATCGATCGAGCCCGGCTGATCGCGGTCGACCATGCGTCCGGCACGGAATCGATGCCGGATGGCAGCGGCGGGTTCGTCACCGGCATGCGCATCCCGGCGATCAACGTGGTCGACCGGAACGCTCGTGATGTGACCGCGAACGCCACCCACACCGCGAACGCTCCAGTCTACGCTGACTCGGGCGAGGTGCTGGAGGTCACACTCCCCGCCATCACGGGCGCGAGTGGAAGAATCCTGCTGGAGCTTTCGGACGGCGGCTCGGGCGATGGTGGCGTGAGTGTGACAGCGCATGCCTCGGCCGAAGAGTCCACGCTGATCGCGAAGGTGCATCCGCGGGTCATGGGCTCGAGCTACTCGTTCCCGGTCGGTCCCGAGACCCACATCCGGTTGCGGTTCCACGAGGCCTGCGCACTCCGGTACGTGGGACGGCTCGCCTCGACGGAGTCAGTGTCCGGACTCGCCGCGATGCTGTCGGCTGCAGAGTTCGGCGGGTTCGACGCGGTGGCTGCCGTCACCGCGGTCGACAGCCTCACGGCAACGGTCACCGCCGGGGATACCTTGCGAATCTCGTTCGAGGACGTCACTGCGGTCGAAGGCATGGAGCGGGACTGGTATCTGGCGCTCGAGGGTGGCCCCATCAGTCCTGAGATCGCCGTGTTCCGCTCGCGCGGCGCGAGCGAGCCGGCCACCGTGCCAGCCACGTTCGCGCTGCGGCAGAACGTACCCAACCCGTTCTCGACCGGGACCGTGATCGCCTTCGACCTGCCGCGTGCGACGGAGGTGAAACTGGAGATCTTCGACGCGCAGGGGAGGCTCGTGCGCATGTTCGCGACCTACAAGGCCGCGGGGCGGCACTCGATCGGCTGGGACCTGCAGGATGCCCGCGGTTCCAGGGTCCGCTCGGGCGTGTATACGTACCGATTGCGGGCCGGTGGATACGAAGCGCGGCGGAAGATGGTGGTGGTGCCATGAGCACGATCCGGCCGGCAGTTCGACTCTCGTCCGGGACGGAGGGGCGGCTTCGTGCCGCCCGCCTCGTTGCTCTTCTAGGTGCACTTCTCTTGCAGCCTTTCCTTGCGCGCATAGCCTGGGCGACACCACCCCTTCCCGAGCAACGTGTGCCAGCGACGAACTACACGGCGTTTCCCGGGCTTTCAGCGCGTGGATCCTGGGCTGTTGTTGCCGGGACGCTGCTCTACGAGGAACCGAAGCCTGCTGTCTCTATCCAGCTTGCGTTCTCGCAGACTCGGGGTGCCGAATGGGGACCAACCACGACACTTCCGTCTCCGCCCTATCCCGCAGGCATCAACCTTCCCTCCCAGCCATGGCTGAACTCAAACGGGAACATCAAGCTATGCACCAATAGTGACGACGTATCCTTCTTCTCGGGTGTGCGCCCAAGTCCGTTCACTTGGTCAGGTCCGGCCAGAGTGTTACTACGTACCGACGGCAACTCCTCCGGCTATGACTTCACCTCGCTCGCCGTCACGGAGGCTCCGGAGGTGAGCCTCATCCTCGGCAGCGAAAGCCGGTCGGACTACGCAGGCCGGCTGTGGTACCGCCGCACGCTCGATGATGCTCTGACATGGTCGCCCTACATGCAGCTTGGTCCCAGCACCATCAAGGGTGGCACGCTCGCCGTGGGCCCTGACGAGGTGTTGTACGCGAGTTGGGTGGACTACGCGCTGGGCAAGGTCGTCATGGCTCGCTGGTCCGACCGAGGCGCTTCGCTGCTCCCGGATGGGCTCCCGGTCGCGGACATCTTGGACAATCTCGCCATGCGACCGATCGGGTGGACCGCTGCCAGCGACGTGAATCTCGTGAGTCTGCGGATCTATCCGGTCTACAACGAGATCAACCGCTTCGCGGCGAACTTCCCCGGGCTCGCGGTGGACCGCAGCAACGGTCCGCATCGGGGCCGCGTCTACTCGGTGTGGGCGGAGCATTCGGCGGGGGAACCAGCGGCAGCGACTGCAGTGATCCCGGAGGTGGAACCCAACGACACCCCGGAACAGGCTCAACTGATCCCGGTGGACTGCACGGTGAGCGGCTCGATCGCCGATGTCCACCGGCCAACGAGTTCGGACTATGTCGCGTTCGACCTTGTAAAGGGGGAGACGATCTGGATCGGAGGCATCGCGTTCAGCCACCTGCGCGGTTGGGTGCTCGAGATGCAGATGCCCGACGGCAGCCTGCGGATCATCGAGGACCAGTCGTTGAAGACCGGGGCCGCTGGCGAAGGGATCCCAAAGCCCACGATCTTCAACGCCCCTCGGACCGGGCGCTATTACCTGCACATCTTCCCAGGCATCGCCTCGACCGGTTACCTGCTCCGCGTCCGCCACTGGCTGCCCTCCTCTGGCACTGCCGCGCTCGACATGCGCGACATCGTGCTCACGTATTCGGACGACGGTGGGCAGACGTGGGCCCCCAAGCGCCGGGTGAATCACGACCCTGCAGGCACGGATCAAGCCATGCCGAATGTCGCGGTCGATGGCCTGGGGCGTGTGTACGTCGGTTGGTATGACTGGCGAAACGCGGTGGAGGGTGATGGGATGAACGCGTATGCCACCATCTCGCTGGATGGTGGCGAGACGTTCCAGCCCGACATGCGGCTCTCCAGCCAGTCGAGCATGCTGCTCACCGGTACGAGTCCAGATGGATACATCAAGGCGGGTCATCTCGTCGGCGACCGCATCGCGGTCGCTGCGGGGGACGACTACGGGTTGGTCGCGTGGACCGACCTGCGCCGCTGGCCGAGTGGCTCCGACATCTACGTGGCGCGGCTGGCTCCCGACCTTCCCACCGCAACCGATGCCGTCTCCGATCTTGCTGCCGAACCGCTGGCCGCTGGCGTGCGCCTGCGTTGGCTCGTCAACGATGCGCGCTCGGTGAGCGGGTTGCGCGTGTATCGCTCCGAGAGCGGCGGCGCCGAGATCGCGTTGGGTGATGGCGACCTCATGCCCGCGGGCGATGGCCGAGCCGAGTGGTTCGATGCGGATGCTCAGCCGGGGCACTCCTACGACTACCGTCTGCGCGTCGTCACGGGCACGGGTACGCACTGGCTGGGACCGGTGAGCATCGAGGTACCGCAGCGCATAACCTCGCTCACTTGGCGCGCGGCGTGGCCCAACCCGTTCGCACGCCGCACCAGCGTCAAGCTCGCGGTGCCGCGCGCAGCCCAGGGCTCGGTGAGGGTGTACGACGTACAGGGCAAGCAGGTCGCGACACTGGCCGAGGGGGCGTTCGAGCCGGGTGAGCGCACGATCGAGTGGGATGGCCGTGATGCGGCGGGCGGGGTCTCGGCCCCGGGGCTGTACTTCGTCGCCGCACAGGTCGGCAGCGAGGCGGTGCGAATGAGGGTGGCGCGGGTGCCATGACCTCCATACGAGTGGCAGGGCCGCGCTAACCTAACGTTCGCGTCAGGTTCTCGTGAAACCTGTCCGAGAACCTATTCAATCCCGCATCCGCGCTTGGCGCAACCCCATCGTATCGCGTACGTTCCCTGTGAATCTCACCCATGCGTAAGGGTTCGCTCGTGACCACTCTGAACCAGCCCAACACCCAGACCGGCACCCAGCTCCTCCGCATCGGCGACCTGTCGCGCCTCACGGGCAAGACGGTCCGCGCGCTGCACCTTTATGAGGAGATGGGCCTGCTCGCGCCCGCCACGCGGTCGAGCGGTGGCTTCCGCCTGTACCACCCGGCGGCGGTCGAGCGCGTGAGCTGGATCGATCTGGTCAACGGGCTGGGGCTCTCGCTGCAGGAGACGCGCGAGGTGCTGGAACGCTGGAGCGAGTCCGACCGTGGCCCCGAGGCCATGGAGGACCTGCGCCGGTTGTTCAGCACCAAGCTCGACGAGACGCGCGAGAACATCCGTCGTCAGCAGCTGCTCGAACGCGAACTGGTGGAGGGCCTGGCCTACCTCGAGACCTGCCGCGTCTGCGGCGAGCCCGGGGCGGTCGACCGCTGTGTCAGCTGCACCCACGATCACGGCATGCCGCACGAGCCCGCGCTGCTCGCGGGGTTCAAGGGGAGCCGCGACGGCGCCCCGCGCATCGTGCCGCCCGTGCTCGTCCAGATCACCGAGTCGTAAGACCACACGCCACACGCGTCCGCGCATCGGACGCCGTCACAGCCTCATGAAAGGAGTCCACGATGATCTCGCTCTCGCCCACGGCGGCGGACAAGGTGAAGGAGCTGCTCACGGGTCGCGGCACGCCGGACATCGGTCTGCGCGTCGGGGTGCGCGGCGGTGGCTGCTCGGGCAACTCGTACTTCATGGAGTTCTGCGAGGCCCCGGCCGCCGGTGACGAGACGATCGAGTCCAACGGCGTGAAGCTGATCGTGGACCTCAAGAGCATGGTCCTGCTCGGCGGCACTGAGATCGACTACGTCGAGGGTCTCATGGGCGCCGGCTTCAAGTTCAACAACCCCAACGTGAAGCACTCCTGCGCCTGCGGCGAGAGCTTCTCGGCCTGACCGACCACCCGCGCACGCCGCGCCGTCCACGACCGGACGGACGGGGCGCACGGGTCAACGCCGGCCACGCGCCGGGATGGATAGGAACACGATGAACGGTGATCTGGTGGTGAAGGACCTCCACGTGAGCGTGGAGGGCAAGGAGATCCTGAAGGGCCTGTCGCTGACGGTGAACAAGGGCGAGGTGCACGCGATCATGGGCCCGAACGGCTCGGGCAAGAGCACGTTCGCGAACACGCTCATGGGCCACGGCAAGTACGAGGTCACCTCGGGCGACATCCTGTTCAAGGGTGAGTCGATCCTCGAGATGGAGACCGACGAGCGCGCCCGCGCCGGCCTGTTCATGGCGTTCCAGTACCCGGTCGCGATCCCGGGCCTGACGTTCGGCTCGTTCCTGCGCGCCGCGCTCAACGCGCGCATCGCGCCGGCGCTCGGTGAGGACGGCAAGGCGCCGACCAAGAAGGGCATCGCGCCGAAGGAATTCCGCGACCTCATGAAGAAGCACATGGCGGCGCTCAAGATGGACGAGAAGTTCGCGTCGCGTTACCTCAACGACGGTTTCTCGGGCGGCGAGAAGAAGCGCGCCGAGATCCTGCAGATGGCGATGCTCAAGCCCGAGATCGCGATCATGGACGAGACGGATTCCGGTCTCGACATCGACGCGCTCAAGATCGTGTCCGAGGGCGTCAACACGCTCGCCGGTCCGGAGCTCGGCGTCATCGTGATCACGCACTACAACCGCATCCTCAATTACATCAAGCCGCACAAGATCCACGTCATGAAGGACGGCCGCATCCAGGCGACCGGCGGTCCGGAGCTGGCGCTCGAACTCGAGTCGCGCGGCTACGACTGGGTGCGCGAGGAAGTGGGGACGCGATGAGCACCGAGGCGGAGATCGACGTCCGCGATGGTTATGCCGAGAAGTACGGCTTCCATGACACGGAGCAGCACGTCTTCAAGAGCCGCAAGGGCCTCGACGAGGCCATCGTGCGGGAGATCTCGGCGCTCAAGGGCGAGCCCGAGTGGATGCTCGACTATCGCCTGAAGGCGCTCGACATCTTCGGCAAGAAGCCCATGCCGACGTGGGGCGGTGACGTCGGCGCGATCGACTTCCAGGACATCTACTACTACGTCAAGCCGACGAAGGAGGAGTTCAAGTCCTGGGAGGACGTGCCCGAGGACATGAAGCGCACCTTCGACAAGCTGGGCATCCCCGAGGCCGAGCAGAAGTTCCTCTCGGGCGTCGGTGCGCAGTACGACTCCGAGGTCGTGTACCACAAGATCAAGGAGTCGCTCGAGAAGCAGGGCGTGATCTTCCTGAGCATGGATCAGGGTCTCAAGGACCACCCCGAGCTCGTGAAGCAGTACTTCGGCACGGTGATCCCGTCGTCGGACAACAAGTTCGCCGCGCTCAACTCGGCGGTGTGGTCGGGCGGCTCGTTCATCTACGTGCCCAAGGGCGTCCACGTCGACGTGCCGCTGCAGGCGTACTTCCGCATCAACACCAAGGACATGGGTCAGTTCGAGCGCACCCTGATCATCGTGGACGAGGACGCCTACGTTCACTACGTCGAGGGCTGCACCGCGCCGATCTACTCGAGCGACTCGCTGCACTCGGCGGTCGTCGAGATCATCGTCAAGAAGGGCGGCCGCTGCCGCTACACGACCATCCAGAACTGGTCGAACAACGTCTACAACCTGGTCACCAAGCGTGCGGTCGCGTACGCGAACGCGACCATGGAGTGGGTGGACGGCAACCTGGGCAGCAAGCTCACCATGAAGTACCCGGCCATCTACATGATGGAGCCGGGCGCGCACGGTGAGGTGCTGTCGATCGCGTTCGCCGGCAAGGGCCAGCATCAGGACGCCGGCGCCAAGGCCGTGCACTGCGCGCCCGACACCAGCAGCAAGATCATCTCCAAGTCGATCAGCAAGGACGGCGGCCGTGCCGGTTACCGCGGTCTCGTGAAGGTCATGAAGGGCGCGGAGAACTGCCGCAGCACGGTGAACTGCGACGCCCTCATCCTCGACGAGCACTCGCGCTCCGACACTTACCCGTATATGGAGATCGAGGAGGACAAGGTCACGATCGGCCACGAGGCCACCGTGTCCAAGATCGGCGACGAGCAGCTGTTCTACCTCATGGCGCGTGGCATCCCCGAGGAGGAGGCGGCCGCGATGATCGTCTCGGGCTTCATCGAGCCGGTCGTCAAGGAGCTGCCCATGGAGTACGCCGTCGAGATGAACCGACTGATCCAGCTGCAGATGGAAGGGAGCGTGGGATGAGCCCGACGACGACGAAGTCCCCGGTCCTGTCGGCCGCCCCGTGGGCCGAGAAGGCGATCACGCAGGCGACGACGCTGCGCGAGGGCGAGTGGGCACTGGGCCGCCGTCGTGCGGCCGCGGGCGTGCTCGCCACGCTCTCGCTGCCCAAGCGCGACGACGAGCTGTGGCGTCGCACCGACTTCGGCACGCTCGAGGCCGCGCTCGGCACGCTCGACCCGTTCCACACGGCCCCGGCCGCGCGGAACGTGGACGATCTGCCGGCGGCGGTGATCGAGCGTCTCGCCGGCGAGTCCGGTCACGCGGCGCTGGTCGTGCAGCGTGACGCGGGCGTGGTCCTCGAGCAGACGCACCCGACGCTCCAGAAGCAGGGCGTCACGGTGTGCTCGTTCGATCGCGCGACCCGTGAGCACGAGCCGCTCCTCAAGGAGTACTTCGGTTCGCTGCTGCACGACGATTACGACTGGTACGCGGCGCTGGGTGCGGCCGTGCGTCAGGGCGGTCTGTTCGTGCACGTGCCCAAGGGCGTGCGAGCCGAGATCCCGGTGCGCATGTTCCACTGGATCGACGGTGCGGGCCGCCTCGTGGCGCCGCGCACGGTCGTGGTGGTGGAGGAGGGCGCCGAGGTCACCGTCATCGAGGAGATGCTCTCGGAGACGGTCGAGGGCGCCTCGCTGCACGCCGGTGGTGTCGAGGTGTTCGTGGGTGCGAACGCCAAGCTCACCTACGCGCAGCTGCAGGACTGGGGCCGCAACGTGTTCCACTACGGCAACGTGCGTGCGCGCGTGGCGCGTGACGCCGAACTGCAGTGGATGCAGATCATGGTCGGTGGCCGCATGACCAAGGCCAACGGCTACTACGACCTCAACGGTCCGGGTGCGCGGGCGTTCGTCAACGGCTTCATGTTCGGCGACGCGCGGCAGCACTTCCATCTGCACACGCTGCAGCGTCACCTGCAGCCCAACTGCACGAGCGACCTGCTCATCAAGTGCTGCCTCAAGGACAAGGCCCGCAGCATCTACCAGGGCCTCATCCAGGTGGCCGAGGGCGCGCAGAAGACGGACGCCTATCAGGCGAACCGCAACCTGCTCCTCTCGGATCAGGCGCGTGCGGACAGCATCCCGGGCCTCGAGATCCTCGCCAACGACGTGCGTTGCACGCACGGCGCGACGCTGGGCTACCTCGAGCCGGAGCATCTGTACTACCTCATGGCGCGCGGCCTGCCGCCCGTCGAGGCGCAGCGACTCATCGTGGAGGCGTTCTTCGAGCCCGTGATCGAGCGCATCCCGCTCGAGACCGTGCGCGAGCGTCTGCGCGGCGAGATCGAGCGCAAGATCGGCTGATGAGCCGTCGCATGCTGCATCCCGCGGGCGCGTCCGGTGTTCCGGACGCGCCCGTCGTGCCTTCCTCCGGCCATGCCGGATTCGATCCACGGGCGGTTCGGGCGCAATTCCCGTTGCTCGGCACCTCGCGTGCCCGGCCGCTCGTGTACCTCGACAGCGCCGCCACCTCGCAGAAGCCGCAGGCGGTGCTGGACGCGATGGATCGCTACTACACGACGTGCAACGCGAACATCCATCGCGGCGTGTACGGCATCGCCGAGGAGGCGACCGCCCTCTACGAGGACGCGCGCCGCCGCTTCGCACGCTTCGTCAACGCCTCGCCGCGCGAGATCGTGTTCACGCGCAACTCCACCGAGGCGCTCAACCTCGTGGCGCGCGCGTACGGCGGTTGGGCGCTGCGGGCCGGCGACGCGGTGCTGCTCACGCCCATGGAGCACCACTCGAACCTCGTGCCGTGGCACATGCTGGCGGCCGAGAAGTCGCTCGAGTTGCGCTTCATCCCGCTCACCGCGACGGGCGAGCTCGACCTCGCGGCGCTGCCGGGTCTGTTCGCCGATGGCAAGGTGAAGCTGGTGTCGTTCGTGCACGTGAGCAACGTGCTCGGCACGGTGAACCCGGCGGCCGAGATCGCGCGCATCGCCAGGTCGCACGGTGCCACGGTGGTGCTGGACGCGTCGCAGAGCGCCGCGCACATGGCGCTCGACGTGAAGGCGCTGGATGTGGACTTCATGGCGTGCACCGCGCACAAGATGCTCGGGCCCACGGGCATCGGCATGCTGTACGGCCGGCGCGAGTTGCTGGAGGCCATGCCGCCGTTCCTGGGGGGCGGCGAGATGATCCGCACGGTGTCGCTCACCACGTCCACGTGGAACGAGCTGCCGTGGAAGTTCGAGGCCGGCACCATGGCGATCGCCGAGGCGGTGGGCTTGGGTGCGGCCGTGCAGTATCTGGAGTCGCTCGGCATGGAGCACGTGTTCGCGCACGATCGCGCGCTGTCGGCGTACGCCATGCAGCGCCTGGCCGAACTGCCCGAGGTCACCGTGCTGGGGCCCGCCGCCGACCGGCGTGGCGGCGTGGTGGCGTTCACGGTGCAGGGCGTGCATCCTCACGACGTCGCCATGGTGCTCGACCGCGACGGGATCTGCGTGCGCGCCGGGCATCATTGTGCGCAGCCGCTGCACGAGCATCTGGGCGTGCCCGCCTCGGCGCGCGCGTCGTTCCACTGCTATTCGCTGCGCGAGGACGTGGACGCGCTGGTCGAGGGACTCAAGAACGTGGTGACGCTGTTCCGTTGAACGCGTGCGAGCGGCCCGTGACCACGGGTCGTGCGCAGGTGACGTCGCACTCCGGGGACCCGATGTCCGATCTGTTCCGTGATCACATCCTCGAGCACTACCGCCGCCCGCGCTGCCACGGCACGCTGGAGAGCCCGGACGCGCGCGTCGAGGATGCCAACCCGCTGTGCGGCGATCGGCTCGTGATGGAGTTCAAGTTCGCCGACGGGCGCATCGCCGCGGTGCGCTTCACGGGCACGGGGTGCTCGATCAGTCAGGCGGCCGCCTCGCTCGTGTGCGAGGCCATCGAGGGCCGTTCGATCGACGAGGTGAAGGCCATGACGAGGCAGGACATGCTCGACCTGCTCGGGGTGGACGAGCTGGGCCCGGTGCGCAGCAAGTGCGCCATGCTGGCGCTGAAGACCGTGAAGGCCGCCGCGTACGGCGTGCCCAACTGGACCGACGACGAGGAGGACCTGGCGTGAGTGACGCGACCGGGAACTGGAGGACCGTGGCCCGCGCGAGCGACATCCCGCTCGGCGGTTCGCGTGTGGTGCGACTGGACGACGTGCCGGTGGCGGTGTTCCACCTGGCCGACGGCTGGTACGCGATCGAGGACGTGTGCACGCACGACGGCGGCCCGGTGGCCGAGGGTCGTCTGGAAGGCTGCACCATCGAGTGTCCGCGCCACGGTGCGCGGTTCGATCTCAAGAGCGGGGCGGCGTTGTGCTTCCCCGCGGTCTCACCCGTGCCCACGCACCCCGTGCGGGTCGTCGGCGACGAGGTGCAGGTGGAGTGGTCATGAGCGACGAGCAGACCCCGATCAATCCGCACACCGGCCAGCCGCTGCCGGCCGATCCCAACCCCACGCCGCCGCCCGTCTCGACCGGCCCGGCCACGGGCACGCCCGGCGCCGCCGCCGCGAGCGCGCAGGCACCCGAGGCCGCCAAGCAGGTGGGGCCGCCGCAGTTCTCAAGCATGCCCACGGCGCAGGAGCTCGCGGTCCGTTCGGTGCTCGAGACGGTCATGGACCCCGAGCTCGGGCTGTCGGTGATCGATCTGGGGCTCATCCGCGAGATCCACTTCCTCGAGGGCAAGACGCTCGTCCGCATGATGCTCACGACGCCGTTCTGCCCGTACGCGCCGCAGATGATGGCCGACGTGAAGCAGGCCACCGAGAGCGCGGTCACGCAGCCGTGCGAGGTCGAGATCCTCGCCGACGCGTGGAACCCCGACATGATGCCGGACCCGGGGTTGCTGGGTTACTCGTACT
>CAZZLY010000049.1:0-6003 GCA_964655175.1 uncultured bacterium
GTCTCGGTCGTGCCCTGCCGCAGCAGCACCTCGCGGTTGTACACGTCCACGGGCACCGCGAGCTCGTCGGCCGCGGTGTGGCGCGCGCGCGAGCCGACCACGACCTCGATCGCCTGGACCGGGATGACCGACTTGTCCATGCGCAGGTCGGCCGTCACGCGGCCACCGGCCTCGACGGTCACGGTGCGCACCGCGGGCTTGAAGCCCAGCATGAGCGACTTGATCGTGTGCGTGCCCGCCGGGACGTTGCCCAGCTCGTAGCGTCCGGCCTCGTCGGTGCTCGTGTGGAGCATCGTGCCCTCGACGCGGACCTCGGCGCCCGAGAGGGCCGCGCCGGCCTCATCGGTGACCTTGCCCGAGACGGAGCCGGTCTGCGCGAAGGCGGTGACGGCCCCGAGCAGGGTGGACAGGACGACGGTGAAGAGCAGACGGCGTGCGACGACCATGACGTTTCCCTCCGGGGGGAGTGGCACGACCCGGATGGGCCGCGCGCGACGGATACGGCATACTCCAGTCGCACACAGTGTGAGGTCCGTGCACGCGCGTCAAGGCTGCGAGCCGTGAATTCGTGCGTGCCGATCGCGAGGTCCGAGTCTCACCGAGTCGGGGATCCCGGAGGTGACGTGATGCGGCAGCGGATGGGTGGCGTGATGCTGATCGCGGGCGTGCTGGCGCTCGCGGGTTGCGGTGGCGACGTGGCGAGCGAACTGCGCACGAACGTGCAGGTGCGCGATCGGGTCATGGATGCGATCGCGAGCGACGGCACGCTGGCGGTGACGATGACCCAGCGGCTGCTCGCGCAGGACTCGCTGCGCGTGCGCGTCGTCGAGACCATGCTCAAGGACTCCCCGAGCGCGGCCCACGTGCTGGCGCGCATCGGCAGCAATCCCGATGCGGTGGACCTCGTGCTGCAGACGGCGCTGGCGGACAGCGCCAACCGGGCGCACGTGCTCACCCTCATGAAGGGTCTGCAGATGGGGATGGCCACCGCGGGCAAGTGATCCCCGCGATGCGGCACCCGGGCGACTAGGCGGCGGCGCGCAGGTCGCCGTCGTCGGCGGCGTCGGCGGTGACCACCACGTGCAGCGTCGTCACACGGCGCTCGGTCTGCGATCGGCCATCGTCGAACAGCACGCCCACGTGGTGCGTGTGCTCGGCGAGGCCGTGCCGTGCGACCCACGACGGCAGGAGCGAGGCGGCATCGGGTGCGACGACCGCCACGATCACCAGCGCGTCGTGCGCGAGCGCGGCGCCCGCCAGATCGGCGTGGGCGCAGTCGAGTGCGACCACCGCGGGCGCGGTCGTCGTCAGGCTGGCCGCGAAGCGCGAGCGCGGCACGGTCAGCAACGGTCCGCGCGCATCGTTCTGGCGAGCGGCGGCGCGTTCGGCGGTGAACTGCACCGTCGCGTCACGCTGCGCGCGCAACCGGGCGACGGTGGCGCGCAGCAACGCTTCGGCGGCGCGGATGCCCGGCGCGCCCACGAGCACGAGTCCGTGTTCGAGCGCGAGCAGCGCATCGCCACCCTCGAGGCCCGCGGTGACGGGCTCCGCGAGCGGGGCGAGCGTGGTCTGGCGCAGCGTGGCCCACAACCCGGCGCGCTCGAGCAGCGCGCGCGTGGCGTCGGCGTCCGCACGGCCGACGCTCGCCTCGTCCATGCGGCGCGCGGCCTCCATCATGAGCCCCTCGGTGCTCGTCTGGATGCGGCGACCGTTCCCGCCGGTGGGCGGTTCGGTGCGGAACGCGAACGTGCCCTGCCGCCACGTGAACACCTCGTAGGCGGCCTCGAGTCCGTCCTGATCCTGTTCGTCGCGCGCGGCGACGATCTGGCCGCGCTCGAAGCGCAGCCAACCGTGACGCTCCTGCGAGGTCACGTGCAGCGTGCCGCTCGCGCCGTTGAGCAGGAGCAACTGCGCCAGATCGAACAGCGAGATCAGGCCCAGCTCACCCATGATCACGGGGCGCTTGCTCATGGTTCCTCCTGGCGGTGCCGGACCTGCGGCACGCCGGTGCGAACGGCTCGGTGCGGGGTGGGGCGCCCGACGGCGTCCCCGGTGGGGCGGGGGTGCGGAAGGCGCACACCCTGCCGATGTCATCGGCCGTTCCGGGGCCCGACTGGAGGGGCGGTTCGAGCGCGAACGACGCGGGTGGAACGCGCCTCGGCCCGGGCCGATCCGGGCCCGTGCGCGGAGCGTTCCCGACGGTTGCCTGCCCGCATCCCGCGTCCTACTCTGGCCGGGTCCCGTGTGCACCTCTATCCCGGCCCCGCCGTTCGGGCCGTCCGAAGGAACCCCCTCGCATGCATGTGCTCCAGCCCGCCCGCCTCAAGCCCGGCGTCACGCTCGCGACCCTGCCCGCCCCGCGCCCGAGCGACCTCGCGGTCGCCGACGGGGCCGCCACCGCCGCCGACGCGGCGCATCTCGTGCGCGGTAAGGCGCTCGTGTTCTGGGACCCCAAGGTGCCGGGTAAGAAGCTCGACGCCATCGACACCGACCAGATCACGCCGGCCGCCGATTGCGTGAGCGAGTCGCTCGAGACGCTCGACGAGCGCTGGAAGGCCGGCAGCTTCCGCTACCTCATGCCCGACTTCCGCGCGCGCGTGCACGCCGGGCACACGTTCCTGATCGCGGGCGATCGGTTCGCGATCGGCAGCTCGCGTGAGATGAGCCCGGCGGGACTCAAGGGTGTGGCCGAGGAGAAGGGCCTCACCATGGTCGTCGTGTGCGGGAACAACATGGGCGACATCTTCCGGCGCAACAGCTTCAACCTGGGGTTGCACGTCGTGCAGAGCCCCGAGGCGGTCGCCGATGCGCAGGACGGTGACGAGTTCACGTTCGACCCCGGCACGCGGCAGCTCGTCAACGTGACGCGTGGACGCACCTACGAGCCGGTGCCGCTCACGGCGAAGGAGGACGAGATCCGTCGCTCGGGGGGCATCTTCGCGATGGGCCGCCGCGAGTTCCGCGAGGCCACCGCGCGCACGCCCGAGATCGTCTGGCCGGACGCCGAGACCGCGCGCACGCTCACCACGAGCGAGCAGATCCTGTGGGCGCATCGCGTCGACAAGTCCGCCGAGGTCAAGCCCGGCGCGACGCTGCGCATCTACGCCGACCTGCTGCCCGCCTCGGACGGCACGGCGCCGTTCGCGATCCACACGTTCAACCAGATCACCGGGGGCCAGAGCATCTGGCCGCGGCAGATCGCGGTCGCCAACGACCACTTCGTGTTCACGGGTGTGGACTCGGACGACAAGCAGACGAGCATCGGCCGGCAGTTCGCCGCGATGCACGGCATCGAGCGGCCGTACTACGCCACGCCGGGCGATGGCATCTTCCACTTCTATTTCCCCGAGCAGGGGCTCGTGTATCCGGGCATGATGATCCCCGGCGCCGACTCGCACAGCCGCGCCTACGGCGCCTACGGCGCGATCGGCATCGGCGTGGGCTCCACGACGCTCGGCTTCGGTTGGAGCACGGGCCACATCTACACGACGGTCGCCAAGCCGCGCCGCGTCACGTTCCGCGGCCGTCTGCAGCCGTGGGTCACGGGCAAGGACCTCGTGCTCGAACTGCTGCGCCGCTGGGGCGCCAAGCAGTCGCAGGGCATGAGCGTCGAGTTCGTGGACGCCGAGCAGCAGCTGCCGATCGCGTACCGCAACACGATCTGCAACATGATGGCCGAGGCCGAGAGCTGGAACGGCATCTTCGCGCCGGACGACATCACCTACGCGTGGTTCGAGGCCAAGGGCATGACGGGCCTGCCGTATCCGCGCATCGCGCCGGGCGCCGACGTGAAGTGGGAGATCGACGAGGAGCTCGTGCTGTCCGACGTGCGACCCATGATCGCCAAGCCGTTCAGCCCCGGCAACGCGTTCCCGGCCGAGGACGTGGCGGGTGAGCGCATCACGTTCGACAAGGCGATGATCGGCTCGTGCACGAACGGCGGCTACGACGACCTGCTGTCGGCGGCACTGGTGCTCAAGGCCGCGCGCGCGGCCGGGCGCACGAAGGCCGTCACCGAGTTCGTGATCTTCCCGGGGTCCGGCGGCGTCAAGAAGCAGATCGAGCGGCCCGACGCGCGTCTCGACGGCGAGAGCATCGCCGACGTGTTCCGTTCGGTGGGCGGTGGCATCCGCGAGAGCTGGTGCGGCCCGTGCTTCGGTCAGGGCCCGGACGCGCTCAAGGCCGGCCAGCGCGCGATCACCAGCTTCAACCGCAACTGGACGAACCGCATGGGCCTGGGCGGTGAGGGCTTCCTCGCCTCGCCGAGCGTCGTCGCCGCGAGCGCGATGCTGGGATACATGGCGCCGCCGAGCGCACTGGGCCTGGAGTGGCGGGCCGAGGCGTTCGCCGTCTGAACCCCGTTCGTGGGCGGGAACCCGTGATCGCCGTGCGCGCCGAGCATGCGTGCACGGCGTTCGCGCGTCCGGGCGCCTCGGCCGCCGGGAGTGCCGCGTGCCGATCCTGAGTCTGGCCGACGTCACGTTGGACCTGGGCGGACAGCGCCTGCTCGACCACGTCGATCTGCACCTGGAGCCCGGCGAGCGCATCGGTCTGTTGGGCCGCAACGGCGCGGGCAAGTCCACGTTGCTGCGCGTGCTCGAGGGATTGTTGCCGCCGGACGCGGGGCAGGTGCTGCGACGCGCCGGCGTGCGCGTGGCGGGGCTGCCGCAGGACGTGCCCGACGATCTGGCGGGCGATGCGCGCGACTGGTTGCACCGCGCCTGCGGGGCGCACACGCACGAACGCGCGTGGGAGGTCGAGACGCGCATCGAACAGGCCGCGGACCGCTTCGCGCTGTCGCTCGAGGCCCCGGTCGCGTCCATGAGCGCGGGTTCCAAGCGCCGCCTGCTGCTGGCGGCCGCGTGGGCCATGGAGCCCGACGTGCTGCTGCTCGACGAGCCCACGAACCATCTCGACGTCGAGACGATCGAGCGCCTCGAGGACCTGCTGCGCGAGTGGCGCGGCACGCTCGTGTTCGTCACGCACGATCGTGCGTTCCTGCGCCGATTGGCGACGCGCATCCTCGATCTCGACCGCGGCCGTCTGCGCAGCTACGAATCGGGCTACGACGCCTATCTCGTCACGCGTGAGCACGAGGCGGCCGTCGAGGCCGAGCAGGCCGCGCTGTTCGACAAGAAGCTGGCGCAGGAGGAGGCGTGGTTGCGGCGCGGCATCAAGGCGCGCCGCACGCGCAACGAGGGACGCGTCAAGGACCTCGAGGAGCTGCGACGCCAACGCGCGGCGCGGCGCGAGGAGACCGGGGCGGCGCAGGGGCAGCTGATCGAGGCCGAGCGGTCCGGGCGCGTGGTCGTGCGCGTGCGCGATCTGGGATTCGCCTACGGTGACACCCCGATTGTGCGCGGCTTCAACGCCACGGTCATGCGCGGCGACCGGATCGGCATCCTCGGGCCCAACGGCTGCGGCAAGACGACCCTGCTGCGACTACTGCTGGGCGAGCTCGCGCCGCAGCAGGGCGAGGTCGTGCACGGCACGAAGCTCGAGGTCGCCCGGTTCTCACAGCTGCACGAGACGCTCGACCCCGCGCTGAGCGTCGGCGAGAACGTTGCCGAGGGCCGCGAGATGATCGTGCTGGGCGACGGGCAGCGGCACGTGAACGGCTACCTGCGCGACTTCCTGTTCACCGACGAGCAGATCCGCGGGCCCATCACCAAGCTCTCGGGCGGCGAGCGCAATCGCCTGCAGCTGGCGCGCATGCTGGCGCGACCGTGCAACGTGCTCGTGCTCGACGAGCCCACGAACGACCTCGACCTCGAGACGTTGGACCTGCTCGAGGACCTGCTCATGGCGTACACGGGCACGCTGCTCGTGGTCTCGCACGACCGTGACTTCCTGGACCAGGTCGTCACCTCGACGTGGGTGTGCGAGGGCGGCGGCACGTGGCGCGAGTACGTGGGCGGCTGGAGCGACTGGCTGCGGCAGCGCCCCGCGCGGCCCGAACCGGTCGCGCGTCGCGCCAAGCCGGCCGCGTCCGTCCGCACGGAG
>CAZZLY010000049.1:6103-20284 GCA_964655175.1 uncultured bacterium
GCGATCGAGCAGGAGCTCGAACAGGCCATGACGCGCTGGCTCGAACTCGAGGAGCGCGCGAACGGTTGAGTCGCAACGCGCCGAACACGCGAACGGCCCCGGTGCGCACACGCGCACCGGGGCCGCTCCGTGAGTCGGTCGATCAGAGGTTCGGCTTCTTGCCCGCCGTGACCACCGCGTCGAGCGCCGTGAAGCGCAGGCTCGCCCCGGTCAGGTTCGCACCCGAGCTCGGACCGCGGCCCGAGGTCGTCACGCGCACCCGCACGACGTCGTTCTTGAACAGCGCCACCAGACGCGGATCGTTGTCGATCAGCGTGGTGACCGTGTCCGGCGTGCCGGCGACGAGGTTCACGACCTGCGTGATCACCGGCGTCGGGTCGGGCGACGTCGCCGTGCTCAGGTACACGCGCAGCGTGTCGGTGGCCGAACCCGTGGCCGCGTCGGCGATCGAACGCAGACGCAGACTCACGGCCTTCACCTCACCGGCACTGCCGAGGCCCGAGACCAGATTCACGTCGCTCGTCACCACGTCCTGCTCGCCGGTGGCGATGCCGCCCGGGATCGCCGGCGTGTCCGGCACCAGGATGGGCGTCTGCAGTTCGTGGACGAAGCTCAGGATGTCCACCTTGAGGATGAGATCGTGCGTGCCGCAGCCCGTGAGGGCCAGCGTCGCACCGAACGCCAGCGTCGCCATGATGACGCGCAGGCCGCGCGGGAATCCGAACGTGGGGCGCATCAGCGGCTCCTTCCGGGGAGGAGCGAGATGCCGACGCCGAGGTCGATCGCGCGCTCCTGAGTGAGATTCGCCTGATGGGTGGCGATGGCGACGTCGAGGCCGAAGCGGCCCAGGTTCACGCCCACACCCCCGGCCAGCTGCATGCGCTTCTGCGCGTCGATCGCCGCGCCACCGCGCAGGGCGAGCGGACCCGCCATGATCTCGGCGCCCGCATGACCGGTGAGCTGCTGCAGCCCGTCACGCGTCGCATCGGCGGCCACGAGGAACGGCCCCAGCTGCGTGTTCGCGGTCACGACGATGGACTGCGCCACGGTGCTGGTGAAGTCCTTGCCGTCGGCGAGCGTCGTCGTGACGTAGTTGCCCGTCACGGGATCCTTCGCCGTGCGCGTCTCCTTGACCTTCCACGGGATGCTCGTGGACAGATCGTTCACGGCGACGCCCAGTTCGAGGCCACCGGTGACGAACACCGCACCGACGTCGAAGCCGTGACCCCAGCCACCGTCACCGGGGCGCGCCGTGCGCAGAAGCGTCGTGTAGCCGAAGTCGAGCGGCTGGTCGCCGAACAGCGTGTCGGCGGTGGTGAACGCCATGTTGGCGTCGGCATCGGCGTAGCCGAGGCCCCGCAGCAGCTTGGCGCGGCCACCCACGTAAACGCCGTCGCGCGAGTCCTCGCCGCCACCCACGATCGGGAACGCGGCGCCGACCATGACCTGACCGGCGGCCTGCGCGAGCGCGTGATCCGAGAAGTCGTACGAGGTGTTGGACTGGAACGGCGCGCCGTCGCGCAGCGCGCTGCGCAGCGCGTCGCCGACCTCGATGTCGTTGCGCGCGTCCACGAGCGGTGCGACGCCGACGAACGCCCGACGCACGCCGAACACGAACGCCGGTCCGCGCCACGAACCCGCCATGCGGATGCGCTCGCTCGGCACCACCGTGCGCAGCCCGCCCAGATCCACGCTCAGCGAGTTGCGCGACAGATCGATCGTGATGTCGCCGGTGGGTTCCTCGGGCTGCTTGAGCGCGATGTTCCACGGCGGATGCAGGACGAGGTTCGCCAGTTCGTAGGCGCTGAACGACGAGTCGTTGGGGTCGAAGCTCGGCGGATCCTGCAGCACCGGGATGACGCCCACCGGCAGCGAGAAGCTGTGCATGCCGTTGCGCGGGTCCTCGGGCACGGCGCGATACGCCACGTTCACGGCGTCGCTGCCCGGGCCACCATGGAGCAACTGCACGCCGCCCATACCCATGCGGCGCGTGCTCGAGAACTGAGCGTGTGCGTCGGTCACGGCCGTGAGCAGCAACACGGCGGTCGCGAGCGATCGGATCCTGGAATGGGTGATCACGGTGTCTCCCTGACGTGGGGACGGTCCCGCGGGTGGGACCATCGGTTGCCGGGGGTATCGGCGGCGCGCGCGCACGGTGTTCAGTCAAACCGCGGACAAGCCTCGCCCGCGTTGCGGGATGCACGGGGAGGTGATGCGTGTTCAGACGCGCCGGGTTGCTCTATATATAGAGGCCGTGTCCCGTTCGCCCGACCCCGTTCCGTCCCGTCCCGAACCCCGAGGAGACCGCATGACCCATCGCGACGTCCTCGGTGTCGCCGCCGCGCGCGTGGGCCCGCGATGATCCCGTGGCGCACGCTGGACGAGGCCGAGGTCCCGGGCGAACCACAGCCGCTCGTGCTGCTGCAACGCGGTGACGAGTTCGTCGTGCGCCGCGGCACGGTCGCGCTCATGGGCAGCGGGATGCACGCCTCCGAGGACCGGCTCGCCGCCGCCGCGTGCGAGGCGATCGCGGCACGGCCGCAGCCGCGCGTCCTCGTCGGTGGCCTCGGCATGGGGTTCACGCTCGCCGCGGCGCTTCAGGCGTTGCCCGCACAGGCCACGGTGGTCGTCGCCGAGCTGATCCCCGCGGTGGTCGCATGGAACCGTGGCCCGCTCGCGCCCCTGGCCGGGCACCCGCTCGCCGACCCACGGGTCGTCGTCGAGGTGGGGGACGTGCGCGACGTCGCCGCCGGGGGCGAGCGATGGGACGCCATCCTGCTCGACGTGGACAACGGCCCCGACGGCTTCACGCGCCGTGAGAACGCCTCGCTCTACAGCGCCGAGGGGCTGCGCGCGTGGCACGCGCGGCTCACGGAGCGCGGCGTGCTCGCGGTCTGGTCGGTCGCCCCGGACGACGCGTTCACGCGCCGGTTCGCGGGCGCCGGCTTCCACGTGCGCGAAGAGGTCGTGCGGGCCCGTCCGGGCAAGGGTGCGCGGCACACGTTGTGGTTCGGGGTGCGTCGGGCGTCGGGGGGTGGGAGTGCCTGAGACGACGCGAGACCCCGTCGGGATCGACGAGGCCTCGCGCGGGTCACGGGGGGAGAGCCCCGGACTCAGTTCATGAGCACCAGTTTGCGCGTGCGCGTCACGCCGCCCGTGGTGAGGCGGATCAGGTAGGCGCCGCTCGGGAGCCGATGGCCACGCGTATCACAGCCGTTCCATTCGATCGCGTGATCGCCGGGCTGGAAGCGCCCCTGTGCGAGCTGCGCGACGCAGCGACCGGTGACGTCGTGGATCGACAGCGACACCTCGTGCGCCTTCGGCAGCGAGAACGCCACTCGGCTCCAGCCCATGGACGGATTGGGTTCCGCCGCCGCCAAGGTGACGGTTGACGCATCGAAGGGCAGGGCCGACGCGGGCATCGGGCTCGGGGTCGCGGGATGTACGAAACCGAGCGGTCGCATCATGTCGTTGTCCTCGTGATCCAGGATGTGACAATGCCACACGTAGCCCGGGCCGCCCGGATACCCGAACCCATCGTCCGTGACGGACGGTCCCGCCGCGGGGTCGAAGGGGAACAGGTTCATCCCCGCGACGAGTCGGCCGCCGCTGCGACGATCGGCGTTCTGCGGCGCGACGCGGATGAGCACGGTCGTGACCTGACCCGGGTTCATGCGGAACGTGTCCTTCCAGCCGGCCTCGTTCGGATCGACCGACTCGGGCGCGCCCATGAGAAACGGGTCCACGTCCGGATTACCGCCGAGCTTGAAGCCCGTGCGCGCCGACCGCTCGTCGTAGGGCAGCGGAGGCCCCATGCCCTCCATGGGCATGCCGTATTCCGCCGTGTAACCGTCGACGTCGAAGTCCTGCCGCGACAGCACCTGGAACTGCACCAGATGCAGATGCAGCGGGTGCGTGTCGCCGGTGAGGTTCACGATCTGCCACACTTCGGTGCTACCGATCGTCATGGCCTCGACCAGACCATGCTCGAACATCGTATTGTTCACGAAGCCCGCGAGCGGTCCGTTCGCCCCCATCTGCTCGTTGAGCGTGAGTGCACGCGTGACCTGTGAGGGCACGGTGGGACGTTCGATCGGGTAACGGCGCAGGCGTGACGAGGTCGCGGGATCGAAGCTGCAGTCGACTCCCATGCGCATGCGCGGCATGAAGCGATGCCCACCCGGGCCCTTCTCGACCATGGGCGCACGCGAGACCTCGTGACCGACCCGGAACTGCATGATGCGGCCCGAGGTCGCCGGGTCGTTGGGGTCGCCGTCCGGATACGGCTCGTTCGCGCGATTCGACAGCAGCAGCGTGCGGCCCGCGAGGCCCGCGAAGTCCACGATGAGATCGGCGCGCTCGCCGGGGGCCAGGATCAACGCGGTCGGTTCCGCGTCGTGCGGGTCGTTGAGCGCCACCGGCGCGTCGAGCAGGCCGCCATCGGTGCCGATCTGCCACAGGCGCACCTCGGCACCCGAGCCGGCGTCGTCGTTGAGATGGAACTCGTAGAAGCGAGCGTTGGAGCCGTTGATCACGCGGAAGCGGTAGCGACGCGGCTCGACCTGCAGGTACGGCCAGCTGCGGCCGTTCACCACGATCACGTCACCGAAGAACTCGGGCATCCAGAACGGATGGCTCTCGGGATTCACCCCTTCGCTCGGGAACCGCAGCTGTCCGTTCGTGTCGAACATGCGATCCTGGATCAGCAGCACGCGCTCGTACGGATTGCCGTAGCGGTCCTGTTCGCGATCCGCGGGACCTCCGGGCAGGTTCGCCGGTTCGGCCCACGGGTCACGCAGCAGATAGGCGCCCGCCAGTCCGGCGTACACGGTCGTGCGCGTCGCCCCAAGGGTGTGGTCGTGGTACCAGAGCGTCGCGGGTTCCTGCGCGTTCGGATACGTGTAGACGTCCGTCACGAAATCGGCGCCCTTGCGCACGAGCCCCGGCGTGGACCACGCCCCCGGTGCGCCATCGCTCGCCGACGGGGTCTCGCCACCGTGCAGATGCGTCACCGAGGGCACCGGGCCCACGTAGGCGGCGGTGGAACCGTGCTGACCGAGCGGATCCGCCCAGTGCAGCGTCTGATCCACCGGCAACAGGCTCTGCAGCACGGGCGGCTCGTGATTCGGGCCCTCGAGGTGGTTCGCGAACCGGATCGAGGCCGGTCGCCCCACGCGGGCCTCGAGCGTCACCCCCGGATACGTCCGCGGGCCGCCCGGTGCGACGTAGCTCCACACCCGGGTCCCCTCGCGATAGGGCGCCTCGAGCGTCCGGTAGAACGAGTCGGGTAACACGTGCGTCTGGAACTCCTCGAGGCGAACCTCGGCCGGCTGTGTGCGTGACGTGTGGCTCAGATCCAATCGCGGCAGCTTCGGCAGCGGCTCGACGAACTGCGGCAGCGAGCCGCCCGCGAGCGGGATCTGCTGCGCGGCCGCGGTCGTGACACCGAGCAGCACGAGGCCGAGCGAAAGGAGCGAGGGGCCGACCCAGCGAACGGAACGGGACATCGTGGGGATCCTCTGCCGCGACGTGCGGGAGACACGTCGCGATCCGGATGAGATGCGCGAACGTCGAGGGACGCGCATCGAGGGGGGGGAGGGAACCGACGGCAGAGGTTCGCACCGTCGCACCAGTGATGACTCGTGGAACGGTGTCGGAACGGTGGTCCCGTGTGCTTGAGCACAATGCGACATGAAGTGGCCCCTGCGGCGTGCCGTAATTCAGGCGATGCAGGGGACCGACGCCTCGGTGGACTCACGCATGACGTCATCGGGGTTCGACTCGTAGAACCAATTCGCAGGGGCGCGGTCTCGCACGAGCGCGGCCGTCCACGAATGTTCGAACGGCCATCGGCATGTGGCGTGCGAGCGGGCGATGAATCGCACTGCGTCGCGGTGTCAGCGCGTGGCGGGCCACTCCTTCATCTCGACGTGCCATGCCCCGCCCTCCGCTGCGACCGAGGCGGCATAGCGATCCCCCAACGGGATCGCACGCACGAGCACGAGCGGCGAGGGCGTGTCGGATGAAGCGGCGCCCAGACCCGAGCCGTGGAGCTTGAGACGCGCCTCGTACCGCGTCCACGCCGCGAAGAACGCGGCACGGCGACGCTCGGGCGGTGCGAGTTCGATCGCAGCGATCTCGCCGGGCGGCAGGAACGCCGCCGCGACCGCGGTCACGTCGAGGTCGTCGTTCACGCGCTCCAGATCCACGCCGACCTCACGACCGTGCGCCACGGCCACCAGCGCGAGACCATCGCTGCGCGACATCGAGAACCGCAGCGGGGAGTCCCCCTCGAGTTCGGGCTTGCCGCCGCTGCCGAGTCGCAGGGGGACCTCACGAGGCGCGAGTCCGAGCGCACGGCCCAGGATGCCGCGCAATGCCGCGTGCGCCTGGGCCCACGGCGCGCCGGCCTGCCCGAGCCGATGCGCGTGGTCCGCCTCGTGCGGTGCGAGCACGGCGAGTTCCGCGTCGCGCGCAGGGCCCGAGGGGTCGAGAGGGACCTTCCAGACCTCGACGACGCTCGCGTCGTCCAGCGGTGCGCGCGCGGCGTCCTCGCTCATGCCGACGCCGTCTCGCGCACCGGGTGCGAGGGCACGCCCGCATAGTGGTGGGCCGGCAGCAGGTGCTCGTGCTTCATGACGACGCTCTGCTCGCCCACGTGGGCCGCGTCGCCGATGTCCGCGCCGTACAACACCAGCGCACCTTCAGCCACCGTGCTGCGCGCGCCGAAGCGCGACGGACCCAGCTTGAGCACGCGGTCCTCGAAGCTGTGCAACTGCAGGTTGCACGAGATCGTGGCATCGTCCTCGACGATGAGCATGTCCGGATCCACGAGCTGCGCCAGACAGGTGCCGAACACGACGCGATGCCCGATGCGCGCCCCCATGAGCCGCAGGTAGGGCGCCACGAACGGCGTGCCCTCCAGTGCCTCGAGGACCGGCCGAGCGTAGGCGGACCAGGTCTCGAACAGGAAATCCCAGCGGCAGCACCAGCACGACCACAGCGTGTGCGTGCCCTCGCGCATGCGGCCGAGCAGGCTCCACTTGACCCCGAGTGCCAGCAGCAGACCCGCCACCGCCGTCGCCAGCAGCGCGCCCGGCAGCGCCACGAGATGGAAGGTCGCCGGGGACATCGTGCCCGCGAGGCGCGGCAGCTCGAGCGCCCAGGCGACGAGCGCGAGCGCCGGTGGCACGGGCAGCAGCAGGCGCGTGGACTCCCACAGGGCGCGGTTCACCACCCGGATCGGCGCGGGGCGGAACGTCTCGCGCTCATCGGCGTGCACGAGTTCGCGTCGCGGCAACTCGAAGGCGGGATTCCCGAACCAGCTGCTGCCCGGCGTGATGCGCTCGGGCTCGGCCACGGTGCACACGCCGAGCAGGATGCGTTCGGGCAGGTGCGCTCCGGCGGGGATCACCGCGTGGTTGCCGAGGAACGTGTGCCGCTGGAACGTCGTGCGCGCGCAGTGCACGTGACCGCGATGATAGAGCGGCCGACCCAGATAGATGCCGTCGGCGAAGAAGCAGTCGTCCGCGAGTTCGACGAGCTCGGGGGTGACCTCCATGATCGTGCTGATCTCGCAGCGCTGCCCCACCTTCATGCCCGCCCAGCGCAACCACACCGGCCACGCGAGCGTGCCCGACAGCGCGACGTTGGCGCTCTCGACGATGCGCTCCTTGAGCACGATCGTGAGGCCGACGCCGCTGCGGATGGGATAGACGCCGGGTTCGACCCGGCCGAGCGCGCGGCACAGCAGCGCCTGCAGCGGGAGCGAGAGCGCGTAGCCGACCACGATGGATGCGACCAGTCCCGCGAGCGGCAGATCGAACCATCCGATGCGCGCGCCCGTCGAGTCCCATGCCCGCAGCACGATGAGCCCGAGCGCCATGCCGGGCAGGAACGCGACCTGCGCCACGAGCAACTTGGTGCCGAGCAGCGCGATCGCGTGGCCCAGCGTGGGACGGGGCGGCAGGTTCGAGGCGGGTGGCTCGCTCGGGGCGGCGCCCGTGTGTCGCGCGGGCACGCCGTCCCAGCGCTCGCCCACCGGGACGCGTTCCCCGGGCGCGAGTCCCGCGAGCGGCCCCAGGAACGCCTCGCGCTCGAGCGCGGATCCGGGTGCCATGCGCGCGCGCACGTCCAACGTGGCGCGCTCACCCACGTGCACGGTGCCGAACACGAGTTGCTGGCGGTCGTACGTCACGAGTCCCAACGACACGTCGCGTCCGAGCGTGGCGCCGTCCTCGATCGTGAGCAGGTCCCACGCGCCCTGCTGCAGGGCGACCCCGCGATGGATGTGGACGTCGCGGCCGATGCGTGCGCCCAGTGCGCGCAACACGGGAGCCCGCAGGTTGAGACTCTCGAGCATCTCCCACGGTACCGCACGCGCGAACTGATGCACCCACCAGTGGCGCAGGTAAGTGCCGCCCAGATACGGATGACGCCCCACCGTGTAGCGAGCGATGAGCACGCGCTTGGCTACGATCAACGCGATCGACGACAGCACCGTCCACACCATCGTGGTCGCCAGCAGCAGCGAGGGCAGCAGCAGCACGAAGCCCGTCACGCCCACGAGGGGGAGAAGCGCCGGGATGCCGCGGCCCACCGAGAGGCCCACGACGTTCACCCCGAGCACCAGCGTCAGCAGCAGCAGACCCGCCTGCGCCAGCGTGACGAGTGGCGCGAGACGCGAGACGCGTGCGACGCCCGCGGGCCGCGCGTCGTCCTCGGCCGAGATCGCGCGATGGGCTTCGGCGGGCGCCGCGAGCCGCGCGGCCAGCGCCGCCACGGTGCGCGTCTCGTACAGGTCGCGCACCGTGAGGCGCGCGGTGACGGGATCGCGCCGCAGATCCGAGACGACCTGCGCGGCGAGCAGCGAGTTGCCGCCCAGATCCAGGAAGAAGTCGGCCTCGGCGGTGACGGGGCCCGGCAGGCGCCGGGCGAACGCGGCCGCGACCGCGACCTCGGCCTCGCCCTGCGGGGCGCGCCCGGTCGGCGCCTGACGCGGCGCCGCGTCGAGTTCGGGCAGCGCGCGACGATCGAGCTTGCCCGAATGTGCCCCGCGCGGCAGCGCGGACAGCCTCGCGATGCGCGACGGCACCATGGGCTCGGGCAGCACCTGACGCAGTCGCGTGCGCAGAGCATCGACGTCGGGCTCGACGTCGCCCTCGGTGACCACGAACGCGATCAGTTCCGGGTTCGTGGTGGGCGACTGCACGCGACACGCCGCCTCGAGCACGCCCGGACAGCGACACAGTTCGCTCTCGACCGCGGTGAGCTCCAGCCGATGGCCGCGGATCTTGACCTGCGTGTCGGCGCGCCCCAG
Source organism: uncultured bacterium (assembly GCA_964655175.1). Lineage (GTDB taxonomy): Bacteria > Eisenbacteria > RBG-16-71-46 > RBG-16-71-46 > RBG-16-71-46 > JAIOPA01. The sequence goes on from CAZZLY010000049.1 coordinate 15,423, forward strand.
ATAGAAGAGCGAACCGTCGGAACCCTCGCGCACGAGGTCGCCGGTGCGGTACAGACGCCCCAGCGTGGGATGCTCGACGAACCGCTCGGCCGTCAGATCGGCTCGGCCCAGATAACCGCGCGCCACGCCCGCGCCGGTGATGACGAGTTCACCCGTCTCGCCGGGCGCGACGGGCGCGAGCGACTCGTCCACGACGTGCGCGCGGTTGCCGCGCACGGGCCGGCCGATCGCCACCGGTTCGCCGGGCACGACCGGCGTGCGCACCACGGTGACCGTGCACTCCGTGGGCCCGTAGCCGTTCTCGAGCCGACGGCCGCGCGCCCAGCGATCCGCGACGTCGGCGGTGAGTTCCTCGCCGCCCACGTACACCAGTCGCAACGCCGGCAGGTCGTGCGCGGGATCCTCGCTGCCGGTCATGCGCAGCAGCGTGGGCGCGGGGCACCACACGGTGATGCCCTCCTCGCGCAGGAACGGCACCAGATCGGGACCCGAGCGCACACGCTCGTCGTCCACGACGACCAGCGTCGCACCCGACCCCCAGGCCATCCACACCTCTTCCACTGAGGAGTCGTACGCGGCCGACGAAGTCTGCGCCACGCGATCGCCGGGACCCAGATCGAAGTAATCGCGATCGGCCTCGACCAGGTTGGCCGCCATGCGATGCTCGATCATCACGCCCTTGGGCTGACCGGTCGTGCCCGAGGTGTAGATGACGTAGGCGAGCGAGTCCGGGCGGGACTCGGGGCATGCCACTCGAGCGGGCGTCGCCGGGGGCGGGGTGGGCGACACGATGCGCTCCGCGGGCAGGCCCGCCGCAAGGAGTGCCGCATGTTGCGTGGCTTCGGCGATCACCGCGACCGCGTGCGAGTCCGCGAGCAGGAACCGCAGTCGCTCGGGCGGGGTGTTCGGCTCGATGCACGTCCAGGCGGCGCCCGCCTTATGGATCGCCAATTGTGCGACGAACAGTTCCGCCCCGGTACGCGGCAGGAAAACGGCCACGACGCACTCGCCGACGACGAACGACGCGAGGCTCGCGGCCAGACGATCCGCGGTCGCATCGAGCTCGGCGTAGGTGAGCCGCACACGCGAGAGCACGCGGCCGTTCGGCGGCACCTCGAGCGCGATCGCGGTCGGGGTCCGGCGGGCCTGCTGCTCGAACAGCGTGTGAAGCCGTCCGGACGACGTGGCCGGACGCTCTTCCGTGTGCATGGGCGGGGGGACTCCGAGTCCGTGGACGAGGTGGCGAAGCGGCATTGTCCGTCATCACGGCTCGTCTATCAATGGTCCGAGGCGCTTCGCATCGCGCTCGAGCGTGAACGGGAGAGCGACGCGAACGGCCGCCTCCCGTGGGGGAGGCGGCCGTCACCGGGGCCACGTGCGCCCGTGACTCAGTCCACGATGACCATCTTGCGCATGGCGCGATCCCCGCCCGCCGTGAGGCGGTAGAAGTACACGCCGCTCGCGAGGCGGCCACCGTGATCGGCGGTCGCATCCCACTGGATCGTGTGCACGCCGGCCGTCATCGGGCCGTTGGCGAGCGTCCGCACCGCGCGACCGGTCACGTCGAACACGCGCAACTCGACGTTGCGGGCCGACGGGAGCGAGAAGCGCAGGACGGTGTTCATACGCACCGGGTTGGGCGAGTTCTGGCCCAGTTCGAACACCAGACCCGGACGGCCCTGCACGTCCTCGACGTCGCCGGGGGCCGGCGGGTTCGCGGGCTGGCCCTTGAAGCCGATGGCGATCGGACGCGGCAGCTCGGCCAGGACGTGCGACGAGAACTGCGCCGTCTCGGCGATGTCGATCGTGCGCGCGTAGATGGCGCCGTGCAGCGTGGAACCGTTCTGCATCACGAATCGCGCCGTCGGGGCGATGATCGAGCCGTGCACGTGCGAATCGAGGTTCATGCGGATGAGCGAGTTGCGCGTCCGCACGTACATCTTGAAGTGGGTCGACAGCCGCACGTCACCGTTCGAGATGATCGCGCCGCGCGCGATGTCGATGTCGTTCGTGTGGACGATGACCTTCTCGAGGTTGTGGATCGGCATCTCGCCCGCCTGACCCTCGGGCATGTCGACCTGACCGTCGGGGTCGTACTGCAGGAACGCATTGATGCCGAGCGTGATGCGGTTGAACACGTAGGTGCCCGGCTGCAGCACGACCCAGCCGCCCGTGTTCACCATGAGCGTGCCGTAGCGGCCCGGCTGCAGGATCTGGAAGCCGTTCGCCGGCACCACCACCGACGCCTGGAGGAGCGGCAGCGTCGGCGCGACCGGCAGCGCGGGCATGGCCAGAGGCGCGTAGTACTCGGCGTTGTCCACCGCGACGCCATCCATCATCGTGGTCGGGCTCAGGCGCACCGCGCCCTTGGACACCATGTTGCCCACCAGGAGCAGGCTGTCGCCGGTCACCTGGATGCCCGTGCCGCCCACGATGTCGCCCTTCATGTTGTGCGACATGCGCGAGTTCAGGCGGACGCCACCGTTGCACCAGACGTCGCCGTCGAGGTCGAGACGCGACGCGCAGGTGATCGAGTCGGTCGCGAACAGCGCGAGCTCGGCGATCGTCGGATTCGGCGCCGGGATGCTGGTGGCGCTGAACACCGGCAGGTTGAGGAACGGACGGATGGGCGTGGCCTGACCGCTGCGACCCGTGGCCGGCAGGCGGAGCGTGGCGTCCACACCCGCGCCCGGGTTCGTGAGGTCCTGCAGCACCGTGAGCTCGGTGCCCATCGTGCCGTTCGGCAGCAGGAGCTCCGGATGGTCGAACGGCGCACGGTAGTAACGGACGCGCTCGTCGGTGAGGCTGCGCAGGAAGTTGAGCAGCGCGAGCTGGCGCGCCGGATGCCCGATCAGGCCACGCTGGCGCACGAGGTCGGCGTCCAGGTTCTGGATGTTCGTCTCGTGGAAGTCACCGCCACGCGTGTAGAACTCGACGACGTCCTGCAGCGTCGCGACGCCACCGTTGTGGAAGTAGGGGCCGGTGAGCTCGACGTTGCGCAGCGAGGGCGTCTTGAACGTGCCCATGGCCGCGATGCGCTCGCCCGGCTGCATGGGCGGCCACAGCTTGTTGTCCTTCACGCTGCCGGGGTACTGCGCCTCGCGCATGGCCTCGGACAGCGGATAGCCGAACGGGTCGCTCGCCGCCAGGCCGATGTCCTCGCTCTGCGGACGCACGCCGATGTTGTAGTAGCCACCGTCGTAGATGCCCGGGACGCGGTCGGCCATGATCATGCGCTGGATGCCACCATCGTTCTCGATCGGGTCGAGGCGCGTGGTGATGCCGGCGCCGGTGAACTCGGGGCCCGCATGGCAACCCATGCAGTTGCCGCCGTCGATCCCGGTGAACACGCGCACGCCCATGAGCTGCTGCTTGCTGATCGCCGTCGGATTGCCGTCGCGGAACTGATCGAACGGCGCGTCGTCCGAGATGAGCGTGGCCTCGTAGGCCGCGATCGCGAGACCCCAGAACAACGAGAAGTTGCTCTCCATGAGCGAGTACTGGTCGGTGGGCAGTCGCGTCCCGTCGGTGGGGACGGTCTTGCCGGCCACCGGCTGGAGCGCGCCGTCCACGACGAGGTTGGAGTTCCACCACTTGTCCTGGAACGCGGCGCGGATCAGATCGGCGTAGGTGGTCTTGAGTCCCTTGGCCGGCGTCGCCGAGTAGGGGCCGAGCACGGAGTCGTCGGCCTTGACCTCCTGGAGGCCCAGCGGCGTCAGCGTGAGCATCTTCTTGCCCAGCTTCATGAACGTACGGCCGCCCGCGGACATCTCGACGTCGGACAGCGGCGGACCCACCGCCTGCGAGGCCGTGCTCGAGAGGTCCAGCATGACGCGCATGGGCACGAGCTCGCCGAGATCGTTCACCATGAGGTTGCGGGCGCTGGTGTCCGTGTCGCCGAACGGATTGCGACCGTTGAAGTACCGGCTCGCACGACCGTCCCAGAAGTTGCGCAGGTTGAAGGAGGCGTTGATCACGGACGGCGTGTTACGCCCGGTCACGCGACGCACGTTCACACCGCCCACGTGGAAGCCCATCGGGTCCGCGGGGACCAGCGTGCTGTTGTCCTTGCGGCCCCCCGGCACGACGTCGTTGAACATCGCACCGTGAACGCCCTGCGAACCCACGACGTCGTCGCGGTCGCGCAGCACGGTGGAGTTGCGATCGACCTCGTCGGCGAGCTTGTGGAACGGGAACTCCGTCGCCAGCAGCTTGTGATTGGGCCGGGCCACATCGAAGCGACCGTTCGCGCCCGCATTGAGCTGGTTCGTGGCGCGCGCATCCGCGCCGGCCTGGAAGTGACACGTGGCACAGGCCGTCATGCCGTCACTGCCCGCCTGCATGTCCCAGAACAGCGCCTTGCCCAGCGCGATCGCCGCCGCGTCGTTCTTGATGTAGTCCGCGATGCCCACCGGCTTCGGCAGGGTGACGGCCTTGAGCGACTGCGGCATGGGGATGATGCGAGGCACGAGTGCCGCGCGGCTCGAGACCGAGATCGCTTCGAGGACGACGAGACACAGAGCGAACGCCAGTAGCGGTCGACGCATGGACACCTCGGGGATTCGCGGCCGGCAGGACCGCGGGGGAGCCCTCGCTTCGGTCGCTCGATCCGGGAGGCATTCCCGGGACGTCTCGAGTCGCACCACGAGGGAAGCAGAGAGAGTACGTGTCATGAGCATAGGCAACGCGTGCGCGCACGAGGAAGCACGATGTGGTCATGAAGGCGAATACCGTACGAATTTCACTTCCAGTGAACGCAAGATGCATGGCCCTGAACACGACGAGCCCGAAGCGTGCAAATCGCACGACGCGGTGCGATCGGGGTGAGGCCGCGGTGGCGAGTGCGCCACGCGCGGCGTGCA
>CAZZLY010000050.1:0-1758 GCA_964655175.1 uncultured bacterium
AGGGCGCGGTCGGCCAGCACGGTGGCGGCGGAATCACGCGCGGCGAGCGTGTAGCACACGAGGTCGCGCATCGCGTCGTCGCGTTGGCCGGCCATCGCGCGGGCGGCGGCGCGCCAGCGATACGCGTCGGCGTACCACGGGGCCTCCTGCAGCGCTTCGCTCAGGCGCCGCGCGTAGTCCTCGTTGTCGCCGCGCGCCATCGTGCGCTGCAGCGCGTTGTGCGCGCCGCGCGCCTTGCCCTGCGCGCTCAGCGGGATCGCGGGGGGCTTGGGCAGTCGCGCGGCCAACGTGATCGCGCGTACGCGTGGCGTCCAGGCGTCGGCCACCAGGGCTCCACCGGCGCGCAGGCCCACGCCGGTCCACGCGTCGAGTGCGCCGCGCACGTCACCGGCGGCTTCGGCGTCGAGCGCCAACTGCACCACGTCGGGCACCATCGGGTCGGCGTCGGGTGCGCTCGTCTCGATCGGCAGCGCCACCGTGCACGGCACGGGGCGTCCGGCGCGGCGCGCGGGCGTGAACACCCACCAGCGCGCGGCGTCCACCGCGGCGGAATCGAACGGCGTGCCACCCTTGTACACGCTCGCCTCGGTCACCAGGCCGAGCGTGTCCACGTTCACCTTGATCATCACGCGCTGGCCCGCGGGCGCGTCGAGGCCGGCGTTGCCCAGCGTGGCCTGCACGCGCGAACGCACCTGCGGCGGGTCGTCGACCTCGACGAACGCGTGCAGTTCGGCCTCGCGCGACGGCGCGGGGACGGCTGCGACGGCGCCCAGCAGCAGCGCGCACAGTGCGGTCAGGACGAACGGGCGGGGTAGGGGACGCATGCCACCATGCTACCGCGTCCCGCCCCCGCCCGTTGTCAACGAAGCGTCCGACCTTCCGGCGACGCTGCGTCTATCGCTTGAGCGCCCACACCTTCACCGAGGTGACCGCACGGAACGCGTCGCGCTCCGGGCTGCCCTCCGCGAGGCGCTCCATACCCACCGTGTAGCCGATCTCCTCGACCACGCGCACGTCCGCGAACCCGGCGTCGCGCATGAGCTGCAGGTACTCCTCCTTGAGCGACGCGCCCGCGATGCAGCCCACGTACAGGTCCACGTTGCGCTGCAGTTCCGGCGACAGCGCGTGCAGCAGCACGAGGTCGCTCACCACCAGGCGGCCGCCCGGCTTGAGCACGCGCAGCGCCTCGCGGAACACCTGCGACTTGTCGGGGGACAGGTTCACGACGCAGTTCGAGATGATCACGTCCACGCTCGCGTCGGCCACGGGCAGGTGCTCGATCTCGCCCAACCGGAACTCGACGTTCGTGGCGTCGATGCGCACGCGGTTCGCGCGCGCGCGTTCGATCATGGCCGGCGTCATGTCCACGCCGATGACGCGACCGGTGGCACCCACCTCGCGCGCCGCGAGGAAGCAGTCGATGCCGCCGCCGCTGCCCAGATCCAGCACGACCTCGCCCTTCTGCAGCTTGGCGTGCGCGATCGGATTGCCGCAGCCCAGACCCAGATTGGCGCCCTCGGGGATCGCGGCGCGCTGCTCGGGCGTGTAGCCGAACGCGGCGAGCGCGGCCTCGTCATCGGGCGCCGCGCCGCAGCAGCCGACGCCGACGCACGTGCCGGACGCCACTTCGCCGTACTTCTCGCGCACGATGCTGCGCGGGTCCACCGCCACGCTCTCCGCGCTCGCCACGGCCACGGGCGCCGCGATCACGGTGGTGCTGCAGCACGAGGACGCGCTCGTGTCGGCCTTGCTCGAGCC
>CAZZLY010000050.1:1858-4112 GCA_964655175.1 uncultured bacterium
AGAGAAGGTTCGTGCGCGTCGTCACGGCAGCGCGGCCACGAGCTCCTTGAATCGCTTGAGTCCAGCGGGTGCGACGCAGTAGCAGGTGCGCGGTCCGTCCACTTCGCCCTGCACGAGCCCGGCCTCCTTGAGCACCTTGAGGTGCTGCGACACGGTCGCCTGCGCGAGCGGCATGACCTCGACGATCTGGCCGCAGATGCAGGTGCCGGCTTCGGCCAGGTGCCGCACGATCGCCACGCGCGCCGGGTGCGACAGCGCGCGGGCCATGGCGGCCAGCTCCTCGTCGAACGCGGTCACGTTGTCCTGGGTGCTCGGGTTCATGGATCCTCCGGGGTCGAAGCAATCGTTCATCGTAGATATACGATAAGATGCATCAGGTGCGGGGGAGATTCAAGGGATCCAAGGGGAGCGGGTCGTTGGCGTCATGTCCGGCGGGCGCCCCGGGGGTTCCGCCGGGTGAGCCCACGGTCGGCGAATCCGGTCCCATGGCGGCGCAGGGGCCGCAACCTGCGCCTTCGAAGGCACCCTAAGCGATTGCCGTGCATGGCTTTATCAAACGAGAAATGGCCCTCCCGAAAAATCGCATCTTTTTTCGCAGGGGGCCATTGACGATTCGGACCATCGGACTAGACTGTAGGATGTACCCCTCGACCAGTCGCCTTCGGGCGCATACGGCCGAGGGATTTTCGTTGCCCTGCGAGCACCGTGTCCCCGCGTGAGACCACCGCCCCCCGGATCGCTGCCGGCAGCGCCAGGCCGAACGTTCGGCCCCACCCGGTGAGCCCTCGCGCCACCCGCCCCGAGTCCGCGTAAGGCGAACCCTCCGCCTGACTGGCGCAGTGTGCCGAGCCCTGGCGAATCCCGCCTACCCGCGAACCGTTCGGCATCCCCGTACGGCCTGCACCCAGAGGGGCGAGGGTCTGTGTGCCCCCTTGTCAGCCCAAGAGCCGCATCGGGGGCTTTCGGGCGGGGGGCTTGACGCCGGAATCGGCTGATTTCGTGTCGAATTTCCAGGAGCCCCGGAATCGCACGAATTCGCGCGGTTCGAGGCGAGCGTGCGGCGTCCCGCGATCGCCGCGACCCGTTACGTCGCCCGTTGCGCGACCGCGAACCCTCGTTCCTGCAGCGGCTTGCCCCGCTCGTGCGTGCGCAGCGATCGAACCCGCGCGGGCTTTGACGCTCGTTCGGACGCGCTCCTATACTGCCGCCCGCTTATCCTGCGCACGTTCTCATGCGGCCGCAGCGCCCGCCGCGCCGCGCGCGACGGGGTTCCCGCCGCCGCACACACCCGCACCCCAGAGGTCCTCGCCATGTCGACCACGCAGACCACGCTCGTCAACACCTCCGTCAAGAACGGGGTCATGACGTTCGAGCTCACGTTCGATCCGGGCAACTGCTACACGCACGAGATGATGCGCCAGCTCGACGAGGCGATCCTCAAGGCGCGCTTCGACGAGGCCGTGCAGGTCATCGTGATCCGTGGCTCGGGCGAGAAGTTCTTCTGCGCCGGCGCCGACATCAACATGCTCAAGACGGCGGATCCGACGTTCAAGTACTACTTCTGCCTGCACGCCAACGAGACGCTCAACCGACTCGAGCACACGCCCAAGCTGGTCATCGCGGCGCTCAACGGCCACACGGTCGGCGGCGGCCTCGAGATCGCCATGGCGGCCGACATCCGCATCGCGCGCAAGGGCGCGGGCAAGGTGGGTCTGCCCGAGATCAATCTGGGCGTGCTCCCCGGCACCGGCGGCACGCAGCGTCTGGCCCGCCTCGTGAACAAGTCCAAGGCGATCGAGCTCATGGCCACCGCCGACGTGTTCACGTTCGAGAAGGCGCTCGACCTGGGCATCATCAACGACGTGTGGGAGGCCGAGAACAACGCGGCGTTCCTCGACAAGATCCAGACCTACGCCGAGGGCTTCTGCGCCCCGAACCGCGCCTCCAAGGCGATCGGCCGCATCAAGCGTTCGGTCCAGTCGGGCGCGGACCTGCCGTTCGAGAGCGCGCTCGCGGTCGAGCGCGAGCTGCAGCAGCTGCTCTTCCAGGGCGAGGACGCCAAGGAAGGTCTGTCGGCCTACATCGAGAAGCGCAAGCCGGCCTTCAAGGCCAAGTGATCGCCCGCGGGCGCTGACGCCCGCGCGCCGCAACGCACACGCCCGCGTCCGGGATCTCCCGGGCGCGGGCGTCGTGTCATTCGGGGGCGTAGGCGGCGGGACCGTTCGGCGTCACGCCGGACTCGCGAACCTCGCGC
>CAZZLY010000050.1:4212-7155 GCA_964655175.1 uncultured bacterium
GTCGTTGGTCGAGACCGCGGTGCCGCGGATGAGCGCCTGCGAGGCCCGCGGGCTCCACACGTCGCGCTTCTGCGCCGCGTTCAGTTCCGACGCCTTCACGATCTCCAGCTTCACCTGCGCCACGCCCGAGCCCAGGAAGCCCAGACGGCGCGCGGCCTCGACCGACAGATCGATGATGCGGTCCTTGCGATAGGGGCCGCGATCGTTCACGCGCACGATCACCTGCCGACCGTTCTCGAGGTTCGTGACGCGCAGGTGCGTGCCCAGCGGCAGCAGACGGTGCGCCGCGGTCATGCGACCCGGGTCGAACACCTCGCCGTTGGCGGTGGCGCGACCCGCGAAGAACCCACCATAGAACGAGGCCACGCCCAGATTGCTCTGCCGCCGTCCGGCGCGCTTGAGCGCGGCGGTCGCATCGTCACGGCGCAGCGTGCCGTGCGCGGTACGCACCGGGGCGGCGGCCACGCGCGGCGACTGCGCGACCGCGGGACGCGGGGTCGTCAGGCCGAGCGAGACGATCGAACACAGGAGCAGGAGGGTGCGCACGCGGCGCGCGGGGCCCGCAGGGGCCGAGGTCGTGTGTGCCATGACTCCATCGTCCCCGTTCCGAACGGTGTTCAGCCAGAGCGAACGCACGTGGTCGGGCGGTGCAACGGCTCGCGACGGGACCGATGTGTTGCGCTCTGCCCTCTAAACGGCCGTCCACAGCCAGACCGGGCGTTCGTACGCCACCCGGAAGCCGGCGCGTCGTGCATTGCGCAACGCCTCCGCCGGCACGTCCTCCCAGTCGGGACCGGTCTCGAGCGTGAGGACCTGCGCGCCCTGCGCGCGGGCGAGCGCGATCCGCTCGGCGAGCAGCGCGCGCTGCGCCCCGCGCCGCCGATGCGTGGGCGCCGTGGCGGCCAGCCCCAGCCAGGCGTGGTCGTCCTGCACGTACAGGGCGGCCACCGCGACCGGCGTCTCGCCGTCGCAGGCCATGACGTGCGACCAACCCGGACGACCCACGCTGCGCGCGAGCCACGCGCCGTGCGCCGCGGATTCACCCAGCACGCGGGCGGCGAGTTCTCCCCACACGTCGGCATCGTCGGGACCCGCGACGCGCACGCGCAGCGACGTGGTCACCGGCTCCGCGGGCCGCGCGTCGCGACACCACTTCAGATGATGGAAGAACGTCCCGAACCCGGCGGCCTCGAGCCGGCGATCGGTGTCGGCGGGTTCCGCGAACGGGCAGAGGGGCACCGCGAAGCCGGTCTCGCGCCCGCGCGCCAGGGTCACGAGCGTGGCGAGCGTGCCCTCGCGCACCGGTTCGGTGAGCCCCACGCCCCAGACGCGGTTCCAGTGCAGCGACTCGGCGCGCGCGGTGGTCAGCGCGAACGCCCCGTCGAATCGATGCGTCGCCAGACCGAGCGCCGCGTGGTCCTGCGGCGTGGCGTGGCCCGCCAGACTGCGCCAGGCGGCCGCCTCGACGCTCTCGAGGCGCAGGCCGTCGGCGCGCGTGACGGCGGGCGTCATGCACGCACCCGCGGCACGCGGTGGGGACGTGGGCGGCGACTCGTCGAGCGCATGCGCGGACGCTAGCACATGGTCCGGACCGCGCCGCGTGCTACTTTCCCCGGCATCCGTTCCCCGTCGCGCCCTGTTCGGAGAGTCCCGTGTCCAACCCGATCCGTTCGCATCGTCCGTCGTGGCCCACGGTGGCGTGGCTCGTCGTCGCCTGTGCCCTGCTCGGTACCGTGACGATCGCCCACGCGGCGGGACGCGACACCGTGCAGACGGAATCCGCGCCGGCGCCGTTCCTGTCGCGGCCCAAGCCCGCGCCCACGCGCACGCCGGCGCCGATCACCACCGACGTGGACACCGCGCTCGTCAACGCGCGACAGCGCGCGGCCGAGGAGTTCGGGCGCGGACTCATGTTCGAGGAGCAGCGCGCGTACGCGGCGGCGATCGTGTCGTACAACAACGCCGCCAAGCACGATCCGCAGCTGCGCGGCCCGAGTTATCGCATGGGGCTGCTGTTCGCCTCGCGGCAGCAGTACGATCCGGCGGCGCGCGCGTTCCGCGAGGAACTGCGGCGCGATCCCGAGAGCGTGCCCACGCAGATGGAGTACGCGCTCGCGCTGTGCGAACTGGGCGACACGACGCGCGCCTCGCGCATGCTCGAGAAGCTGGTGCGCCGCGTGCCCGGCGACGCCGAGGTGTGGCGCGCGCTCGGGTTCGTGCGCGGTCGCGCGGGCGATCGCGCCGGCGCCGAGAAGGCGTTGCGCGGTGCGGTGGGGCTCAAGCCGGGCTACGCCAAGGCGTGGCGCGATCTGGGCGTCGTGTTGGCGGCGACCGGGCGCGACGGTGAGGCGCGCGACGCGTACCGCCGTGCGCTCGACGCCGATCCCGACGACGAGAGCGCGCTCATCAACGCCGCCAATCTGGAATCGCGTGCGGGCAATCCCACGCGCGCGATCGCGCTCTACTACCGCGCCGAGCGGGTGGATTCGCTGCAGGCGTGGGCCTACCGTGGCCAGATCCGCGAATGGGTCGCGCTCGGGCGCGAGGATCAGGCGGGCGAGGTGTGGAAGCGCTGGCTCGCGGTCGCGGGAGGCGATGCCGAGGTGCGCGAGGGGGCGGCGCGTCACTTCGCGCGGCAGGGTCGTGTCGACGTGGCGCTGTCCATCGCGCGCGAGGGCGTGCGGTCGTCGCCCAAGTCGGGCGAGGCGTGGTGGCTGCTGGCGGAGGCGCTGTCCGAGACGAGCGACGTGCGCGGTGCGCTCGATGCGTACCGGCGCGCGATCACGCTGTTCCGGCAGCCGGACGACAAGGCGCGCGCCGAGAAGGGGCTGCGCGAGTTGCGCGCGGCGGCGCCGGACTCGCTGCGCGCCGTGTTCGAGGCCGACAGCCTGCAGGCGTTGCGCCCCGCCGCCGCCGACACCGCGCGCACGCGCTGACGCGTCG
>CAZZLY010000050.1:7255-20121 GCA_964655175.1 uncultured bacterium
TGCGCATGCGGCACTGGCCGCCCCGGCGCGGCTGCGTTAGCCTCGCACCCCGGTCTCCCGCGCGGTCCCGTGCCGCGCCCGCCCCCTCGCAACGTCCAGGAGCACGCCACCATGTCCGAGTCCACCCGCACCCTCTGGTTGGCCGCCCCGCGCGGCTTCTGCGCCGGTGTGGACCGCGCCATCGACATCGTGGACATGGCGCTGCAGGTGTACGGCGCGCCCATCTACGTGCGCCACGAGATCGTGCACAACCGGCACGTGGTCGAGGACCTGCGCGCCAAGGGCGCGGTGTTCACCGACGATCTGACCGAGGTGCCCGAGGGCGCGGTGGTGATCTTCTCGGCGCACGGCGTGTCGCCCGCGGTGCGCGCCGAAGCGCGCGCGCGCAACCTGCGCGCCCTCGACGCCACCTGTCCGCTCGTGACCAAGGTGCATCTCGAGGCGCTGCGCTACGCCAAGGACGGCTACACGATCGTCATGGTGGGACATCGCGAGCACGTCGAGGTGATCGGCACGGTGGGCGAGGCCCCCGAGGCGATCGTCGTGTGCGAGTCCGTGGCCGAGGTCGAGGCGCTGCAGCTGCCCGATCCCGACAAGGTCGCCTACATCACGCAGACGACGCTGTCGCTCGATGATTGCGCCGCCATCGTGGGCGCGCTGCGCAAGCGCTATCCCAAGGTGAAGGAACCGGCCAAGGACGACATCTGCTACGCGACGCAGAACCGCCAGAACGCGGTCAAGGTCATGGCGCCCAAGTGCGGCACGGTGCTGGTCGTGGGCGCGCCCGCGAGCAGCAACGCCAATCGGCTCGTCGAGGTCGCGGCTGCGCTCGGTGCGCAGGCGCATCTCATCGAGTCGGCGAGCGACATCCGGCCCGAGTGGTTGGTGGGCGACGTGGGCCTGACCGCGGGCGCCTCGACGCCCGAGGCGATCGTGCAGGCGTGCGTGGCGCGCGTGTGCGAGCTGGGCGCGTTCAAGGTCGAGCCGTTCCAGCTGGTCGAGGAGCGCATCGTGTTCCCGCTGCCGGGCGAGCTGCTCGCGGTGGCGCAGGAGAAGGGCGTCGCGGTCGGCGCGGGCAACGAACGCGCCGCCGAGCGCGCGGCGGCGGAGTTCAAGATCCGCCATCACTAGTGGCACGCGTGCCCGCGGCGCGCACGCCGGGGGCGATGCCGCGGTGCGGGTTCACGACGTTCGCGCGCGACGTGCGCCATGCCGGTGACCGCGAGCGCATCCGGGCCCTGCGAACGTGCGCGTCAGGCCGTTCGGCGCCCGATCCACTGCACCGTGTGCGCGGCCCCGGTGTGGTAGCGGCCCTCGATCACGTCGCGCGTGACCTCGCGCGCCAGCACCTCGTCGAGCCCGACGAGTTCGGCGCGCAACCGCGCCAGATTCAACATGCGGGCGTCGTCGGGCGGCCCCCCGGTGCCCTGCTGCAACTGCTCGGGCCGATACGCCTCGAGCAGCAGCACGCCGTGGGGGCGCAGCGCGTGCGGGATCGCGGCGTGCACGCGGCGGCGCACGTCGGCGGGCACGTGCGCGAAGATGCTCACGATCGCGTCCCACGCCTCGTGGCCCAGGTCGAACGTGGCGAGGTCGGCGACCACGGTCTCGATCGTGACGCCGCGTGTGGCCGCGAGCGCGTGCGCCTTCGCCAGTCCCACCGCGGCCGTGTCCACGCCGGTCACGCGATGGCCGCGTTCCGCGAGCCACACGGCGTTGCGGCCCTCGCCCTCGGCCAGGCACAGCACGCGACCGTGCGCGGGCAGGACGTGCGCCTGTTCGCGCAGGAAGTCGTTGGGCTCGGTCCCGAAGGCCCAACCCGTTTCGGCGTAGCGCGCGTCCCAGTCGGCGGTCATGTCCGCGAGGATAGGCCATGCGACGCGCGCGCGACCACCGGTGTGCGCACCTCGGTCGCGTCGCACGCCGCACGCACCCGCGACCCCCGTGCCGGGTTGACGCTCCGCGCGCGCTGCCTCACCTTGGAGCGCTCATGTTGACCTCACGTGCGTTCCTCCTGCCCAGCGTGCCCACCATGCTCATCGACGAGCAGCGGGGCGACTACACCGAGATGATCGAGGCGCTGACCCGTGCCGGCGAGAGCCTGGCCGCCGAGGGTCCGGACGCCATCGTCGCGGTGAGTTCGCGTTGGACGAGCACGGGACCGTTCCTGGCCGACGATGCGCGCGAGCACAAGAGCGTGATCGACCTGCCGGGCTTCGCGGTCGAGCCGCGCTACGACTGCCCGGGGCATCCCACGATCGCACGCGCGGTGGTCGAGGCCGCCAACAAGGCCGGCGTGCGCGCGGCCACCGGGCGGCGCGGCACCGACACCGGGCTCAGCGTGCCGCTGCACTTCCTGGTGCGCGGCCACGACGTGCCGGTGGTGCCGCTGTCGCTGGGCGAGGGCTCGCGCGAGGAGCACCGCGCGTGGGGCGAGGCCGTGCGTCTGGCGCTGCACGCGCGCAGCGAGCGCATCGCGTTCGTGGTCGGCGGCGCGCTGTCGTTCAACCAGCACGCGTTCAACCTGCGCCGCGAACTCGCCGAGGCGATCGACCTCGACGACGCGGTGCTCGCGGCCATTCGCACCGGGCGCTGGAGCGCGCTCGCGGAGCTGTCGCCGGAGTGGATCGAGAAGGCGTGGCCCGATGCCGGCCTGCGCCACCTCGAGGTGTTGCGCGGTTTCCTGCTGGGCGATCTCGCGGGCCGCGTGCTCGAGCACGAGCGGTCCCCGGGCATCGGCACGGCGTTGATCGAGTTCCCGCTCGAGGTCGCCGCCGGCGCCTGAACCCACGCGGAGGTCCGATGCGCGTGCTCATGTTGAACGCCTTCCTCTGGCCCAAGGGCGGGGTGGAGCGCACGCTGTTCGACGAGACGCGCTGGCTCGAGGCGGCCGGGCACGAGGTCGCGCACTTCGCGACGCGCGATCCGCGCAACCGTCCGAGCCCGTTCGCCGAGCACTTCGCGCCGGCGGCCGCGTTCGGCGAGGACGTGCCGGCCTGGCGCCAGCTGCCGCAGCTGCCGCGCACGGTCTGGTCCGCGCCCGCCGCACGTGCGTTGGGTGGCCTGCTCGACGCGTGGCGTCCCGACGTCGCGCACGTGCACGCGCCGAGTCGTTACCTCACGCCGTCGGTGATCGCCGAACTCGACCGGCGCGGCGTGCCCGTGGTCATGACGCTGCACGACTTCAAGCCGTGGTGCACGAATCGCATCCTGTTCGCGCACGGTGCGTTCTGCGAGCGCTGCCGCGGCGGGCAGCACTGGCACGCGGCGGCGACCGGGTGCGTGCAGGGTTCGGTGGCCAAGTCGCTCGTCGGTGCGTTCGAGGCGTACGAGCACGATCGGCGGCACGCCTACGCACCCGTGCGCACGTTCATCGCACCGTCGCGGTTCGCGCACGATCAGGCGGTGCGCATGGGCGGGGACGCCGCGCGCATCCGGGTTCTGTCGCACGGCGTCGATGCCCCCGGGACCGCCGCGTGGTCCGGGCCCGCGATCCCCGAGCGCTTCGTGTTGTTCGTGGGCCGGTTGTCGGACGAGAAGGGCGTGGATCGGTTGCCCGATCTGGCCCGTGCGATCGCACCCGTGCCGCTGTGGGTCGCCGGGGGCGGCCCGCGCGAGGCGTGGCTGCGCGCGCAGCCGAGTGCCAACCTGCATCCGCTGGGCCCGCTCACGCCCGAGGCGCTGGCCGCGGTGCGCGCGCGCGCGAGCGTGGTCGTGGTCCCGAGCGCGTTCCCCGAGACGTTCGGTTACGTCGTCGCCGAAGCCATGCTCGATGCGCGTCCCGTCGTCGCCACGCGCATCGGCGCGGTGGGCGAACTCGTGCAGCACGAACGCACGGGACTGCTGGTGGCGCCGGACGATCGCGCCGGCTTCACCGCCGCGGTGCAGCGCGCGCTCGCGGATCCGTCGGCCACCGCCTGGGGCGAGGCCGGTCGCGCGCACGTCCTGCAGGCGTGCACGCCGCGGGCGCATCTGGACGGTCTGCTCGCGATCTACACGGCCGCGTGCGGCGCCTGAGCGCCCGCGTCGAGCACGCTCACGACCTCGGCGAGCCGTACTCCCACGCGGTGACACCGGCCTCGAGCGGCACGCCCATGGCGCACGCCATGCGGTTCACGAGGTTGTAGAACGAGGCGATGCCCAGCGCGCGCAGGATCGCGGCATCGTCGAAGCCGTACTCGCGCAGGCGATCCAGATCGGCCGCGGTGCGCTCGCACGGTTCGCAGGTGATCGCGACCGCCGCGTCGAGCAGCACGCGATCGCGTGCGGCGAGATTGGCGGTGCGGTAGTCGCGCGCGATCGCACGGGCCGCCGCATCGCCCAGGAGCGCGGCCAGTCGCAGGCCGCTGTGCGTGACGCAGTAGGTGCAGCCGTTGGTGGCGCTCACCACGAGCCCGATCATGTCGGCCTGCTCGGGCGTGAGCGGCGCGGGGTCGCCCATGAGGATGCGGTAGTGCGCGTGCAGCGTGGCGAGGCCGCGTTCGTCGCCGCCCCACGCCATCCAGATGTTCGACAACCGGCCACTCGAGGAGTAGTCGGCGATGACGTCGTAGACCGAGCTCAGCGTGCTCTGCGCCTGCTCGCGGGCGATCATCGGTATCCAGCTCATGGGGGGACCCTCCGTTGCGAGCCATGCTAGCGCGCTCGGCCGACTCGGGCGAGCGGGCGGCGGCCCGCGGCGCGAGGGACGCATCTCAGGACGCGTGCATCGCGGCGCGCGCTCCGGTAGCCTTGCCCCATGCGGTCGTCCCTGCGCGGTCTGGTCGTCGTCCTGGTGCTGCTCGCCGCGGTGTTGGCGGCGTGGGCCATGCACTCGAGTTTCGACATGCCCGTGCGGCAGAGCGCGCCCGAGGCGGTCGCCCCCGCGCCCGACGAGGGCGGGGAGGACGTGGTCGCGCGCGCGCTGCGGCTGGCGCGGATCGAGACGGACGAGAAGACGCGCTGGGTGGACGAACTGCCCGACCTCGACCTGGCGGCGCTCACGCCCGCGTCGCGCGAGGTGTTCCTGCGTCTGGCGAACGGTCGGTCGTGCAGCTGCGGCTGCGGGTTCACCCTGGCGGCCTGCCGCCGATTCGACGACCAGTGCGAGGTGAGCGGCCCGCGCGCCCGCGCGCTGTACGACTCGGTCCGCACCGGGCGGATCCGCACCGCCGAGGGGTTCCGGGAGCGCCCGATCGCCCCCTGAGGCCGTCCCGCGGGGGCGTCCGTGGCCGGAAACCCCTGTGGAACCGTCACAAGGGCGTGAAGAACCGCCCCGGGACGCGCTCCGGGCTTGCCGCCCCCGCGCTGCGGGGGCTACCTTGCTCGTCCCCCCGCAGCCATTCCCGGGGCCCCCGCGCCCCTGACGCGCCTATCGCCCCACCTCTCAAGGAGTTCCCATGGCCTGGAAGGACCTCACCCCGAAGACGTTCGCGTCGATCCGCGAACTCAACGGCATCTCGGCCCGCACGCAGGAAGAGCACTACGAGCTCTACAAGGGCTACGTGGGCAAGGTGAACGAGATCCAGAAGAAGCTCGACGCGGTCGATCGCACGACCGCCAACCAGATCTTCAGCGACCTGCGCTCGCTGCGCGTGGACTACTCGTTCGCGATCGGCGGCATGAAGAACCACGAGACCTACTTCGCGCACCTCGGCGGCAACGGTGGCTCGCCCGCGGGCAAGCTGCGCGAGCTCATCGAGCGCGACTTCCCGTCGTACGACGCGTGGCTGGCCGACTTCAAGGCGTCGGGCCTCGCGGCGCGCGGCTGGGTGTGGCTCGCCTACGACCACGACCTGAGCATGCTCACCACGGTCGTCGGTGACGCGCAGAACACCTTCCCGGTGTGGAACGCCACGCCGATCCTGGCGCTCGACGTGTACGAGCACGCGTACTGGTTCGACTACGGCCGTGCGCGCGCCAAGTACATCGACGCCTTCTTCAACAACCTGGACTGGGACGTGGTGGCCGCGAATCTCGATCGCGCGCTCGCCATGCAGCCCGCCGGCAAGTAAGTCCACGCGCTCACGCCGCGCTCGCGCGGCCTCATGCGTCGTGCCGGGCCCCTTTCGACGGGGGCCCGCACGATTTTCCCGGAGGATCCCCCTATGGCCACGTCCATGCTGCAGCCGGTCATCGGCAAGCCGGCACCGGATTTCTCGCTCCCGTCCACGTCGGGCGAGACGGTCACGCTGCGTCAGTTCAAGGGCAAGTCCACGCTGGTGCTGTACTTCTACCCGAAGGACGAGACGCCCGGTTGCACCAAGGAGGCGTGCTCGTTCCGCGATTACGCGTACGACTTCAAGCAGCTCGGCGCGGTGATCTACGGCGTCTCGCCGGACTCGCTCGAGTCGCACAACGCGTTCCAGTTCCGCCACCAGCTGCCGTTCGACCTGCTCTCGGACCCGGATGCGGTCACGGCCAAGGCGTACGGCGTGTGGAAGATGAAGAACCTGTACGGGAACAAGTCCATGGGCGTGGAGCGCACCACGTTCGTGATCGACAAGACCGGTCGCGTGGCCCAGATCTACCCGAAGGTGAAGGTGGATGGTCACGTCGAGGAGGTCCTCGAGTTCCTGCGCGACGAGGAGTGATCGTCGCGGCGACGGCGGGAGCCGCGTGCTCCCGCCGGCCGCGCCGTTCCGTCGCATGAACCCGAACCCGCTGCGCCCCGTGCCGGTGTTCCCGCTGCCCGGCACCGTGCTGTTCCCCGGCGCCGAGATGCCGCTGCGCATCTTCGAGCTGCGCTACCGCACCATGGTGCGCGATGCGCTCTCGGCCGGCCGCACGATCGCGTTGGCCACGCTGGCGCCCGGCTGGCAGGACGACTATCACGGCAGTCCGCCGTTCCACGCACTCGGTTGCCTGGCGACGTTCGTGACCGTGGAGTGGTTGCCCAACGACCACTACGACCTGCTCGTGCGCGGCACGGAGCGCGTGCGGTTCGGTCGCGTGGCCAAGGAGTACCCGTACCGCGCGTGCGAGGTCGAGGTGCTGCGCGATGCCCCGTACAGCGAGGACGATCCGCTCATCGGCATGGTGCGGCAGGACCTCGTCGCCTGTCGCGATCGGCTCGCGCCGCTCGGGCCCGAGGTCTGGCTGGCGCCGCCGACGCACCCCGCCGACGCCTCGCTGCGACAGGTCGTGGGCGCGCTCGCGACCGCGGCGCGGTTGCCCGACGAGCTCAAGCTGGAACTGCTCGCCGAGGAGAGCGTCGTGGACCGCGCGCAGCGACTGCAACGTCTGCTCGAGGCGTTGGGTCCACGCGGCGGGCGCCCGTCGCCACCCCCGCCGCCGCCCTCGGACATCGGTCGCAACTGACGTCGGTGTCACGCGTGGGCGTCCGTGCGTGCACGGTCGTGCGCACCTGTGCGAAACTGCGGGCCGACCGGGACCGATGCGCGCGACGGGTGCGCACGGGGGTCGATCGAGCCGCCGGCGTCCGCGCCGCAACGACGTCGGCACGTCCGTGGTCGTTTCGCGCCACACAGGTCCGCGCGCACAGCGCGCAGCGATCGGGAGTCGTCATGAAGGTCTTCGACAAGGGCTTCACGCTCACGTGGCTGGGGCATTCGTCGTTCCATCTGGTCACGCCGCGCGGCAAGCACCTGCTCATCGATCCGTGGATGGAGGGCAACCCCATGACGCCGCTGGGGGACGCTCCGATCCCCCAGGTGGACGCCATCCTGTTGACGCACGCGCACGGCGATCACTCGGGTGACGTGCTGCGCCTGGCGCAGCAGCACGGCTCCACCGTGGTGTGCATCCACGAGGCGGCGGCGTGGCTCGAGGCGCACGGCGCCAAGCACGTCGTGGGCATGAACAAGGGCGGCAGCACGTCGCTGCACGGCGTGCGCGTCACGATGACCAACGCGACGCACTCGAGCAGCTTCTCGGGCCCCGACGGCCCGGTGTACGGCGGCGATCCGGCCGGGTTCGTGGTCACGCTCGAGAACGGTGTGCCGATCTACTTCACCGGCGACACGGGCCCGACGATGGACATGCAGATCGTGGCCGACCTGTACCGTCCCGAGGTCGTGGTCATGCCGATCGGCGATCACTTCACGATGGGCCCCCGCGAGGCCGCGTACGCCGCCAAGCTCATCCGCGCGGCGTTCATCGTGCCGTGTCACTACGGCACGTTCCCGCTGCTCACCGGCACGCCCGAGGCCCTCGAGGCCGAGCTGGTGAAGTTCGGCGTGAACGCGCGCGTCGTGGTCTCCAAGCCGGGACAGGCGGTCCGCTGATCCGCGCCGACGCGCGGACCGGTCGAGCGAAGCCCACGCGATGAGTCCGCACGAACCCACCGACGACGTCGCGCGCCGCAATCGCGCGGCGTGGGACGCGCTCGTCGCGCAGGGCGACCGCTGGACGCGGCCGGTGGACGCGGCCTGCATCGCCGAGGCGCGCGCGGGGCGCTGGTCGATCGTGCTCACGCCCACCAAGCCCGTGCCGCGCGATTGGTTCCCGCCGCTCGCCGACGAGCCCGTGCTGCTGCTGGCGGGCGCGGGCGGCCAGCAGGCGCCGGTGCTGGCGGCGGCCGGCGCGCGCGTGACCGTGCTCGACAACTCGCCGGCGCAGTTGGAACAGGATCAGGTCGTCGCGCGGCGTGAGGGACTCGCGATCCGCTCGGTGCTGGGGGACATGCGCGACCTGTCGGCGTTCCCCGACGCGTCGTTCGCGATGGTGTTCCATCCGTGCGCCAACGCGTTCGTGCCCGACGTGCGCCCGGTGTGGCGCGAGGCGTTCCGCGTGCTGCGCCCCGGCGGCGTGCTGTTGAGCGGGTTCACCAACCCGGTCGAGTACCTGTTCGACGCGGTCGCGGCCGAGGTGCGCGGTGAACTCGTGGTGCGTCACGCGATCCCGTACTCGGACGTCGCCGACGCCACCGCCGAGGAGCGCGCGTACTTCACGCAGAAGGGTTATCCGCTCTCGTTCGGCCACTCCCTGGGCGATCAGATCGGCGGGCAGCTCGACGCCGGCTTCGTGCTCACCGGACTCTACGAGGATCGCTGGAGCGAGAGCGCGCTGGGACGGCATCTGGACACGTTCCTCGCGACGCGCGCACTCAAGCCCGCACGCTGATCCGCCGCGTCACTTCGCGCCGAGTGCCGCCACGATGTCGTAGAGCATGTGCACGACGATCACCGTCGTCGTGTTCGAGGCGCGGCGGATCAGCCCCAGCGTGATGCCGAGCGCGAGGATCGTGAGCATGCCGAACCACGTGTACTGCACGTGGCCGGCCGCGAACAGCAGCGACGCCCAGAACAGCCCGGTGCGCGGCTGCAACGCGCCGCGCACGAGGATCTCCTCGCCGAGTCCCGCGCACAGACCCAGCACGATCGTCGCGGCGAGCCCGAGGTGCGCGGTCATCAGCCGCACCATGTCCTGATCGCGCAGCCACAGGTCGTGGAACCGCGTGCGCTCGATCCACTCCATGCCGAAGTTCACGCCGGTCACCGCGGCCAGACCGACGGCGGCGAGGATGGGGTGGTGCGGTCGCATCCCCTCGAGCCCGAGGCGTGCGCACGTCTCGCGCCAGCCGCGGCCCATGCCCAGACCCACGGCCGCGAACGAGAACGTGACCATGCCCACGAGCTGCCCGACGAGCCCGGGCACCTCGATGAGCGGGGCGGGGGAGCGCTGCGTCAGGCCGACGAGGTCCGACATGAGCAGCGCGGCGGGTACCGGGAGCAGCAACACCACGAGCGCCATGGTCGCGGTGAGCCGCGCGGTGTGACCCGGGAACGGGCCCGACATGAACGTGCGCGCGAGCTGCTGCTGGATGGGCGGCAGGGCGGCGAGCAGACACAGGAACGCGGCCGCGATGCTCCACTGCAGCGCGGCGACGTGCGCGGCATCGGCGGGGCTCATGCGCGCGAACGCGGCGATGCCGCCGTACACGGCCACGCCCAATAGCGGCATGACGAGCGGCACGAGCACGCGCAGCACCGTCCCGGCGCGCGCGGGCGCGATCGCCCGGTCGGCCTCGGGGTCGCCCGTGAGCGCGCGGTCGCGCAGGTCCCACGACTGCGCGAGCACGAACAGTCCCGCGAGCACGAGGAACATGACGAGCTCGAGCCGGCCGAGTGCGATCCCCGCCACCGAGCCCACGGTGATGACCGACGTCCAGCCGATCAGTCCGCGACGGACCCGACCGCCGAGGGCGTTGGTCGCGCGCAACCGCTCGGCGGTCGCGGCCATCGCTTCGGAGGTGAACCGCGCCTCGGGGCGTCCGCCCTCGATCACGGTCAGCTTGGGCGTGGGATCGTCTTGATTCGTGTCCATGGAGGCCGCAGCATAGGCTCCCGACCCCGGAGACTCCAACCCTTGCGCATCGTCGTCCGTCTGTTCGCCCAGGCCCGTGAGCGCGTGGGCAGTGCCCACGCCCATCTCGAACTGCCCGACGGCAGCCGCGTCGAGGCCGCGCTGCTCGCGCTGGAGGGTGTGTATCCGGCCCTCGCCGAGCTGCGCCCGCATCTGGCCCATGCGGTGGACGGTCGTCTCGTGCGTCCCGATGCGGCGCTGCACGAGGGTTGCGAGCTGTCGCTGCTGCCGCCCGTGAGCGGGGGCTAGGCGCATGGCGGTCCGCTCGCGCACGACCACACGCGCGACCGCTGACGCGCCGACGCGCGTCATCGTGCCGCTCACGCCGGATCGCTGGCGCGACCTGGTCGCGCTGTTCGGAGCGAACGGTGCATGCGCGGGTTGCTGGTGCATGTGGATGCGTCGGTCCGCCGCCGCGTTCCGCGCCGGCAAGGGCGCGGGCAACCGCCGCGCGCTGCACGCGCTCGTGAAGCAGGGGCCACCGGGGTTGATCGCCTACGACGACGGCGAGCCCGTGGGCTGGGTCGCGGTGGCGCCGCGCGAGGTCTACACCCGGCTCGCGAACTCGCGCGTGCTCGCCCCCGTGCCCGGCGAGGGCGTGTGGGCCGCGCCGTGCTTCTACGTGAAGGCGGGCCACCGCGGGCGCGGGGTGCACACGGCGCTCGTCCACGCGGCGGCCGAGTACGCGCGGTCGCGGGGGGCATCGAGTCTGGAGGGTTATCCCAACGCGAACAGCGTCGCGCGGCAGCCGGCGGCGTTCGTGTTCACCGGCTTCGAGTCCGTGTTCCGGGACGCCGGCTTCCGCACGATCGCGCGCCGCAGCCCCAAGCGTCCCATCGTGCGGCGCACGCTCACGACGACCGCATCGGCACGCCCCGCACGCGTGCCCGCCACGAGGACGCCGGTGTCCACCTCCACGCGGCCCGCGCGACGTGCGGCGGCGACGCGCACGCGCACGCGCCCCGCGCGGCCGCGGCGGGGAGCGTCGCATGGCTGAGCTTACGCACGGCCCGATCGACGTGGCGCCGTTGCTCGCGGCGGCCGCGCAGCCCGCGTGCGGCGCGATCAATCTGTTCCTGGGCACCACGCGCGATCATCACGACGGTCGCGCCGTGCTCAAGCTGGCGTACGAGGCGCACGAGACCATGGCGCGCGAGGCGTTGTCGGCGCTCGAGCGCGCCGCGTGCGAACGCTTCGGACTCGCGCACTGCCGCGTGGTGCATCGTCTGGGCGAGGTGCCGGTCACCGAGGCGAGCGTCGCGGTGGTCGTCGCGTCGGGACACCGCGCCGAGGCGTTCGAGGCGTCGCGCTGGATCATGGACGAGCTCAAGCGCACGGTGCCGATCTGGAAGAAGGAGTTCTTCGCCGACGGCGACGCGCGCTGGGTCGAGGGTCAGCGACTCGGCTGATCGCCGCCGAGCGTGCGCGCCGCGGGCTGCAGCACGCCCTCGGCGTCGAACAGCGTCGCGTTCTCCCACGGCGAGCCCGCGCCGGGCACGGCGATCCACGCGGGTTCCCACCAGTAGAGCCCGCCGCGCTGCGACTCGGGCAGCACGGTGAGGGTACCTCGCAGCGCCTCAAGGTACGCGACCTGACCCGCGGCACTCGCGGGCGTGCCGGTGAGCAGCGCGCGCGCGTCGCCGAACACGTTGTGCGTGTCGTCGAACCACGCGAGCGTCCACGGGTACGCGGTCTCGACCACGGTGATGGGCACGCGCACGTGCCGCGCGATCGCGGCGAGCCACGTGCGCAGGTGCGCGAGCGAGCCGTGCCAGCGCGGATAGTACGACACGCCGAGGGCATCGACGCGCACGTGACGGCGCGCGAGGCCATCGAGGAACGCGCACGTCGTCGCGGCGTCGCGCCCCGCGGTGACGTGCACCATGACGCGCGCCTGCGGGCAGGCCGCGCGCACGCCCGCCGCGCCCCGCGCGACGAGGACCGCGAACCGGTCCATGCTCGTCGCGTCCGACGTCAGGCGACCGTGCTCCCACAGCATGCCGCGGTCCACCTCGTTGCCGACCTGCACCGCCTCGGGCGCCGTGCCCTGCGAGACGAACGCTGCGATCACGTCGCGCGTCCAGTGCTCGGTCGAGTCGGCGAGGGCGGCGAACGCGAGCCGCTGCCAGGCCGCCGGCGGCGTCTGATGCGCGGGGTCGGCCCACGTGTCGCTGTAGTGCAGGTCCACGAGCACGCGCATGTCGAGCGCGTGCGCCCGCCGCGCGAGCGCGAGCATCGCCTCGAGCGAGGCGTCGGGGTCGCTCGGCGTGTGCCACACGCGCAGCCGCACCGCATCGCAGCCGGCGCGATGCAGCAGCGTGAGCGCGTCGGCCTCGCCGCTCGCGTCGCGGAAGCGACCGCCGTGTGATTCGACCGCCGCGAGCGACGACACGTCGACGCCGCGCGCGGGGGTGGCGTTCGCCACGCCGGGTGCGAGTGCCGCGAGCAGGAGCGCGCTCCGCAGCGGCGTCCTCATGACAGCGTCTCCCACGCGCGGGTCGCCTCGTCGCGCACGAACGCGTCGGCGTCGAGTCGTGCGGCATCGAGCGCCGTGCGGATCG
>CAZZLY010000051.1:0-19974 GCA_964655175.1 uncultured bacterium
ATTCCCCGGTTCGAATCCGGGTGCCGCCTCCATCCTTCGCAGCACCGACACGAACGCCCGCGTGGCCATGAGCCGCGCGGGCGTTCGTGCGTTCGGTCCCCGATCCCCGGGGCGTGAGACGAGCCGACGCCGGACACCACCCCCGCTCACCCCCTAGGCAAGCGAAGGGCGGTACAGCCGCCCGGCGTCGGTACATGGGGCGTCCGATCCGGGACCCCTCGTTGCGGCGGGGTCATCCGGGGCAACGTGCCGGGCAGGGGGGCGGTCCGAGTACAGGACCCCGTGCCGGTGGCGCATCGCGGGACGCAGCGATGCAACACAGCACGGTGTGTGCCAGTGACGAATCGATACGGGGCAACGACTTAGCGTCGTGAGTGCGTCGTAGGCCCGGTGCTTGGCATAAGAAAGATTGTGCTAAGTAATAATATTTGTGGCCGACCTCGCCGTATCCCGAGGGGGGCCGGCCGCGGTCGTGGTCGGCGCGAGCGCTCGACCGCATTCCCGAGAGAGTCGGGAGTGCTTCGGCTATAGTCCACCGCCGTTCCCCACGCCGTGACGCTCGGTTCGCCCGCCCCTCTCATCCGGAGGTCGTGCGCAGCTGGTGCGCGTCCCATCCCCGGAGGCCCCGTGTCGTCGTCCATCGCGCCCGATGAACTCGAGGATGTCGTCCACGGGACGATGAACCGTATCCTCAAGGTGTTCTGCGAGGGCTTCGACCACTGGTGGCAGCGCATTCCGGAGCCGCGTCGCAAGGACCTGCTCGATCAGGCGCAGCGCGAGAGCGAGCACTTCACCGTCGGCGCGCGTGGTCAGATCGAACGGGCCGTGCGCGACGCCGCGCCGATCTGTCACCTGCTGAGCGTCGTCGCGTCGGACTTCGGGATGGACGAGTTCGACGCCAAGCGCGTGCGGCAGTACCGCAACAAACTCGCGCATCGCGAGAAGACCCCGAGCGGTCGGCTCATCTACATGCAGCTCGACGACGTCGAGGAGTGCGTGGACGCCGTGCTCAGCCTCGTGCACAAGTTCCGCGCCGAGCCACAGTACGTGCAGCTGCAGCACCTGTCCGAGTACGTGGTGGACCTGCTCACGGGCGGCGTGCCGTCCCTGGTGCCCGGCACGCCGACGGCGAGCGCGCCCCCCGTCACGGAAGCACCCGTCGCGCCACGTGACGATCGTCCCGTGCGGCCCGAGGTCAAGCGACCGCCGCGTCTCGAGGACCCACCGTTCCAACTGCCGCCCAAGCGCACCAAGGCCGCGTCCAGAATCACGGTGATCGAACTCGAGAGGCTCTCGCCCGACCAGCGGGACGCGGTCGAGCGCGCACTCGATTGGTTCCGCCTGCCGGGCTCCGGCACGGGCAAGCCGTTCGCGATCACCGGGCCCGCGGGCAGCGGTAAGAGCACCGTGCTCAGCGCGATCATCGAGCGCACCCGGTTGCAGCCCGACGCGGTCATGCTGGTGGCCCCCACGGGCAAGGCGGTGCAGGCGATCAAGGCCAAGCTGCCGCGCGGTTGGCGTTCGCGCGCGCGCACCGTGGCCTCGTTCCTGTGGAACCACAAGATGAACGGCTATCGGGGCGAGGACATCCTGTTCGTCAACACCGGACCGAAGCCCGTCGATCCGAAGATCCGTCTGGTGATCGTGGACGAGGCGTCCATGGTCACGGTGCAGGACCGCGATCGACTGCGCGAGTACGGACGCGTTCTGTTCATCGGCGACGCCGACCAGTTGCCGCCGGTCGTCGCCGACGAGGCGTCCGAAGCGACGCATGGCAGCGGTGGCGTGCTCGATGCGCCCGATGCCGTCCTGCGCACCGTGCATCGGCAGGATGCCGACTCGGCCGTGCTGCAGGTGGCCAATGCGGTCCGCTCCGGGCAGCAGCCCGAGAACGGCGTGAGCCCCGATGGACACGTCATCGTGTTGTCGGAGGAGGCGGGGCAGCTGGGCGTCGAGCAGTTCGACGAATTGATCGCGCGCTCCGACGTGGTGCTCTCGCAGCGCAACTCCACGCGGGTCGCGCTCAACGAGTACGTGCGCTGGAAGCGTGGCTTCATGCGGCACCCGCTCGATTTCATACCGAA
Source organism: uncultured bacterium (assembly GCA_964655175.1). GTDB lineage: Bacteria > Eisenbacteria > RBG-16-71-46 > RBG-16-71-46 > RBG-16-71-46 > JAIOPA01. The sequence continues at coordinate 2,085 of CAZZLY010000051.1, forward strand.
GAAGGATGAGATCCTGGTCGCGAGCGAGAACTTCCAGCACCCCGTGAGCAAGTGCCGCGTGTCCAACGGCGAGCGCTTGATCGTCGAGGCGTTCGTGGGCACGCGCCAGATGCGGGACGATCAGCCGGAGCTTCTGGAGTTCGTCGTGCGTGCGCATCCCGAGGGTCGGCGGGAGGACAGCCAGGACTGGGTCGTGTCCTCGCAGATGCTCGCGGGGGACCAGATCCGCGGCAGTGTGCTCATGACCGAGAGCGTCTCCGGACCGCGCAGCGGCGTGCTGCGTGCGGACTGGGGCTACGCGCTCACCGTCCACAAGGCGCAGGGCTCCGAGTGGCCGCACGTGCTGGTGGTGGATGACCACAATCCCGATCACGCCATCCCCCAGAACAAGTGGTATTACGTCGCCTACTCGCGTGCGTCGGCCCAGCTCGCGGTCGTGCGCGTCAAGCGCGACACGCTGCTCTTCACGTTGGAGTGGGCTCGCCGCTGAGACCGAGGTCCCTCGGGGGCTGACCGGCCGCCATGGGAGCGCCCGCGCCTCCGGTGGGCGCGATGCGCGGATATGAATTCCATGTTATATAGGATTCGTGAGCGACCGGATCCTGCTGGCATGGGTGGGTAGCGCGGACCTGCGCGCCGTGACCGATGAGGCCACGGTGGGGCAGGGACCGATCGCACAGGCGCTTGCGACCGGTCGCTTCCGGCGCGCGGTGCTGCTCTCCAACTTCGAGCAGGCCGCGAGCGAGCACTACTGTGAATGGCTGCGCGCCCGCACCCCGGCCGAGGTGTCGCTCGAACACATCCCGCTCACCGGCCCGACCGAGTTCGCCGAGATCTACACCGCTGCGGTGCAGGTGGTGGCCGCGACCCTCAAGCAGGAGCCGACGCCACCCCAGCTCACGTTCCATCTGAGCCCCGGCACGCCCGCCATGGCGGCCATCTGGATCATCCTGGCGAAGACGCGCTTCCCGGCGGAACTCATCGAGTCGTCGCGGCAGGCCGGGGTCCGCGAGGCCTCGGTCCCGTTCGAGATGTCGGCGGACTTCCTGCCGCACGTGCCGCGGACGGACGCCGTCGTCGGGGAGCGCTCGCCCGCCGATGCCCCTCCGGCATCGCCCGAGTTCGACCACATCGTGCATCGCAGTCCGGCCATGCGGCGGCTGGTGACCATGGCGCGCCGCGTCGCCCCGCGCTCCGTACCGGTGCTGCTCGAGGGCGAGTCCGGGACGGGCAAGGAGCTGCTCGCGCGTGCGATCCATCGCGCGAGCCCGCGCCGCGGCTCGCCGTTCGTCGCGGTGAACTGCGGTGCGATCCCCTCGGAACTCGTCGAGTCCGAACTCTTCGGCCACGAACGCGGCGCGTTCACGGGCGCGCACAGCAGTCGCATGGGGTACTTCGAAGCGGCCAACGGCGGCACGCTGTTCCTGGACGAGGTCGGGGAACTGCCGCCCGCCGCTCAGGTGAAGCTCCTGCGCGTGCTGCAGGAGGGCGAGGTCATCCGCGTGGGTTCCACGCAGCCCGTGCGCATCGAGGTGCGCCTCGTGGCGGCCACCAATCGCGACCTGTCGCAGGAGATCGCGGCGGGGCGTTTCCGCGAGGACCTGTTCTACCGACTCGCCGTGGCGGTGCTGCAGCTACCGCCGCTGCGTCGTCGCACCGGTGACGTGGGGTTGCTGCTCGACCACTTCCTGACCATCGTCAACGACGAGGGCCGCGAGGAGCCCGGCTTCGTGCCGCGCCAGTTGTCGGCCGCCGCGCGCAATCTGCTGCTGGGCCACAGCTGGCCGGGCAACGTGCGCGAGCTGTCGAACACGCTGCGGCGCGCGGTGCTGTGGTCGGGCAGCGAGACGATCGGGCCCGACGACGTGCGCGAGGCGCTGCTGCCGTCGCGCGCCCAGCAGGACGGTGTGCTCGAGCGCACGATGGGCGACGGGTTCGTGCTGCCCGACGTGCTCGGCGAGGTCGCGCGCCACTACCTCGAGCGTGCGCTGCGCGAGTCGAACGGCAACAAGAGCCGGGCCGCGCGGCTCGTGGGCCTGCCCAGCTATCAGACGCTCAGCAACTGGCTGGAGCGCTACGGTGTCTCGGGCGACGGGGCGGCACGCGACGGCGCGGACCCCGACGGCGAGCCGCGGTCCTAGGGGCGCACGGGCGCGATTCGCCCGCCCGCGTGCCGACCGCTAGACTGCGCGGGTGAACGCCCCCTTCCCGCAACTGCGCTTCCTCATGTCCGCCTCGCGTGCGGCCGAACTCCCGCCCTGTCACGCCGAGGTGGCGTTCGTCGGCCGCTCCAACGTCGGCAAGAGCTCCGTGCTCAACGCCGTCACCGGTCGTAAGGAACTGGCGCGCGTCTCGCGCACGCCCGGGCGCACGCAGCTCATCAACGTGTTCGAGGCCGCCGAGGCGCGTTGGATCGTGGACCTGCCCGGCTACGGCTTCGCGGCGGCTCCGGGGCGCGTGCGATCCACCTGGCAGCCCATGATCGAGGGTTACCTCACGGGGCGACGATCGCTCCGCATGGTGTTCGTGCTCGTGGACGCCGAGATCGGCCCCACCACGCTCGACGAGCAGATGGTCGAGTGGCTGGCCTCGTGCGGCGTGCCGTTCCACGTCGTGGCCAACAAGGTGGACAAGGTGGGCAAGAGCCGGCACGGGCACCAGCACGCGCGCATCGCCGAGGCGTTGGGCCGACACCTCACGGACGTCTCGTGGGTGAGTGCCGCCAAGGGCACGGGTGTGGTCGAGTTGCGCAAGCTCGTCGCGCAGCTGCTCGACTGACCGACCTGCCGGAATCCCACACGCCTCGTGAACGCTGGGGCTTGCCGTCGCCCGTGACCGCTCGTTAGGCTCCCGCCGCGCATCGTCCCCGACGTCCCCCGCATCGACTGCGACCGCTCCCGAGGCCCATGACCACCACGCCGATCGAACCCGCCACCGAAGCGCACGACGCCGCCGGTCACCTCGAGCCCGTCGCCATCCCGCCCGAGCCGATCCACTGGCAGGGGGCGATCCCGTTCTTCCTCATGCACGTCGGCGTGTTCGCGATCCTGTGGGTGGGCGTGTCCGCGGTCGCGGTGTGGACCTGCGTGGCGCTCTACGTGCTGCGCATGTTCGCGATCACCGGCTTCTACCACCGCTATTTCTCGCACCGCACGTTCACCTCGGGCCGCTTCTTCCAGTTCCTCATGGGGCTGACCGGCACGATGGCGATCCAGCGCGGTCCGCTGTGGTGGGCGGCGCATCACCGCTTCCATCATCGCCACTCCGACGAGCACGGCGATGCGCACTCGCCGCGGCAGCACGGGTTCTGGTGGGCGCACATGGGCTGGTTCCTCACCCGCAGCGGCACGCCCACGCGCGATCGTCTGGTGCGCGACTGGACGCGCTTCCCCGAACTCGTGTTCATCGACCGTTTCGATCTGGTGGGGCCCGCGATCCTGGCGGCCGCGGTGCTCGGCTGGGGCGCGTGGCTCGAGCGCGCGCATCCCGAACTGCACACGAGCATGGCGCAGATGTTCGTGTGGGGCTTCGTCGTGAGCACGGTCGTGCTGTACCACGCCACCTACACGATCAACTCGTTGTCGCACGTGTACGGTTCGCGCCGCTTCGAGACCGGTGACGACAGCCGCAACAACTGGCTGCTCGCGATCCTCACGCTGGGCGAGGGCTGGCACAACAACCACCACCATTACCCGGCCTCCGCGCGCCAGGGTTTCTACTGGTGGGAGATCGACCTCACGTACTACGGGCTCAAGCTGCTCGCCGCGCTGCGCATCATCTCGCGGCTCAAGCCCGTGCCGGCCAAGGTGCTCGAGCGCGACCGCATCGGCTGAGGCGCGGCGGGTGGCCCCGTCGTCACGAGGGGCTGACGCGGTCCGCCCGACGAGGTTCACCCCGCGCGAACGGGTCGGTTCGCCCCGATCCGAACGCGTTCGTGGCGGAACGCCGTGCGCTCGTCGCGCTTCCGTCGAGCGGGTGAAATCAACCGTTGACTCGTGCCCCCACGCGTTCCAAGATGGACGCATGCGTCCGTTCGCACGCCATCGCGTGCGCGGGATCCCGGGCGAGGGCGGTCCGAGGTTCCGGGGAGGTTGGGTCCTCCCGCAGCGTTGTTGCCCCGAAAAGGAGGTGATCCATTGGCTAGTCGTCTTCAGGCTTCGGTGGAGGTGGCGTCCTCGTAGGGGAACTCCGGACGCTGTGGCGGATGGAGTCCCCGTGAGTGGGGAACCCAGCGCCACCTCTGACCGACCGTTCCGCTCCGGCCCCGCATGTGCGGGGCCGGAGCTTTTTCATGCCCGTTCCAGGTGCCCCGGCGGGTGCGGCCGGGCGCGATTCCGGACTGCATTCCGCACGGCCGTCGGCCGATGACAGGGGGGAGCACCCCACGACCACCCCACGGTCCCGAGGCCGCGCCATGTCCCGTCGCCGCAACGCCATGCCCGTCGTCCGCCCCGTCCGTCCGTCCCTCGCGGCGGCGGTGCAGGGCAGCCGCGTGGTCGGGAGCGAACATGTCGGTCGCTGAGGTGCCGTCGCCGAGCCGAGGCCGTGCGGTGTTGCAGGGCACCGTGCGTCTGCTCTCGGGGCAGGTCCTCGCGCGGCTCGTCGACATGGCCCTGTACGTGGTGCTGGCGCGACGTCTGGGCGTGAGCGCGTTCGGTGCGTTCACCTACGCCGTCTCGTTCACGCTCCTGTTCAACGTCGCCACGGATCTGGGGCTCACCACCGTCTTCACGCGCGAGGCCGCGCGCACACCCGAGCACACCCGCACGCTGCTCGGTCACGCGATCGCCCTCAAGGCGGCGCTCGCGCCCGTCACGCTGGGTCTCGTGCTCGGGGTCGCGGCGATGCTGCACACGCCCGCGGACACGCTCGCGCTCATGGCCGTGCTCACGGTGTCCATGACGCTCGGTTCCATGGCGGGATTGTTCGAGGGGCTGCTGCGTGCCCAGGGCCGCTCGGGCCTCGTGGGCGTGTCGATCGCAGCGGCCAGTGTGACCGCGTTCGGGGTCGTGCTGCTCGCGCTTCGCGCGGGGGTCACGCCGTGGATCGCGGCGTGCGCGCAGTTGGCCGCGCAGATCGTGCATCTGGCGGTCGCACTCGTCACGACGCGCCGGGCGATGGCGACGAAGGACGCCGCGTCGGGCCCCGTACCCGCCGCGTCGCGGGTCGCCCTGCTGCGCGAGGCGTTGCCGCTCGCGCTGTCGTGGGTGTTCATCGCGCTCTACTTCCGCATCGACGCGGTCATGCTGCACGCCATGCGCGACGAGCACGCGGTGGGTCTGTACGGCGGCATCTACCGCATCTTCGAGGCGTTCGCGATGCTCACGATGACGTTCCGCTCGGTGCTCTTCCCGGTCCTCGCGCGGGCGGCCGACGGCCCCACCGAGGCGCTCGCCGTGCTGTGTCGCAAGTCGCTCCGGTTGCAGTGGCTGTTCACCGTGCTGGTCGCGGTGTCGTTCGGGTTCCTGAGCCGTCCGCTGCTCACGCGGGTGCTCGGTCCCGCGTACGCCGAGGCCGCGACGGGACTCGCGGTGCTCGTGTGGGCGCTGCCGGGATCGTTCATGGCGGACCTGCTCCTGCATCTGCTCGTCGCGCAGCGACGGCAGGCGCTCGGGACGTGGGCGGTCGCGGCCACCGCATTGCTCAACGTGCTGCTGAATCTGGTGCTCATCCCGCGGGCCTCGTACCTCGGGGCGTCCGCGGCCACGGTGGTGAGCGAGGCCACCTGCTTCACGCTGCTCTACCTCGCGCTGCGTCGGCACACGCCGGGCGTCGGGTTCTCGCGCTTCGCGTGGCGACCGCTCGTGGCGGGAGGTGTCGTCGCCCTTGCGCTCCTGCGGCTCGTCCCGCGGCTGCCCGCGGATGTGCCCGGGCTCGCAGCGGGCTTCCTCGTCGCGGGGCTCGTCTACGTCGGCGTGCTCGCGGCGCTCGGGGAGTTCCGTGGCGAGGGCGCGTCCCTGCTCGCCGCGATCGTCCCGTCACGACTGCGGCCCGGCCGAGGCTGATACGAGAACGGCGGCGAACCGGACCCGTCCCGCGGGTCGTGGTTCGCCGCCGCCGTCCTCCTCGCGGGGAGGGATCAGGGGGTGGTGTGCTCCGCGAGCGTCGTCTCCGAGCGCAGCGTGGCGCGGGGATCGCGACGGAACAGCAACCACAGTGCGGCCAGCAGCAACACGTGCACCAGACCCATGAGTCGCACGTCCATCAGCAGCAGGGTCATCCACGTCGTGAACAGCGACACCGTCACGAGCGACATACGCCCTCCTCCGTGAGGAACTGCTCCACTGCGCGATGCGGGAGGGCCGTCGGCGCCTCGCCCGCCTGCGTGGGGGTGAGGTCGTGTACTGCATAGGCCGTGCCTTGACATCTCGAGGGTCAAGTCGTTGCGCCGCAACGACCCGACGGTTGGCGAGCGCGGGACCGGCGGGGCCGGGCACTGGTCAGGGACCCGCCGAAGGGGTCGGAAACGGTCCGATGGGCACCCGGTGAGGGTCAGGCGCGCGGGGCGGGATCCCGTGCGATCACGGCCGCGATCGTGGGGCGGGCACGCCAGGCGAGCCACGCCACCTGCGCGAAGCCGCCCGCGGTCAGCGCGGCGGCGGCGAACGTGAGACCGGGCGCGCGATGCCACGCCAGCCCCAGTGCCAGCACCGCGCCGTTCGCGAGCAGCAGCGCCGCCATGGACTCCGTCGCCGCGCGCGTGCGGCGCGCGTGCACGAGCGCGCCCTGATGATAGCTCTGCCACACGCTCACCGCGGCCATGGGCACGAGCCACGGCAGCGCGCGCCACGCCATGGTCGCGAGCGGTTCGTGCAGCGCGGCACCGTGACGGAACCACTGCAGTCCGAGCGGGGTGACCGCGGCGAGCACGAGGATCGACACGGTGATCGTCGAGAGCACGACCGCGAACCGGCGCAACGCGGCGATCGGCTGCACGCGATCGAGCAGCGCGACGACCACCTCGTTGTACGCGAAGCCGACGCTGCGCACGGTGAACACGGCGCCCGAGAGCACCGGCCAGATGGCGAGGGATTCGAGCGGCAGCGGCAGACGGCTCATGGCGCTCGCGGCGAGCGGCATCCCGAGGAAGTTGAGCAACGGCGTGAACATGAGCGGCAGATAGAAGCGCAGGAACGCGCGCATCGCGAGCGGGGTCGAGGCGGCGGGGGCGGCCGCGAGCGCGCCGCGACGGATGCGATGCACCGCCCACTTGGCGAACAGCGCCTCGGCGGTCACCGCGCTCGCGATCGCGCCCGTGCCCACCACGATGCCGGGCCAACGACCGATCGCCGCGCCGATCCCGAGCACGAGCGCCAGCGTGCCCAGACGCACGAGCGTGCCCCACGTGACGGCGCGCGCATGCTCGAACCGGATGAGCACGCCCTGTTGCGTGCGGCGGTAGGCGATCGCCATGCACCACGGCAGCATGATGCGCAGTCCCAGCCGCGCGGGTTCGCGCACCTCGGGCGGCACGCCGATGAGCGTGCCCGCGACGACGTCGAAGAGCGGCGTGAACGCGAGCAGCGCGTGCAGCAGCGTCAGCAGTCCGCCCGCGATCCACATGAAGCGTCGCACCACGCCGTAGGCCTGGGCGTCGCGCGCGAGCGCCGTCGAGGCGGTGAGCAGCATCAGGATGGGCGATTCGACGAGCAGCGCGACCGGGAACACGACGCCACCGTAGGCGGCCAGACTCACCGTGGACTCGGGCAGTCGGGCCATGACCGCGCTCACCGTGGGCAGTTCGAGCCCCATGAGCAGCCAGCTGCCGGCGAGCGGCGCCCAGGCCCGCATGACCTCACGGACGGTGAGCGGGGCGGTGCGGGGGGCGGGAGGCGTGGCGGGCGCGGAGCTGGACAGGGACATGGACGGTCCAAGGTAACGGTCCAAGCCGTTGCGGGCCAGTCGGCTGGGCCGCGGGCCCACGGCTCAAGCCCTGCGCTCCACAGGCCGATAACCCGACCATCGCCCCCGGTCTCCCCCAGAGGCCCGTCACATCCCGCTGCCGTCCTTCCCGCAACCCGAGGCCCCATGACCGACCCCGTGCGTCCCGAACACCCGGGCGCGCCGACCGGACGCACGCGCGTCCCGTCGAGCGCCGAGCCCGTCGTCTCGCTCGGGGAGGCGCTGCGCACGCCGCTCAACGGCGTGCTGCGCCTGACGCAGCAGCTGCTGCAGGGCGATCTGTCGCCGGCGGCGCGCGGTCAGGCCGAGGGCATCCGCCACAGCGTGCAGTCGCTGGTGACGCTGCTCGAGGCCGCGCGGTCGGACGAGGCGAGCAAGCCCGTCGAGGCGCTCGACTTCGACCTGCGCGTGGCGCTCGAACCCGTCACCGCGGCCGTGCAGGCCATGGCGCGCGATCGCGGGCTCGTGTGGACGAACCACGTCGACGTGCGCGTGCCGTCGCGCGTGCAGGGCGACCCCGGACGATTGCGGCAGGTGCTGCTGTTGTTGGGCTCGCACGCGGTGCAGACCGCGGCGCTGGGCGAGGCCGGCCTGCGCCTGGCGCGCGAGTCCGAGGACGACACGCACGTCGCGTTGCAGTTCGTCATCGGTCACGTCGCCGCCCCCGGGGCGATGGACGAGTCCCTGACGGTCTCGGTCGCGCGAGGCATGGTCGAGGCCATGGGCGGCACGCTCACGCTGGCGACGCAGGCCCCGGATCGCTGCGAGGCCACGGTGCGGCTCACGCTGCCCAAGCAGACCGATCGCCCGCTGCCGGCGCTGCCGGAGGATTTCACGCTCGCGGGCACGCGCGTGCTCGTGGCCGATGGTCACGCCGGCGACCGCGCGGCGCTCGGCGTCATGCTGTCCGGCTGCGGTTGCGACGTGGCGCTCGCGGACAACGGTCCGGTCGCGCTGCGGCTCGTGCACGAGGCGGCTGCGCGCGGCACGCCGTTCCGCATCGTCGTGCTCGATCGCGACCTCGCCATGCTCGACGGCGAGGAACTGGGGCGCGCCATCCGTTCGGATCGCGAACTCGACGCCACCGAACTCGTCATGGTCACGACCAGCGGTCGCGTGGGCGATGGCGCGCGCGTGCGCGCCGCCGGCTTCGCGGCCTATCTCGTGAAGCCGTTCCCCGCGTTGCAGCTCATCGAGGCGATCACCGAGGTGCTGCACCCCTCGCGCGCCGAGCGGCCGCACGGGCACGCGCCGCTCATCACGCGCCACTCGCTCGCCGAGGCGCGGCGGGCGCGATTGCGCATCCTGCTCGTCGACGACGATCCGGTGAACCAGCTCGTCACGACGAGCGCGCTGCATCGCGTGGGCTACTCCGTCGAGGTCGCGCCGACCGCGGCGCGCGCCGTCACGCGGGCCGCGCAGCAGCACTGGGATCTCGTGCTCATGAACCTGCCCGTGTCCGAGGCCGATGCGACGCGCATCGCCGCGGCGCTGCGCACGCACGCGGGGGATCACGGTCGCACGCCGCTCGTGGGGCTCACCGCCGATCGCACCACGGTGGCCGACGGGCTCGACGCCGTGCTGCGCAAGCCCGTGCGCTTCGAGGAACTGGGTGAGGTCGTCGAGCGCTTCACTGCGCCGCTCGAACCGCAGGCGGCCGCTCCGCTGCAGGGCGGGGTCACGGGCGCGATCACGCTCGTGTCGTCGCGCCGCGAATCGGACGAGGACGCGACCGAGGCGACGGACGAGCTGCCGCCGCCGCCCGGTGAGGGCCCGGCCATCGACCTGGAGCAGCTCGAGAACGCGTGCATGGGCATCCCGGCGCTGCGCGCCTCGCTCATGCAGACGTTCCTGAGCGACGTGCAGCCTCGCCTGGAGCGTCTGGCCGATGCGTTCGCGCAGGACGAGACCGATCGGGTCGAGTTCGAGTCGCACGGTCTCAAGGGCATGTGCGCCACCCTCGGGGCCAACGACTGCGCGCGGCTGTTCGCGCGCATCGAGGCGCACGCGCGCGATCATCGCCGCATCGATCCGCAGCCGTGGCTCGACGCCTGTCGCGCCGAGGTCCAGCGCGCCGAGGCGTTCATCCGACGCTTCGAGCGCATCGTCGCGCAGCCGGACGCCGAAGCGGCCTGAGCGCACCGTCGGCGTGAGAGGCGCGTGTCGCGTGCTCCGCGTCACGGTGTGCCCTAGACTGTCCGTCCCATGGCCACCCTCGCACCCGCGCGTCCCTCGTTCCTGACCCGTCGTCTGATCGTTCTGGCGGCCGGGCACTTCACCATCGACGCCTACTCGAGCTTCTTCCTGCCGCTGCTGCCGTTGCTCGTGCAGCGACTGGGACTCAACTACGCCATGGTCGGCGGACTGACCGCGCTCGCCAGCCTGTCGTCGTCGTTCTCGCAGCCGCTGTTCGGGGTACTCGCCGATCGCCTGCGGCGGCCGTGGTTCGTGGTCGCGGGGCCGCTCGTCGCGGCGTTGTTCATGTCCGCGATCGGGCTGTCGACCCGTTACGCCATGCTCGTCGGCCTGCTCATCCTGGGCGGCTTCGGCGTCGCGATGTTCCATCCGCAGACCGCCAAGCTCGCGGGCGCGTCGAGCTCACAGCGCGGCATGGCGATGTCGTTCTGGGTCACCGGCGGCACGCTGGGTTGGGCGCTGGGCCCGGCGTTCGCGACCGCGACGGTGAATCGCTTCGGACTCGATCACACCTGGGTCGCGGTGTTCCCCGGTCTGATCATGTGCGCGTGTCTCGCGTACTGGTTCTCGCGGCTCGCCCCGGCGGAGGCGACGCGGCGACAGGACGCCCCGATCGCGGGGTTGCGTCCCGTGCTGCGACCGCTCGCCATGCTGTACTTCACCGTGGTGTGTCGCTCGGCCGTCTCGTCGGGGTTCGCCACGTTCCTGCCCTTGTGGGTGCACGCGCACGGCGGCACGGTGACGCAGGGCGGACTGCTCACCACGGTGTACCTCACGCTGGGCGCGTTGGGCGGATTCATGGGCGGTTGGCTCGCCGACCGGTTCGGGGGCCGTCGCGTGGTGCGCGCCTCGTTCCTGCTGGCGATCCCGTTCTACGTGCTGTTCTTCGCGCTGCACGGCACGCTGTCGCTGGTGGCGCTGCTCGTGGGGTACTGCATGCTGCAGGCCTCGTTGCCCGTGAACGTGGTGTTGGGCCAGGAACTCTCGCCGCGGCACGCGGGCATCCTGTCGAGCCTGCTCATGGGCGCGGCGTGGGGTCTGGGCGCGCTGCTCATCTATCCGATCGGCGCGTTCGCCGATCGCGTCGGGCTCGATCGCGCGCTCATGGTGCTGAGCGGCCTGCTGGTGGTGGGCTCGCTGTGCTCACTGGGGATCGGCCGCCGGGCACACGAGGTCGTCGCGCCCGAGTGACGCGGCGCGGTCAGTGCGCGGCCGACGCGACGGGGGGCGCGCTCGTCGGCGTGCGGCCCGCGACCCAGTGTTCCGCCCACGACTGCAGCGACAACAGGGTCCACAGCGTGCGGCCGCGATCCTCGCGCGCCTCCAGATGCTCGCGCACCACCTGCTGCACGGCGTCCGTGTCGAGCACGCCGGCCCGCGCGATGCGGGCGGGGGACAGCGCGTCGAGCACGAGCCCGCGCAACGGCCCGCGCGACCACGTCGAGAACGGCGGCGAGAAGCCCTGCTTGCGACGATCGAGGATCGCGTCGGGCACGAGCCCGCGCGCGGCCTGCTTGAGCACCCACTTGCCCGAGGTGCCGCGCAGCCGCAGCGATTCGGGCAGGCCCAGCGCGTGCGCGATCAGCGACGGCCGCAGGAACGGCGCGCGGGATTCGACGCCGTGCGCCATGGTGCAGCGATCCACCTTGGTGAGCAGGTCGCCCGCCAGATAGGTCTCGAAGTCGAGCAACTGGTAGGCGGTGAGCGGGACCTCGCGTCCCAACGCGAGCAGTCCCAGATCGGTGAGCGAGGCCTCGAGTGCGCGCGCGTGCGCGAGCGGGGCTTCGGCGCCCACGGCCGCGCGCAGTTCGGGGGCGAGCAGGGCCAGCGACTCGTGCGGCCGCGCGGTGCCGAACCACGCGAGGTGCCGCTCGAACGGTGCGAGTCCGCGCACGCCCAGGAACCGCTCGATCAGATGCGCCAGCGTGACGTGGTGGTGGCGCGGGCGGAAGCGGCGCGCGAGCACGAGCGCGAGCGAGGCGAGCGGTGCCGGCAGGCCGTTGGCGATCGCCGCATGACGATGCCCCAGATACGTGGGGTAGCCCGCGAACAGTTCGTCGCCGCCCTCGCCGGTGAGCACGACGGGCACGTGACGCGCGGCGTGCTCGGACAGCAGCCACGTGGGCAACAGGCTCGGATCCCCCAGCGGCTGATCCATGCCCGCGACCCAGGTGCCGAACGCGCGCTCACCCGCGTGCACGTCCATGGTGATCGCGTGGTGCTCGCTGCCGATCGACGTGGCCACGAGCTGCGCGAGCGCGGATTCGTCGTAGCCCTGATGCGCGATGCCCATGCTGAACGTGGGGAAGGTTCGCCCCCAGGCACGGGCGGCGAGCACGGCCACGAGCCCCGAGTCGATGCCCCCCGAGAGGAACACGCCGAACGGTACCTCGGCCGGCACGCGCGAGGCGACCGCGTCCGAGACGGCGTCGCGCGTCTCGCGTACGAGCGTCTCCGTGCGACGATCGCGCGGCAGTGCGGCGCCCACGGGCGGATGCACGAGCGAGTCCCACGGTCGCCAGTAGCGGCGCACGCGCTCGACGCCGTCGCGCACGGTGAGCACGTGCGCGGGCGGCAGCTGCCGGATCCCCGCATAGGCGCTGTCCGCACCCGCGAACGCGCCGTGCACGAGGAAGCGGGCGAGCGCGGTGGGGGACGGATCGCGCGACACCCACGGCAGCGTCAGCAGAGCGGCGGGTTCGGAGGCGAAGGCGAAGCGCGTGCCGTGCGCGGCCACGAACAGCGGCTTCTCGCCGGCGCGGTCGCGCGCCAGCAGCAGCGTGCGCGAGGTGCGATCCCAGAGCGCGATCGCGAACATGCCGTCGAGCGGCGTCGCCAGGTCGTCGCCGAGGTCCTCGTACAGGTGCGGCAGCAGCGCGGTGTCGGGACCCGGCGTGAACGCGTGCCCGCGCGCGAGCAGCTCCACTTCCAGCGTGCGATGGTTGTACAGCTCGCCGTTCGCGACGCCCATGACGTCGCCGGTCTCGTTGCGGAGCACCTGCGCGGGTTCGTTCGGCGCGACGATCGCGAGTCGCGCGATCCCGAGCGCGCACTCGCCGCCCTCCCACACGGCCTCGCCCGAGGGTCCGCGATGCCGCAGCGCGCGCACCATGGTGCGCACGAGCTCGAGGCGTTGTTCGGGCGAGAGGTCAGGGGCGACGAGGCCGGCGATACCGCACATGGAGTTCGGGGTCCTTCAGGGGGATTCCGCCGGCAGGAGCCAGGCGATGAAACGGTCGTCGCGGAAGATCGGACGTGCGCCCGGCGGCGGAACGGTCTCGCGCGAGGGTTCGCGCACGACGATCCGGGCCGCGGGGGCGGGGGCCGAAGGGTCCACGAGCGTCCACAGTCCGCGCGCCCGGAGCGACTCCCGGTAGCGCACGGCGTAGTTGCTGGTCAGGGGATGGCCGAGCGCCGAGACGACCGGGGAGGTGCGCCCGAGCCGGAAATCCGTCCCGGGACTATAGCAGTCCTCGTAGCGCACCGGGGGCGAACCCGCGGCCCGGATCGCACGCGCGAGCCCCTCGCCCGAGGTGCGGCCCGCCAACCGTGTGAGCGGTCCCACGCCGCCCACGAGCACGAGCGGTGTGAACGCCAGCACGGCAGCGAGCGCCCACGCGGGGCGCCGGGACGTGTGCCAGCTCTGGGCCGCCCACCACGCGAGCGCCGGGAACGCCGGCAGCAGGTAGGTGACCAACTTGGAGTGCGACGACTGGAAGAACACCGCCGCGAACAGCACGAAGCCCGCGGCCACGCGGCCCGCGGTCGCGCGCGGGGCGCGCCACGGTGTGGCGAGCGACCACGGCAGCGCGCCGGCGACGAACACCGCGGGCACGAACCACCACGGCTGGTCGCGGTGGAACGTCGGGCTCGTCATGCGCTCGAACGACTCCTCGACGAACGCGTAGTGCAGGTACTCGGGATGGCGCTGCAACGCGGCGACGAACCACACGAGTGCGATCCCCAGCGCGAGGCCCCAGCCCGGCAGCCACCCGAGCCAGTTCAACGGCGTGCGACGGCGCAGCAGCAGTGCGCTCGCGAGCGAGCCGCCGATCGCCCACGCCAGCATGACCGGGCCCTTGACGAGCAGGCCCAGTCCCACGGCGAGGAACATGGCCGCGCGCCGCGGGGACGAGGGGCCGCGTTCGAGTTCGAGCGCGAGCAGCGTCCACACCGCGGTGACGCACGCGGTGAGTGGCATGTCGAAGATGACGTACGCGCCGATCACGGCGCACAGCGGCGCGGCGGCGGTGAGTGCGGCCGCACGCCAGGCGTGCCCCGTGGGCTCGAGTCGCACGCTCGCACGCGCGAGCAGCCACAGGGTCACGAGCAGGGCCGCGATCGCGGGCAGGCGTGCCGCGAGCGGCGAGTGCCCGAACACGCGGATCGCCAGCGCGCCCATCGCGAACAACGCCGGGGGCTTGTCCAGATAGGGCACCCCCGCCAGATGCGGGATCACGACGTCGCCCGTGGCGGCCATCTCGGCGGCGACCTGCGCGTTGCGGCCCTCATCGGGATCCACGAGCGGATAAGCGAGGGCGAGGAACAGGGACAGCAGCGCGCTCGCGGCGAGGACCCACCACACGTGACGGGGCAGGGGCGTCGGAGCGCCCGGAGGAAGGGATGCGTTCACGGGCCGACGCTAGCACAGGAACGGATGCGGGCGCGGTGACCGTGGGTCACCGCGCCCGACTCGAAACCGCCGCGTGGACTCAGACCTTCTGAGTCTTGCGGGCTTCCTTCTGGTTCTGCGCCGAGAACAGGGCGTTGAGGTAGTTGAGCACCTCGTCGCGCACGATACCCGGCAGCACCTGCCGCACCTTGGCCTGCACGCCGGTGCGCACCTGTGCCGCGATCGCACTGTCGGCACCGACCTGGCTCAGCAGGCTCGGACGACGACCGCGCGGGCCGACGAGTCCTTCCTTCTTGCGCCAGGAGTAATAGGTCACCGGAGTCACACCGAACCGCTTCTTCACGTCGTTCGCGGTCAGGTTCTCCTTCGTCGCGGCCGACAGGATCTCGGCACGCTGCTTCGCGGTGTACGTCTTCCGCGGTCGCTTCGCCATACAGCCTCCATCGCTCTGGGTAGGGGGTGCCACGTCCTCGC
This sequence comes from uncultured bacterium, assembly GCA_964655175.1. Lineage (GTDB taxonomy): Bacteria > Eisenbacteria > RBG-16-71-46 > RBG-16-71-46 > RBG-16-71-46 > JAIOPA01. Next base: position 17,290 of record CAZZLY010000051.1, read on the forward strand.
AGGGACGTGTGCCAAGAGGCCAGCGTGCGTGACCCTCCATGGAGTGTCAATACCCCGGATGTGAAACCTTTGTTCCCTCAAGCGATGAAGTGATGGTGCTCGCGCTCGCGCCAGCCGCGTGCGGAAAGCGCGAATCGCCAACGTTGACGCGCCTTCGGCGCGATCAGCGCGATCAACACCGGGGGCTCGAGCGAGGCGAGGACTTCGTTCGTCGGATGCGAGGAAGTCACGAGCGCGGCGATTCGAGGTCCGAGCGCGGTGGACCAACGCTCGAGGCTCTCGCCCACACCCACCAACGTCGCGCGGCGACCGTGTGCGAGGAAGCCGCGGTCGAGCTGGGCGATCTTGAGCGCCGTGAAGTTGGCGTGGGAATAGCGTGGATCGTGATGGGTCGCGTTGCTGGAATGCTGTCGCCATCCGTAGAGCGTCGCGTTGGACTTGCCGAACCGCGCGCCGGATTCGAACAGTCGCAGCCACAGGTCCAGGTCCTCGGCCCAGCCGTGCTCGCGCCAACCCTGCACGCGTTCGAGCGCCTCGCGTCGCATCATCACGCCGCCGTGCGCGATCGGGCTGTCGATGAGCGACTCGCACCGCATCGCGTCGTGGGTCAGCAGCGCGTTGTGCCACGCCTCCCAGCGTCGCATGCCCGCCCCGGTGGCCGCGCGCGGGAACAACCGCACGCGGCAGCCGAACACGTCGAGCGCGGGGTCGGCCGCGAGGGCGGCCGCCTGATGCGCGAAGCGCGTGCGATGCGACAGGTCATCGGCATCGTGTCGAGCGAGCAGGGGCGAGCGCGCGAGCGCGAACGCCCGGTCGAGCGCGGCCGGCAGTCCCGAGGGCTCGGTGTGGACCACGCGCACACGTGGGTCGCGCCGTGCCGCCTCGTCGAGGATCGCGCCCGAGTCGTCGCGCGAGCCGTCGTTCACCGCGATCACCTCGTGGTCGGTGAGCGTCTGGCGCGCGAGCGAGGCGAGTGACGCGCGCAGCCAGGGCGCAGCATCGCGGACGGGGAGCAGCACGGAGACGAGCGGCATGGACGCGACGCTAGAGGCTCGGCCCCGAGGCGACAACCGCGGGGCCCCGCCGTCGGCGGGGGGGTGGGGATGCACCGCGTCCGCGGCGCGACTATCCTGTGGGGCGCTCCCGGACCCGGGGGCATCCATCCATTCCCAGGGGGCGTCATGTCCGAACAGGCGACGTTGAAGCTCGCGACCGTCGAGGGCGACGGTCTGCGTTTCGAGGCGGACTTCCCGCGCGGCACCATCGTCATGGAGAGCGGTGCCCACGCGACCCACCCGAATCCCGTGCAGCACCTCATGACCGCGCTCGCCGCGTGCATGGGCATCGACGTCATCGGCATCCTGCGCAAGAAGCGGCTGCACGTGACGTCGTACGAGATCGACATGGCGGGCGAGCGCGCCGAGACGCCGCCGCGCCGCTACACCCGCATCACGCTCACGCACCGGATCACCGGCACGGCGATCCCGCGCAAGGCCGTGGAGGACGCGATCCGTCTGTCCACCGACACCTACTGCTCGGTGCACCACTCACTGCGCCCCGATCTGCCCGTGGACAACGTCATCACGATCACCGAGGGCTGATCGCGCGCCGCGCGGGATCGCGCGGCGGGCTCACGCCACGAAAGGATGCACACGATGGAGTTCCGCACCGAGAAGGACAGTCTGGGCACGATGCAGGTGCCGGTGGACGCACTCTGGGGGCCGCAGACGCAGCGCGCCGTCGAGAACTTCCCGATCTCCGGTCGTCCGCTGCCCGCGCCGTTCATCCACACGCTCGGGCTCATCAAGGCGGCCGCCGCGCGCGTGAACCGCGACCTCGGACTGGTCGAGCCCGCGATCGCCGAGGCGATCGAGAAGGCCGCGATCGAGGTGGCCGAGGGCAAGTGGGACGCCGAGTTCCCCATCGACGTCTACCAGACGGGCAGCGGCACCTCGTCGAACATGAACGCCAACGAGGTCATCGCGCGGCTCGCCTCGCGCGCCTCGGGTCTCAAGGTGCACCCGAACGACCACGTCAACTTCGGGCAGAGCAGCAACGACGTCATCCCCACGGCACTGCACGTCTCGGCGGTGGTGCAGATCGAGCGCGACCTGCTGCCCTCGCTCGCGCGGCTCTGGAAGGCGCTCGACGAGAAGTCGCGCACGTTCCACGACGTCCTCAAGGCCGGCCGCACGCACCTCATGGACGCCACGCCCATCCGCCTGGGGCAGGAGTTCTCGGGTTACGCCTCGCAGGTGCAGCACGGCATCGCGCGCGTCAAGGCCACGCTGCCCGATCTGCGCGAACTGGCGATCGGGGGCACCGCGGTGGGCACCGGACTCAACACGCATCCCGAGTTCGGACGTCGCATGGCGGCCGAGATCGGCAAGCTCGCGGGCACCTCGTTCGTCGAGGCCCCGAACCACTTCGAGGCGCAGGGCGCGCAGGACGGCGCGTGCTGGGCGAGCGGGGCGCTCAACGTGGTGGCCGCCAGCCTCATGAAGATCGCGAACGACGTGCGGCTCATGAACTCGGGGCCGCGCTGCGGTCTGGGCGAGGTCACGCTGCCCGCGATCCAGCCGGGCTCGAGCATCATGCCGGGCAAGGTGAACCCGGTCATCTGCGAGGCCGTGACCATGGTCGGCGCGCAGGTCATGGGCAACCACAACGCGATCACGGTGGGGG
>CAZZLY010000052.1:0-19702 GCA_964655175.1 uncultured bacterium
ACGCAGATGCTCCGCAAGAAGGGTGTGGCCGACAAGTTCGACGAGTTCTACGGCCCGGGCCTGTCGGCGATGTCGCTGCCGGACCGCGCCACGATCGCCAACATGGCGCCCGAGTACGGCGCCACGATCGGCTTCTTCCCGGTGGACGCCGAGACGCTGCGCTACCTCGAGCGCACCAACCGCGGTGACGCCGCCAAGCTCACCGAGGCCTACTGCCGTGCGCAGGGCCTGTTCCGCACCGACGACATGGCGGACCCCACGTTCACGGACACGCTCGAGCTCGACCTGGGCACGGTCGAGGCCAGTCTCGCGGGTCCCAAGCGCCCGCAGGACCGCGTCGCGCTGCAGGACGTCAAGACCAGCTTCGCCAAGGGCCTCGTCGCCCCGGTCAAGGAGCGCGGCTTCGGACTCGCCGACGCCGAGCTCACGCGCCACGCGCAGGCCGCCATGCCCGCGGGCACGGCGACGCTCGGTCACGGCGCGGTCGTGATCGCCGCGATCACGTCGTGCACGAACACGAGCAACCCGTCGGTCATGCTGGGTGCCGGTCTGCTCGCCAAGAAGGCGGTCGACAAGGGCCTCACCGTGAAGCCGTTCGTGAAGACCAGCCTCGCGCCCGGTTCCAAGGTGGTGACGGAGTACCTGAGCGCGTCGGGCACGTTGAGCGCGCTCGAATCGCTCGGCTTCAACGTGGTCGGGTACGGCTGCACGACGTGCATCGGGAACTCGGGCCCGCTGCCGGACGCGGTGGGTAAGGCCATCGACGAGGGCAAGCTCGTCGCGGCGGCCGTGCTGTCGGGTAATCGCAACTTCGAGGGTCGCGTCAATCCGCTCGTGCGCGCCAACTATCTGGCGTCGCCGCCGCTCGTCGTGGCGTACGCGCTCGCGGGCACGATGGACTTCGACTTCGAGAAGGACGCGCTCGGCACGGGCAGGGACGGCAAGCCCGTGTATCTGCGCGACCTGTGGCCGACGCAGCAGGAGATCGCCGATGCGACCGCGGCGAGCCTCAAGCCCGACATGTTCGCCAAGAGCTACGGCAACGTGTTCGACGGCAATCCGCGCTGGAACGCCATCCCGGTCGCGGGCGGCGAGCGCTACCAGTGGGATGCGAACAGCACCTACATCCACGAGCCGCCGTTCTTCCAGGGTCTCACCGCCGAGCCCGCGCCCATCCAGGACCTCAAGGGTGCGCGTTGTCTCGTCATGGTGGCCGACTCGGTGACGACCGATCACATCTCGCCGGCCGGCGACATCGCGCTGGCGAGCCCGGCGGGCAAGTGGCTGGGTGAACGCGGTGTCGAGAAGCGCGACTTCAACAGCTACGGCTCGCGGCGCGGTCACGATCAGGTCATGGTGCGCGGCACGTTCGCGAACATCCGTCTCAAGAACCTGCTCGTGCCCGGCAGCGAGGGCAACGTCACCGTGCACCTGCCCACGAACGAGACGATGCCGATCCACGACGCCAGCGAGCGCTACCGCACCGCGGGTACGCCGCTCGTGGTGCTGGCGGGCAAGGAGTACGGCACCGGCAGCTCGCGCGACTGGGCGGCCAAGGGCACGCTCATGCTGGGCGTGCGCGCGGTCATCGCCGAGAGCTTCGAGCGCATCCACCGCAGCAATCTGGTGGGCATGGGCGTGCTGCCGCTCGTGTACGAGCCGGGGCAGACGGCGGAGTCGCTGGGCCTGACCGGCCGCGAGACGTTCGACGTCGCGGGGCTCTCGGGCACGCTCACGCCGCGGCAGAAGGTCAAGGTGCGCGCCACGCGCGAGGACGGTTCGGTGCTCGAGTTCTCGGCCATCGCCCGCCTCGACACGCCGGTGGACGTGGACTACTACAAGAACGGCGGCATCCTGCAGACGGTGCTGCGCAACCTGGTGAAGGGCTGAGATGCATCCCATGACGCGGACGTTCCTCGTGGTCTCCGCCGTGGCCGTCCTCGGCGCGGCGGGGTGTGGCGAAGCCAGGATCCACGGCATCGGCACCGCCAGCGGTCCCGCGCCCAAGGTGCACGCGGTGTATCCGTCGCCCGATCGGCAGTGGCAGCTCACGCTGGTCGAGCGACACCCCGAGGATCCCGATCTCAAGGGCACGACGTGGCAGTTGCTGCTCGCGCCGCTCGGGATGTCCCCGGACAGTGCCAAGCCGGTGTTCGACGCACAGGATCTGGTCCCTGCGCCGACCTGGCGGACGGCCGATTCCGTGGACGTCGTCGCCACCGGCACGCCGGAGAAGCTGAGCACGATGCCGCCCGCGTGGCACACCAACGAGACCGTGCTGGGCCGTGATGGTCAGCGGCACGGGTTCGTGTTCGCGGTGGTCACGAAGGCGCGCTAGTCGTCGTCACGGTCACACCGAAGCTCCCACGAGCCGTGTGCTCGGCGGGGGCTTCGTCGTATGCGTCCCACGGGAGGACGTGAATCAGGCCCGGGACGCACGCGGCGTCCCGGGCCCGGTGGAGCCTTCGAACAAGGGGTCAGTGCTTGAGCGCGGCCGCCTCGTCGCGCTGCTGCGCCTCCCACCAGAACGAGCCGCGCTTGCGCGGCCGCGGCGCCAGCTCGTCGAGCGTCGAGGCGTCGTACAGACGGCCGTTGAGCATGACGCGCGACAGGCTCGCGGTCTGACGGATGTCGGTGAGCGGATCGCGGTCGAACACGAGCAGGTCGGCGAGCTTGCCCGGTTCGAGCGAGCCCAGGTCGCGGTCGTAGCCCAGATACCGCGCGCCGCCGATCGTGGCGCAGCGCAGCGCCTCGTGCGGCGACATGCCGCCCAGCACCAGGCTCCAGATCTCCCAGTGAGCGCCCAGACCCTCGCGCTGACCGTGCGCGCCGATCTGCACGCCCACACCGGCACGATTCAGCTTGGTCGCCTCCTCGGCCACCGTGATGTGGTTCCATTCGTTGTCCGGCGCCGTCTGCGGGCGGCGCGCGCGCGCATCCAGCGTGCGCCGCGGCACGAACCGCTGCAGCCGCTCGTCCGCCCACACCGGCGTCTTGGCGTAGAAGTAGTGCTCGCCGTCCAGGCCGCCGTACGCCACGTTGAACGTGGGCGTGTAGCCCACCTTCGTGCCGCTCCACAGCTGCACGACGTCGTCGTACACGTGCGCGATCGGCAGCGCGTGCTCGACGCCCGTGTGGCCGTCGATGACCATGGTCATGTTGTGCGGGAACAGCGCACCGCCCTCGGGCACGACGCACATGCCCAGCTGGCGCGCGGCCTCGAGCACCATCTGGCGCTGGTCGCGCCGCGGCTGGTTGTAGCTCTTGACGCTGTTCGCGCCGTACGCCTGCATGCGACGCAGGTGCATGAGCGCGTCACCCACGCTGTCCACGTCGGCGTGGAAGTCGCCCTTGGCGCCGTACAGGATCGTGCCCGTCGAGAAGATGCGCGGCGCCACGAGCAGGCCCGCGCGCTGCATCTCGGAGTGCGTGAAGATCTGGTACGAGTCGTTGGACGGGTCGTGCAGCGTGGTGACGCCGAACGCGAGCGAGGCCGCGTCGATCCATGAGCGCTGCGGGATGAGGCCCTCGGCGCCCATGCTGCCGTGCCAGTGACAGTCCACGAAGCCCGGCGTGATCGTCTTGCCGCGCGCATCCACGATCGTGGCGCCCTTGGGGACGGTGACGCTCGCACGCGGGCCCACCGCCGCGATGCGGTTGCCGGTGACGACCACGGTGCCGTCCTCGACGATCGCGTCGCCGTTCATGGTGACGAGCCGCGCGCCCGTGAACGCGATCGTGCCCGTGGGCTTGTCGGCCGCGTACGCGAAGCCGATCGGCCGCGCCCGCGCGGGCGTGTCGGTGAGCGAGTCCGCGCCGCCCGTGGCGAACGCGAACGTGTGCGCGAGGTCGCGCGAATAAAGGGTCGAGCCCAGCGCCCAGTGCAGCGTGCGCGAATCCCCCGACCAGCCCAGCCAATCACCGGCCTCGCGCGAGACCACCTTGACCGGCAGGTCGCGCATGCCCGGGCCGATGTCCACGGGGCGGCCCGCACGCACGGCGGGCGCGATCCAGACCTTGAACTTCTCGCGGAACGCGAGCCACTTCTCGTCCGGCGACAACTTGAGCTCGGTGAAGTACACGCCCTTGACGTGCGTGCGCTCCTGCGTGCCGTCGAGCGCGATGCTGAACAGCGAGCGCTCGTCCTCGTCGGCGCCCGCGACGTCGATCAGGTACACGCGATCGTTGGCGCGCCCGAACTGCGGCATCTGACCGTGGCGCGTGACGAGGCGCGACGGGCCGCCCGAGACGGGGACCCGGAAGATGCCGAGTTCACGCGACCACGCCGGGTCGAACAGTCCGCCCAGTGCGGCCGCGCGGTACACGACGGTCTCGCCGTCGGGCGAGAACGCCGGTTCGACGTAGTGGCCCGGGGTGCGCGTGATCGCCAGCCCGTTGCCGCCCGAGGCGCTCACGACGCGCACCGTGCCCAGCGTGACGTCGTTCCAGGTCGTGTACACGATCATGCGGCCGTCGCGCGACCACGACGGATGGAACTCGAAGTGGTCGTTCTGCGTCGTGAGGCGACGCGGCGTGCCGTTGGGCAGCGTCTTCACGTACAGGTGCCCGAGCGCCGAGTACACGACGCGGTCGCCCTGCGGCGAGACGCTCACCCAGCGCAGCATCTTCGCCTGCGCGGTGTCCGGCGCCACCGTGACCGGCGTGCGCACGGCCTCGGTCACGTGGCGCGTGTCCTGGACGTGGAACGGGATGTCGGTCACCTGGCGCGTCGCGACCTCGACGCGATGCAGGCCGCCCTTGGCCCAGTACACGATCGAGCGGCCGTCCGGCGTCCACGCGATGCCGGGGTACACGCCGTGCACCGCCCACACCTCCTGGTTGTCGCGCTCGAGCCCGCCCACGACCGCGCGCTCCACGCCCGACTCCAGGTCGATCACGTGCAGCACCGTCTCGAACCGCACCCGCTTGAGATAGGCGAGGCGCTTGCCGTCCGGTGACGGCGTCGGGCGGATCGCACCGCCGGGGCCGCCGACCACGGTGGTGATCTCGCCGCTCTCGCGATCGAGGCGCTGGATCACGTAGATCTGGCCGTTCGCATCCTTGTTGTACTCGAACGACGGACCCGGCGTGGCGTCCATGCTCCAGTACAGATAGCGCCCGTCCGGCGAGAACGCCGGCTCGCCCTCGTCCTTCTGCTGCGTGCGGCGCGCGGTCATCTGTACGCCGTCCTTACCCCCGCTCACGTGGTACAGCCAGATCTCGCCCGCGCCGGCCGAGCGCGTCGAGGTGAAGTGCTTGCGGCCCGCCAGATACTGCCCGTCGGGCGTCCACGTGGGACTGTTGAGCAGACGGAACGTCTCGTTGGTCACCGCGCGCGCGTGCGAACCGTCGGCGTCCATCACCCACAGGTTGTCGCCGCCCGAGCGGTCGCTCGTGAACGCGATGTGCCGGCCGTCGGGGCTGAAGCGCGGCTGCTCGTCCCAGGCGAGCCCGTGCGTGAGCGACTTGGCCTCGCCACCGGTCATGGGCAGCAGGTACAGGTCGCCGAGCAGGTCGAACACGAGCGAACGGCCGTCCGGGCTCACGTCCACGCTCATCCAGGTGCCGGTGCGCGTGTCGAGCGTCACCTCGTGCCCGGGGCCGGGAGGGGCCTCGACCGACCAGCCGCCCGCGGGCGCGGCCCCCGGCGCATTGCCGATACCGCTCCCGGTGGCGCCCATGGCGGTGGGCCATTCGCGGCAATCCGGATCGTGACCCTCGACCGCGTGCGCGGACAGGGGCATCAGCGCGAGCGCGAGGACGGACATCAGGGACAGGGTGGAACGCAGCACAGCACGCATCGGGGCCTCGTTCGTACGGTGGGCGACGCTGGGACGGAGGGATGACAGGCGCGCGAGCCTACACAGGGCGGGGGCGGCGGGCGAGGGTGGGGCGGGGGCTTCGGCGCGGCCGTTCCGGGCGTCGGTGGGGGGAAGAGCCTGAATTCCAGCAACCGGACCCCGGCAGGCCGCGATCCCAGTGGTTTCGAGAGAACCGCTTATCGCGCAAATTGTTGGGGAATCGGGTGATTTGGCCCTTGTCATCTCCATGACGCGGCATTATCTTCCCTCGTGAAGTCGCAGCAGATGCCGTCATGTCGTACCGAACGGCCCCCCTTGCCGCCGGTGCATGCGGTCCTCCGGAAGCGTCCCTGCGTTCGCGCAGGCGTTCCGGTGCCCGACATGGAGGCACGGTCCTCATTTCGGACGGATCGTATCGCTCACGCGCCCGTGGATGGACGGGCGATGACGGGTCGGGACTCCGACCTGCCACTCATCACCGAGGATTCCCCCATGAAGCTTGCGAACAAGGCTCTCTCGCTCGCCGCACTGCTCGTCCTGGCGCCCATGGTCGCCAAGGCCGCCACGCCCACCCAGATCTCGGCCGAGACCGCGTCCTTCGGCGAGAACATCAGCTACGACGCCAACCCCAACAAGCCCGCGCCGCGCGGGACGCTGGTCAACTCGGTCATCTACGACAACTCGACGGCCGCCACGTCGCTCGCGTTCTCGTCGACCGACCTCACGATGACCTGGGGCGATGAGGTCACCACCACCGGCGTCGGTACGCTCTCGAGCTTCAAGTGGAGCGTCTTCAACTCGGGTTCCAGCGGCGGCACGCTCACGGGCGCCTCGTTCAACCTGGGCTTCTACGACCTCGACGGTGCGGTGAGCCTGGGCGGTTACTCGGGCTCGGTGACGTTCACGACCGCGCTCGCCAAGGGCTTCTACTCGGTCGTCACGAGCACGAACCTCGATCCGCTCAACATCAACCTGAGCTCGACCCACCTGCTCATCACGCAGAAGGTCGCCAGCAAGACGGGCACCGCCACGCGTCTGGGCGTCGTCTCGCTGAGCCCGGTCACCATCGGCTCGAGCCCGGCGTACTTCTACGAGTCCGGTGCGGCCACGACCGCGGGTTACTACACGTCGGCCTCGGGTTCGGTGAACCCGATCTACTACGTCGAGGTCGCCCCGCCGCCGGTCGGCACCAAGCACGGCAGCTGGTCGCAGATCAAGCAGCTGTACCGGTGAGCCCCGCGCCCTCGGGCGCGCGAAGCATGCGAACGGCCGTCCCCCTGGGGGCGGCCGTTCGTGCGTTGACGGCAGGTGCGCCCTGCCCGCAGGGTCGTCCGCATGACGCTCCTGCATCGTATGCGCGAGGCGCTCGCGTGACGCCGAGACTCGATCACGTCGTCGTGGTGGTGCCCGTGCTCGCCGACGCGGTCGCCGCGTTCACGTCGGCCGGGTTCACGGTGTGCCCCGGCGGGCGCCACGACGTGCTGCCCACCGAGAACGCGCTCGTCGCGTTCGCCGACGGCGCGTATCTGGAACTGCTCGCGTTGCGCGAGCCGGGCACCCGCGAGGAGTTGCGGCGCCTGCGCGCGAGCGACGGCTGGGAACGTCACCTGCGCGGTGTCTCGGCGGTGGCGCGACGATTCCTGCCCGTGCTCACCGGAGCGGACGGCGTGGGCGACTGGGTGCTGGCTTCGAGCGCGCTCGCGCGCGACGCGGCGCGCCTGCGGTCGCAGGGCGTGGTCACCGCGGGCCCGGTCGCCATGCGACGCGTGCGCTCCGACGGCGAGCGCCTCGAGTGGGACCTGCTGCTGCCGGAGTCGTTCGTGCAGCCGTTCGTGATCGCCGACCGCACCCCGCGCGATCGGCGCGTGCCCGGCACCGCCGCCGCGGTGACGCACGCGAACGGGGCGCGCGGGATCGTGGCGGTGCAGGTGCGCGCGCAAGGTGGGCCGTTGGCGGCCCTGGCGCTGGGCGAGACGCTGGGTGTGCGGCCGCGCGTGGGGCCTTCGGGTGCGACCACGCTCGCGTGCGGCGACTGGACGGTGGACCTGCATCCGGGCGAGCCCGAGGGCGCATTCGGCGTCACGCTCGCGGGTTGTCGCGCGTTACCCGAGGCGATCACCGCGCTCGGCGTGCAGGCCGAACTCGTCGACTGACGCCCGCGACGCGAGGGGCGTCGTGGTGGATCGCGCCGCGCCCGGAGCGAAACTCCACCTTGGTCGCATGCCGCCAAGGGACCATCGTCACGGATGCGGCGCAGGTCCACTCTCACGGTGTCCGTCGGGCGGACCGAGTCCGACGGAGGAGCGCATCCGACGCTCGCCGTCGCCTCCCCGCGACGCGGCGGCGGTCGGGATGCCCGGCCGCTCATGCAGCCCCGGAGGACCTGGTGAACCTACATCTCGTCGATCGTGTCGGAGGGACGCCGCTCGTCGAAGTGGACGGCGTGCAGGTCAAGATGGAGTGCACCAATCCCGGTGGCAGCGTGAAGGACCGCGTCGCGGTCTTCATGCTGTCCGAGGCGATGCGTCGCGGCGATCTGCGTCCGGGCGACACGGTGGTCGAGGCCACGTCCGGCAACACCGGCATCGCACTCGCGCTCGCGGCGCAGGAGATGGGCTGCCGCGCGCTGGTGTTCATGCCCGAGCACATGAGCGAGGAGCGCGTGCGCATGATGCGCGCCGCCGGCGCCGAGGTCCGTCTGACGCCGCGCGCCGAGAGCTTCGCGGGCGCGTGCGCGCGTCGCGACGAGTACCAGGGCGTGCCGCGGCACTACATCCCCGATCAGTTCGGCAATCCCGACAACGCGCGCTGTCATCGTGAGCACACGGGGCACGAGTTGGTGCGACAGTTGCGCGACCGCGGCGTCGATCACGTGGACGTGTTCGTCGCGGGCGTGGGCACGGGCGGCACGCTCATGGGTGTGGGACAGGCGCTCAAGGACTGGTCGCCCGGTGTGCGGCTGGTGGCGGTGGAGCCGAGCGAGAGCGCGGTCATGAGCGGCGGGCCGGCCGGGGATCACGGCATCATGGGCATCGGCGACGGGTTCATCCCGGGGCTCATGGACATGTCGCGCGTGCACGAGGTCGTGCGCGTCTCGACCGAGGCCGCGCACGACGAGTGCCGGCGACTGCGCGAGGCGCACGGCTGGTGCGTGGGCGTGAGTTCGGGCGCCAACATGATCGCGGCGCGTGCGTTCACGCGGCCCGACCGCACCGTGGTCACGCTGTGGCCCGATTCCGCCGATCGGTACGTGTCGGTGGGCCTGTCGCCCGCGGGCGGCAGTGCGCGCGGTTGTCCGTTGTCGCACGTGTGCGCCCGTCGTCGCGGGCTCCTCGCGATCGGCTGAACCCGGCGCGGCCGCACCCGGCCCCGCTGGCGCGACACCTCGTGGCGCGGCCCTTCCGGGTCGCGCCACGCGCGCCTCGTCGGGCTAGCGCTTCGCCGGATGCCGGGCGATGTAATCGCGCGCCTTGCTCTCCATCTCGGGACTGCGCAGGCCGTTCGCGCGCGCGACCGCGAACGCGCGCTCGCTCGACCAGCCGCGATCGAGCACGAGCCACGGCACCAGCACCGCGTTGACGCGGTTGGCGCTGGCGCAGTGCACGAACACGCCGTTGCCGCGGGTGCGCAGGATCGTGCGGAACCGCGTGAACACCGCATCGTCGAGCGTGCCCGCCACGAACGGCAACGTCTCGTAGGCGAGCCCCGCGCGGCGTGCGACCGCCGCCTCGTCCATGCCGCGCGGTTCATCGGGCATGCGCAGGTCCAGCACGGTCGTGTAACCGGCCTTGGCGAGCGACACCAGATGCGCTTCGGACGGCTGCCCACCGGTCGCCACGCCCGCGTAGGGGCAGGCGCCGTTGGTGACGCCGCCCAGCATCGCCACGACGCTCGCGGAATCCGCCATCGCCGGACGGGTCTGGACACGCTTCGCCGCGGGTGCGGCGAGTCCCGCGAACGGGAACGAGACGAGGAGCAGGAGGGACAGGGCCGACGCGCGACGCACGATCATGAGCGGACTCCGGCGGACTTGAGGATGGACACCATGGGGCACCAGTTCGTGAACGCGCTCTGGATGAGATTGAGCGCCACGAACGCCGTGAACGCGAACCACCACGGGCTCACCCACACGCCGAGCCCGATGGACGCCAGCGTGAACAGCCCCGCGATCAGACGCAACGCCGCTTCGATGCGCATGCTACACCTCCGAGGTCGAGCCTGCGGGCGCCGCCGGCATCGGCGCTGTGGCAGGCGGGGAGTCGTGGCGCCGGACCATGTAGTACAGGACGGGCACGGTGACGCGCGACAGCAGCGTCGCCGCGACCTCGCCGCCGATCAGAGCGACCGCGAGGCCCTGGAAGATGGGGTCGAACAGGATGACGCCGCCGCCCACGACCACGGCGGCCGCGGTGAGCACCATGGGGCGGAAGCGCACCGCGCCCGCGTCGATGACCGCGTCGCGTAGCGACAGTCCCTGACGCCGCCGCAGCTCGATGAAGTCCACCAGGATGATCGAGTTGCGCACGGTGATGCCGGCGCCGGCGATGAAGCCGATCATGGACGTCGCGGTGAAGAACGCGCCCATCGCCGCGTGCGCGGGCAGGATGCCGACCAGCGACAGCGGGATCGGCAGCATGATCACGAACGGCGTCACGAACGACTGGAACCAACCCACGGTGAGCAGGTAGATGAGCACGAGCACCACCGCGAAGGCCGCGCCCATGTCGCGGAACACTTCGTAGGTGATGTGCCACTCGCCGTCCCACTTGAGGCCGTAGTGCCGGTCCGAGTCCGGCAGGCGCGTGCTCAACTGGTGCAGCGGCGTGCCGTCCGGCGTCGCGAGCGCCTGCACGCGCGGCCGCAGATCGCCGATCGCGTACACCGGGCTCTCGGCGCGGCCCGCGACGTCGCCCAACACGTACACGACGCGACGCAGGTTCTTGTGGTGGATCTCCGGCGGGGCGCTGTCGCGCTCCGCACGCACGAGCTCGCCGAGCGGCGTGCCGCGCCCGCTGCCGAGTCGCAGCGCCGCGAGCGCCGACAGGTCGGCGCGGTCGGCCTCGGCCAGACGCACGTTGACCGGCACCGGCTCGGGCGCATCCGGCGCGCGCAGCGTCCCGACGCGACGGCCCCCGTAGAGCGCGGCCGCGGCGTCCACCGCCTGCGCCGGCGAGACGCCCGCGAGCGCGGTGCGATCGCGGTCCACCGTGAAGCGCATGCGCGGCCGGTCCTCGGTGAGCAACAGGTCGGTGTCCACCACGCCCGCGGTGGAATCGAACACGCCGAGCACGGAGCGGGCGAGCGCGCGCTGGCCCTCGAGGTCGGGGCCGTACACCTCGGCCACGAGCGTCGAGAGGACCGGCGGGCCGGGCGGGACCTCGACGACCTTGAGGCGTGCGCCGTAGCGCGCCGCGACCGTGGCCAGATGCGTGCGCACCTCGCGCGCGATGACGTGGCTCTGGCGCGAGCGATGCTTGGCCTCGACGAGTCGCACCTGCACCTCGGCCAGCCGCGGGTCGTCGCGGAAGTCGTAGTGCCGCACGAGCCCGTTGAACGTGACCGGTGCGCCAAGCCCCGCGTACACCACGGCGTCCTCGACCTCGGGAACGCGCGCCGCGATGCGGGCGGCGTCCTGTGCCGCAGCCACCGTGCGCTCGATCGGCGTGCCCGGCGGCAGGTCGAGCACGATCTCGAACTCGCTCTTGTTGTCGAACGGCAGCATCTTGACCGTCACCGCGCGGAACGCGAGCAGAGAGACGGCGCCCAGGAACAACAGGCCGATCCCGGCGAAGAACACGCGGCGCGCGCCCGGCTCGTCGAGCAGCCGGCCCATCACGCGGCGGTACAGCCGATCCATGTTGGATTCGCTCGTGGCCTCGTGGCTCGCGGCCGCGTGCCCGCCGAGCAGCCGGCGCGAGGCCCACGGCGAGACCGCGAACGCCACGCCGAGCGAGAACAGCATCGCGAGCGAGGCGCCGATCGGGATGGGCTTCATGTACGGGCCCATGAGACCGCCCACGAACGCCAGCGGCAGGATGGCGGCGATGACGGTGACCGTGGCCAGGATCGTGGGATTGCCGACCTCGTCCACCGCCTCGATCGTGCGCGCATCGGCGTCGCGGCCGTCGCGCATGGCGAAGTGCCGCGCCACGTTCTCGACCACGACGATCGCGTCGTCCACGAGGATGCCGATCGAGAAGATGAGCGCGAACAGGGTGACGCGATTGAGCGTGTACCCCAGGAAGCGGTACACGAACAGCGTGAGTGCGAGCGTGACCGGGATGGCGATCGCGACGACCACCGCCTCGCGTCGTCCGAGCGCCAGCGCGATGAGCACGATCACCGAGAGCGTGGCGAGCAGCAGGTGGAACATGAGGTCGTCGGACTTGTGCTTGGCGGTCTCGCCCAGGTCGCGTGTGAGCGTGACCTCGACGTCGCGCGTGATCAGGCCGCGGCGCTGTTCGTCGAGCCGCGCGCGCAGGGTGTGCACGAGTTCGGTCGCGTTCACGCCGGGGCGCTTGGCGACCTCGAGCGTGACCGCGGGTTCGGCGCGACCGTCGCGCGTGAGACGCCACACCTGACGCGTCGGTTCGGCGGGACCGTCCGCGATCGTGGCGAGTTCCGACAGCCGCACCGGGCCGCTCGCTCCGGGCACGAGCAGCGCAGCGAGGTCGTCGCGATCGTGCAGCGGCGACTCGGCGCGCAGCGCACGGACCTCGCCCGACTGCAGCACGCTGCCGGCCGGCCACGACAGGCCCGCCCCGCTCAACGACTGCAACAGCGCATCGGCGGTGACCCCCGCCTGCGCCATGCGCCCGGCGTCGGGCCGCACCTCGAGCACGCGCGACTCGCCGCCCAGCACGCGCACGCGCGAGACCCCTTCGGATTTGCGCAGCTCGGCGGCGAGTTCCTCGCCCACGCGGCGCAGGTCGCTGCCGTCCCAGTCGCGTCGCTGGGGCGCGGTGAGCGTGAGCGCGAGCACGGGCACGTCGTCGATCGCCCGCGGGGCGACCGAGGCGAGCGCGGCCCCCGGTGGCAGGGCGGGCAGCGCCTCGTCGAGCCGCGAGCGCACGCGCGCGAGCGCCTGATCCGAGGCGAGCCCGACCTTGAAGCGCAGAATCAGCAGCGCGCCGTCGGCGTCGCTCGTGGAATACAGGTACTCGAGGTCGGGGATCTGCCACAACACGCGCTCGATGGGCGAGGTGAGCTGGCGTTCGACCTCGTTCACGCCGTGGCCCGCCCACGCGAGGCGCACGTCCACCATGGGTACCTGGATCTGCGGCTCCTCCTCGCGCGGCAGCGACACCAGCGCGAGCAGGCCCAGCAGCACCGAGGCGAGGATCGTGAGCGGCGTCAATCGCGAGTGCAGGAACACGCGCGCGAGGCGACCCGCGAGACCGGTCGTGGGCGCCTTCACCGCGCACCCGCCGTGGGCGCGAGGGCGGGCACGACCTTGACCGGCGTACCGTCGTCGAGGCCCCGCGGATCGGCCACCACCTGCATGCCCGCCTCGAGCCCGGCGATGACCTCGACCTGCGCGCCCTCGCTGCGACCGAGCCGCACCCAGCGCAGCCAGGCGTGCGCGTCCTCGACCATGAACACACCGGTGAGCGCGCCGCGACGGATCACGCTCGTCAGCGGCACGGCGAGCGGCGCCGCCTCGTCGCTCGCGGGATCGGCGTCCGGGGACTCGATGCGCACGCGCGCGAACGTACCCGGTTCCGCGCCGAGCCCCGCGGGCACCGCGAAGTGCGCGGTTCGTGTGCGCGTCGCGGGGTCCACCATGCCGTCCGCGCGCAGCAGCCGCGCGGGACGCCATTCGCCCTCGCCGACCTGCAGCCACGTGCGCGCGCGGCCCAGCCCTGCCGCGGCCGCCTCGGGCACCGCACTGACGACCTCGTTGCCACTCGGCGAGCGCAGGTCCACCAGCGGTGTCCCGGGCATGACGTCCGCGCCCGCGTCGACGTGGCGACGCACGAGCACGCCGGCGAACGGAGCGCGCACCTCGAACGCGGCCTCGGCCGTCTCGCGCGCGGCCATGGCCTGTTCGAGTCGCGCCGCGGCCGTGCGATCGGCGGCCTCGGCGGCCTCGCGGTCGGCGGTGGTCATGACGCCGGAGGCCGCCAGCGCCTCGACGCGCGCATGCTGCCGTGCGGCGGCGGTCGCGGCCGAACGGGCCGCCTGCTCGTCGGCGCGGGCGGCCGACAGCGTATGACGCGCTTCGGGGGCGTCGAAGCGCACGAGCAGCGTGCCCTCCGTCACCTGCGTGCCCTCGCGGATCGGGAACGCCGAGACGCGGCCGGCGATGCGTGCGACGAGCGTCGCCTCTTCAGCCGCCTTGATGCGCGCCGGCACGGTGAGCGTGCCCGCCGGACCACTGACGAGCGTGACCACGGTCACCGCGCGCTCGGCGCGCGGGGACGACGCTTCCGGCGCGCGGCCGTGGCAACCGGACAGCAGCAGCGCAGCGACCACGGTCGGCAGCGCGCGGCGGACGAGCGGGGTGGGGGACGGGGCCGGCATGGGGTATCCTCGCGGAACGTGAAGGGGAGGGGACGCGGTGCCTGTGAAGAGTGGGAGCCACAAGTCGCCCAAAGGATTCGCGGCTCCGGGCACGTTCCGGGGTGCGATCGGTAACTCGCGCTCCCGCAACGCGTCCGGCGGTTCGGCCGCGACCCGTGACCGCGAGGCCCGACTGCTCGCGCGGGCCCGTTCGGGCGATCGTCGGGCCCTCGAGCAACTGCTCGCGCGCGCAAGCGAGCCCGCCTGGCGCTGGAGCCGCGGCTTCTGCCGCAACGAGGAGGACGCGGCCGATCTGGTGCAGGACGTCCTGCACGCGTTGCTGCGATCGCTCGCCCGCTTCCGGGGGGACGCCGCACTCTCGACCTGGACCTACGTCGTGGCGCGCCGGGCCTGCATGCGGCGTCGCCAGCAGGGGGCGCGCACGGGGTCGCTCGATGCCCCGGAGGCCGCTCGACATCGCGACCGCCCCGATCCCTCGCCGGGCCCGTCGCGTCGCGCCGAGCACCGCCAGTTGGCCGAGCATCTCGAGCGCGCGATCGCCGAACTGCCGTTGCCGCAACGCGAGGTGCTGGTGATGCGCGACGTCGAGGGCCTGTCGGCCGCCGAGGTGGCCGAGTCGCTCGGACTCGGCGAACGCGCGGTCAAGTCGCGCCTGCATCGCGCGCGACTCGCGGTGCGCGAACGGCTCGCCCCGTTCATGGCCGGGCGGGCCGAAGCGCGGCCCGCGCGCGGTTGTCCCGACACCGCGCGCATGCTGTCGCGCTACCTCGAGGGCGAGCTCGACGCCGCCACGTGCGCGCGCATGGAGGATCACGTGCGCGGGTGCGAGGCGTGCGGCGGCACCTGCGCGTCGTTGCGTTCGGTGCTGGGTGCGTGTCACGCGTACGGCCGCGCCGCGGTACCGGTGTCGCTGCAGCGTGCGGTGCGCGCGGCGGTGGCGCGGCAGTTGGCCGACGCCGCGCACTGAACCCGCGCACGAGGCACGACAGCCCCACGGGCGCTCGCGTATCCTGTCGATCCCACGTCGTCCGTTCCCCGAGGAGGTGTCCCATGTCCGCATCGCATCCGTCGCGCGGGGTCGCGCGCCGAGGCTTCCTGCAGATGCTGCTCACCGCGGCCGCCTGGCCCGTGACCGCGTTCGCGCAGACGGCCGCGCCGAGCGCGACCCCGAGCACGCCCGCGCCCAACCCCGCCGCCGCGCCCGAGCACTCGGGGGCCGAAGCGCGCTTGCTCACCGAGGTGCTGCGTTCGCGCCATCCCGATCGCTTCACCGATGCGCAGTGGACGAGCATCGTGGGCGACTTCGAGGGCGACCTCGCCTCGGGCCGGCGCCTGCGCACGGTCAAGCTCGCCAACGCCGACGAACCCGACTTCGTCTTCCGCCCCTGAGGTCCCCCATGCTCGACTCCGGAACGCTCTACCTGCCCGTGCGGGAACTCGCCGCGCGGATCAAGGCCCGCACGCTGTCCCCCGTGGCGCTCACCGAACTCGCGCTGTCGCGCCTCGAGACGCTGGGCCCCAAGCTCAACGCGGTGGTCACCGTCATGCGCGCGTCCGCGCTCGCCGAAGCGCGCGCCGCCGAGGCCGAGATCGCGCGCGGGCGGTACCGCGGACCGCTGCACGGCATCCCGTACGGCGTGAAGGACCTGCTCGCCACGAAGGGCGTGCCCACCACGTGGGGCGCCGAGCCGTACCGCAACCAGGTGTTCGACCACGACGCCACCGTGGTCACGCGTCTGCGCGAGGCCGGCGCGATCCTGTGCGCCAAGCTCGCGATGGTCGAACTCGCCGGTGGCATGGGCTACAACCACACCGATGCCTCGTTCACGGGACCCGGGATCACGCCGTGGAACACCGGCTTCTGGAGCGGCGGTTCCTCGAGTGGGCCCGGGGCCGCCGTTGGCGCGGGTCTCGTCGCGTTCGCGATCGGCAGCGAGACGTCGGGCTCGATCCTCACGCCGAGCGCGTACTCCGGCGTGACGGGGCTGCGTCCCACGTACGGCCTCGTCTCGCGCCACGGCGCGATGGCGCTGTCGTGGACGCTCGACAAGCTGGGCCCCATGGGGCGCACGGCCGACGATTGCGCGCTCGTGTTGTCCGCGATCGCCGGACCCGATGACGCCGACCCGACCACGTCGGGGCGCACGTTCGCCTGGACGAACGCGAAGCCGCGCCGCCTGCGCGTCGCGGTCATCAAGGGCACGGTCGAGAAGGTGCAGCCCGCGGTGCGCGACAACTTCGAGGCCGCGCTCGCCGGGCTCGGGGACGCGGTCACCGTCACGCGCGACGTGGCGTTCCCCGATCTGCCGTGGGGCCCGGCGGTCGGCGCGATCGTCACCGCCGAGGGCGCGAGCGCGTTCCTCGACCTCATCGAATCGGGCGAGGTGGCCAAGCTGCGCTGCCCGGCCGATCGCACGGGCGGTTACTCGGGGCTGCTGCTGCCCGCGGTGGACTACCTGCAGGCCATGCGCCTGCGCAAGCCCATGCGCGCGGCGATGGCCAAGCTGTTCGAGTCGTACGACGTGATCGCCGGGCCCACGCGCGGCACGGTGGCGTATCCGCTCGGCGATTTCGCGAGCGCGTATCCCGGCGTCTCGAGCGGTCCGTCGGTGATCGCGGCCGGCAATCTCACCGGACTGCCGGCGCTGGCGATGCCGACGGGCTTCGGTGAGAACGGCCTGCCGACGAGCATGACGTTCCTCGGGGCGCCCTTCTCCGAG
This sequence comes from uncultured bacterium, assembly GCA_964655175.1. Taxonomy (GTDB): domain Bacteria; phylum Eisenbacteria; class RBG-16-71-46; order RBG-16-71-46; family RBG-16-71-46; genus JAIOPA01. Next base: position 17,045 of record CAZZLY010000052.1, read on the forward strand.
GGCACGCTGTGCGCGCTCGGTGGGGTGCATCAGGCCCGCAGTGGCTGGCACACGAAGCGCCCGGGAGGTTTCGCGTGAGGATGCGTGCGTGGTGCGCGAGGGCCGCGTTCGCGGCGCTCGTGCTGTTCGCGGTGGATGCGGCGCACGCCGCCGAGGTGCGCGGCCGCGTGCTGGCGGCACTGGGGCGCGCGCCGCTCGTCGGGGCCAACGTGGTCGTGCAGGGGACGGGCAGGGGCGCGCTCACCGATGAGCTGGGCCGGTTCGCCATCACCGACGTGCCGCCGGGCCTCGTCAACGTGCAGGCGTCGTTGCTCGGTTACCGGCGCGTCGTGCAGTACGAGATCGAACTCACGCCCGCGCGCGCCGTCGAGCTGGAGTTCCTGCTCGACGAGGAGGTCGTCAAGACCGACTCGGTGAGCGTGACCGCGTCGCCGTTCGTGCGCCGCGCCGCGAGCCCGGTGTCGGTGCGGACGATCGGCGCGGCCGAGGTCGCGCGCTTCCCCGGAGCCGACCGCGATCTGTCCAAGGCGCTGCAGGGCACGCCGGGCGTGGCCTCGACGCCCAACTTCCGCAACGACCTCATCGTGCGTGGCGGAGCGCCCAACGAGAATCGCTTCTTCCTCGATGGCATCTCGGTGCCCACGATCAACCACTTCGCCACGCAGGGTTCGTCGGGCGGTCCCGTGGGCATGATCGACGTGCGCTTCATCCGCGAGGTCGACGTGTACACGAGCGCGTTCCCGGCCGCGCGCGGTCAGGCCCTGAGCTCGGTGATGGACTTCCGCATGCGCGACGGCAGCAGCGAGGCGGCCGCGTACGGACTCACCATCGGGGCTTCGGATCTGGGCGCCACCGCCGAAGGGCCGCTCGGCGAGCACACGACGTACCTGTTCTCGGCGCGCCGCTCGTACCTGCAGTTCCTGTTCAAGGCGCTCGGGCTGCCGTTCGTGCCCACGTACAACGACGCGCAGCTCAAGGTGCGCACGCGACTCGGCGTGCGCGACGACCTCACGCTGCTCGGCATCGGCGCGATCGACGACTTCGCGCTCAACACGGGCGAGAAGGCGCGCGACACCGAGTTCAAGCGCTACCTGCTCGAGCAGCTGCCCATCAACTCGCAGTGGAACGTCACGACGGGCGCGGTCTGGAAGCACCTCTCGCCGCAGGCCGTCACGACGACCACCGTGTCGCGCAGCAAGCTGGACAACCGCGCCCACAAGTACGCCGGCAACGACGCGTCGGACCCCGCGAACCTTCTGCTCGATTACCGGTCGCAGGAGACCGAGCGCAAGCTGCGCGTCGAGCGCAGCGAGCGCCGCATGGGCATGCAGTGGGAGTACGGCATGGGCCTCGAGTCGGCCACCTACACCACCGACACGTTCGCCCGCACCGCGTCGCAGACGGGTCCGCTCACGGTGGACTACGACTCGCGCCTGTCGCTCACGCAGGGGGCGCTGTTCGCACAGGCGAGTCGCGGGTTCGCGCGGGACCGGCTCACGCTGGCGCTGGGTGCGCGCGTCGAACTGGCGGACTACTCCGCCCGGACGAAGCGCCTCGCCGAACAGCTGTCGCCGCGACTGGCGGCCTCGTACGCGCTGTCGCCGCGCTGGCGGCTCAACGCCAGCGTGGGCCGCTACGTGGCGCTGCCGGCGTACACGGTGCTCGGGTTCCGCGATTCCCTCGGCGGGCTCGCCAACCGCGACCGTGGTGCGGGCTACGTGCGTGCGGACCACGTGGTCGCGGGACTCGAGCTCGCCACGACGACCAACTCGCGCATCACCGCCGAGACGTTCCTCAAGCGCTACGCCGACTATCCGTTCCTGCTGCGCGAGGGGATCAGCCTCGCCAATCTGGGTGCCGACTTCGGCGTGATCGGCAACGCGCCGTCGGTGCCCACGAGCCGCGGCCGGGCGTACGGCTTCGAGTTGCTGGCGCAACAGCGGCTCTACCGCGGCTGGTACGGCATCGCCGCCTACACGTTCGTGCGTAGCCTGTTCACGACGCGTGACGGTTCGTTCCAGCCGTCCGCGTGGGACAATCGTCACCTCGTGTCGCTCACCGGCGGCAAGCGCTTCAGCAAGGGCCGTGAGCTCGGGGTGCGCTGGCGGTATCTGGGTGGCGCGCCGTACACGCCGGACAACGTGGCGCTGTCCGCCCGCGCCGACGTCTGGGACGTCACCGGACGCGGTGTGCCGGACTACGCGCGGCTCAACGCCGAGCGCAACGGCGCGCTGCATCAGCTCGACGTGCGGTTCGACAAGCGCTGGTTCCGCCGCGGGATGGCCATCGACCTGTACCTGGACGTGCAGAACCTGTACGCGTTCCAGCCGCGTCTGGCGCCGATCCTGCTGGTCGATCGCGATGCTGCGGGACACCCGATCGCCGATCCGGCGAACCCGGGTTCGTACCTCACGCACACGACCCGCGAGGACACCGGCACGGTGCTGCCCACGATCGGCGTGACGATCGAGTTCTAGACCTTCACGCCCGCATGCGAAAGGCCCCCGGCGGGACGTCCGCCGGGGGCCTTCGTGCGTCGTGCGACGCTCAGTGCCGCGTCACCACGGCAGCGTGTACGTGGCGCGCGTGTACAGGTAGCGACCGTTGTAACCGAACGGCGAGGCCGCCGCCCACGGGAAGACGCCGAAGTTGTTGTTG
>CAZZLY010000053.1:0-15227 GCA_964655175.1 uncultured bacterium
GCGCGGGGCTGCACGTGATCGCCGGCACGCTCTGGATGCGGAAGATCATGCCCGTCGAATCGGGGCACGTGGCGTTCGGGTACTGCGCCGCCGTGGCGACGCCCGCGAAGCTCAGCAGAGCCGCGACCGCCAGGAATCGGGTGAACAACTTGCGCATGGTGTGAACCCCTCGTTGCAGGTGGACTGAAGGAACGAGAAACGCGATCAGGGGCCGGACGACGGTGCGTCGTGAACCTCGATTTCAGGCACGGCTCGAGGCACGCGGGGACGTCGGCGTCCTCCGGCCCCTGCCTTCCGGGACCGGGAATGGAACCCGGTGATGATACCGAGCCCGAGCGCCAAGTCGAAGTGTTTTCATTGTTTCGGCGGTGTTTCATCGTCCACGGGATCCGCCCGCGTGGCCCATCCGGCAGGCCCCGGGCCCGGGGCGCCCCCCCGCCCGGCGGTCCGACGTGGCCGGAAAAGCACCGGCCCCCGCGGGTCTCGCGGGGGCCGAACCTGCTGCCCGACTTGGAATCACGCGACCGGCACCCTCCCGGCCGCAAGGGTGGTACCCGCACCCCTCAGGGCCGGTCGAGTCCGAGGAGTCGGTAGATGTTGGTGATGAAACGGGCCGCCGCACCCGCCACGGTGCCGGCCCCGACCGGGGGCACGGCGCTGCCCGGGGGCATGCACACGACCACCGCCCGGCCGCCGCCCGGCTGCACCACGTTCATGCCGACCGCGGTGCTGTCGCCGAACGCCGGCGTGAGCGTGCCCGGGGCGCCCCACAGCACGACCTCGCTGCGATCGAGGTAGGCGAACTGCCGCAGGCCGCCCGCCTCGCCCGTGCGCACCGAGAAGCCGCGCGTGTAAACCGAGTCGCGCGCGATCGTCGTGCCCAGCGGGATGCGCGGCAGGAACACGCTGTTGCCCGCGTTACCGAAGCCGATCGAGCTGTCCGCGAACGTCGCGGTGGTGACGAACGCGCTCACGAGCCCGCGCGAGTGCAGCACGGTGCGCGCGAAGTCCTCGCTCAGCGGTCCGGTCGCGTTGCGGCCGCCGAACAGATAGAGCCCGTCCAGGTAGAAGCGCCCGCCCGTGCGCACGTAGTCGGCGATGCCGGGCTCGGCGACGTCCAGCAGCGTCGAGAACCCCAGTTCGTTGCCGCGGTACCAGACCACGCTCTCGAACAGCTTGAACGTCTGCAGGTAGTCCTCGGCGGTCTTGAACGGCTGCGTCGTGTCGAGGCGCAGCACCGTGTACTGATTGGCGGCGAGTCCCACGCGCGCGCACGAGTTCGTGTACAGGGTGTCGTAGCGGAGGTTGGCGCTGTTCGTGCGCGGCACGTCGTCCACGATGAGCAACCGCGCGCGCGTGCCCGTCACCGGACGGCGCACGAACCACTGACAGCTGTCGAGCGGGCCCGCCATGCCGCCGTCGTCGATCGCGCGGATGTACAGCTTGCGCGACGTCGCGAGCGGCCCGGTCGTGGGGACCGCACCGAAGCGGTCGGTGGGCATGGTGAACGCACGCGCCGTCGTGATCTCGGGTGTGGCCTCGCGGCCATCGAGCCACACGAGGAAGCGCAGCTTCGACTCGTCGCCGTCGGGGTCGGTGCCCGTCCAGACCACGCTCACCGAGGCGAACGTCGTGTCGGTGACGAGCGGCTTGGTGGTCAGTCGCGTGATCGGCGGCAGGTTGCGGAACTGGAACGTCTGCACCGGCGGCGCCGGATCGCGCAGCCCCGCGTCGTCGATGGCGCGCACCGAGAACGAGGGCGCGGTGTAACCGGCGGGCGAGTACACGGTGAACGTCGAGTCGGTGAGCGTGGTCGCGTGCCAACCGGTGTCGGCGGGGCTGACGTTGCCGGCCGGGTTGTCGAGACGCCACTCGTAGGACGCCACCGAACCGTCGGCATCGGTGCCGTACCAATAGAGGTGCACGACGTGGTTGACCGTGTCCACGGGACCGTTCACGAACAGCACGGTGCGCGGCGGCTGGTTCGCGTTGAACGAACCCGTGAGCTTCTTGGACACGCCGCAACCGGCCGCGGCCAGCAGGACGCCCGCGGTGACGCACACGACGAGGGTCGCGAGCAGACGTCTCACTGGAGACCCTCCCGATCCGACTTCACGATCAGCACCTTGCCCACCTGGGTCTTGCCCCCGGTACGGTCCTCGACGGACCACATGTAAAGGCCCGTGGCGGCCGCCTGACCTCGCCGCGTGACCAGGTCCCATCCGAACGACGCGCCCGACAGCGTGGCCGGCAGGTCGCTCGCGGGGTTGTACACGCCGCGCGCGTTGGCGCCCGTGTACGTGGCCCCGTCGAACTCGTACTCGTACACGAGGTCGCCCGCCAGGGTGAACAGGCGGATCGTGCAGCGCGCGGGCAGATTGGCGAACCACAGGTAGTGGTCGCGCACGCCGCGCCCCTGATCCCATTTCGCCTCGACGCGATACGGGTTGGGGAACACGACCACGCCGCCGCTGCGCTCACCCGCGCGCGGCATCGGGATGATCATGACCTCGTTCTGCGTGCGGCCGCTCTCGAGCGACTCGATCTCGGTCGTGCCGAGGTCGTACGCGGTCACCGCGGCGTAGGTCTTGAAGCCGTTGCGCACGTTCGCGAGCGTGTACTTGTAATGATAGGTCACGCCGTCGATCACGACCGGCGTCGCCAGCCGGATGGCGTCGAGCGTGGTGTTGAACCCGGTCGTGTCGTGCGGTGCGGTGGCGAGGTCGAACTGCGCGACCAGCCGCAGATCCTCGCGATCGTTGCCGGCGTACAGGCGGTAACCCTCGAAGTCGCGCGGGTTCGGGCTGGTGGGATCCTCGAACAGCTCCGGCGAGTCATCGAAGAAGAAGTCCATCGCGTTGTCGCGCGCGACCATCTTGAGGCGCGGCGAGGGCGGCGGCACGGGCACGATGTAATTGAGGTCGTAGGCGCGCTGCGCGGTGCGGGCGCGCTTGATGAGCTCGGCGTCGGTGGTCGCCCCCAGATACACGAAGTCCACCTCGAGGCTGTCGCCCGGGTTCACCTGGTTGATCGGTCCGGCCGCGACCAGCTCGACCGGATCGCCGTCGCGCGGCGAGAGGTCGGTGGGCAGCGGATTGAGGATCGTCTTGGTGCCCGCGCTCATGATCGCGTAACGCTCGCGGTCCTCGTCCTTGGCCGTGTCGCCGGGCGCGTAGTTCCAGGCCGCCATGGTGACGCCACGGCCGGGATCGCTCACGCGCCCCGGACGGATGCCCAGCAGCTTCACGCCCACGAGTTCCGGCGTGACCGAGTAGTTGCAGCTGTTGGGGATCGGCACGCTGGTGCAGTAGCGCTCGGTGAACATGCTCAGCGAATCCACCCAGCCGATCTGCTTCTTCTTGAACCACGTGCTGCCGGGCGGCCAGTTGGCGAAGTTGTTCTTGGGGCCGCTCGCGAGCTCGTTGTAGAGCCCGAGCCACGCGTTGCGCAGCGGCGCGCCCGTGTTCTTGATCACCCAGTGGAAGAACACCATGTGCTTGTAGTCGGCGAACGACCACGAGTAGTTCTCCTGCCGCACCGTGATGCCGAGCGGGCGGTGATCCTCGCGATCGTTGGTCGTGCGCTTGGGCAACAGGTCGTCGAACGCGCCGATGACGTCGCGCTCGCTCACGGCCTGCGGCGAATAGCGGCGATTGTTGGGCAGCGACGAGCGCACGCTCATCCGGTCGCCCTCGGGCGACCATTCGGTCACGCTCTGCGCGGCCTGGCTCGTCGAGCCGTCCACCGCACCGGTGGTCACACCGAAGAACGCGCCGTTCGCATCGGCCGCGAGCGCGCCCACCCACAGGCCACCGCGCACGAGGTGCTCGTGCCCCGAACCGACCGGGTACTCCATGGACGGCGTGCGGACCGCGAAGTTGTTGCCGATGAATCCGTAGTTCGTGAGGTTGAGGCTCATCAGGTTGAGATCGCGACCGGCCTCGTCGCGCCCCGAGATGAGCGACACGTACACGCGCGTGCTGGTGTCCGACACCGCGGCGGGGACCGCGACCGCGCCGGGCGCACCGTGCGGCTCACGCGGATCCACGGCCGCCCGCGCCACGACGGGCAGGGCGAGCATCAGGGCGAGGCTCCACACGCGCCGCATCACTTGCGCCTCCGATAGCGCAGGATCTGCGCACGACCGCGGTCCGCGACGTAGGCGAGCGAGTCGTCCACCGCGATCCCGACCGGATCGAGCAGCGGCAGACCGTCGGCGTTCGTCTCGACGTCCACGCGCTGGATGTACTCGCCGTTGCCGTTGTAACGCAGCACGCGCCGGTTGTCGCGATCCACGATGTAGAAGAAGCCGGCCAGATCGCTCGCGACCGCCTCGGGGTGGTTGAGGTTCGAGCCCGTGGCCTGACCGTCGACGCGCACGAGGCTGCCGCCGATGACCGCGGTCGAGACGCCCTTGACCTGGTTGTTGCCACGGTCGGCGACGTAGAGCGGGTTCGTGCCGATGCGCGCCCAGTGGATGCCGCGCGGATCCGAGACCGACGAGGCGCCCGAACCGTCGAACACGACCCACGACGTGTCGCGGTGCCACTCGGTGGTGCCGGGCATGTTGGCGTCGGCGATGCCCGGGTACTTGGGACCGCGGCTGTAACGGTAGATGCGCGACACGAACTTGCGCGTGCGGATGCGCGCGTCGGTCACGAGCGTGTCGAGCACGACCGCGAGCCCGCTCACGTACACGCGGCCCTGCTCGTCGGCGGCGATGCCGAACGGCATGGCCATGGTCGTGTCGGTGAACGTGGACAGCGTGTCGCCGCCACCCAGGCCGTACTCGCGCACGCGCCACGTCGACAGGTAGTCGCGGATCTGGTTGCGGCGCGGCGTGGTGTTGATCGTGGACGGGGTCGGGTCGGCCTCGCAGGTGCCGCGCACGACGTCGAACTTGGCGCGACAGGTGTCACCCTGATCGAGCACGAACAGCTTGTTCGTGGCGGCCGCGATCGCGACCGGGTTGTAGAGCGCCCGCATGGGATCGAAGTACGGCGCACCGATCGGCTCGGGGCGGGTGATCGGGAACAGCTTCACCTCGCCGCGCGGCGTCTCGGGCCCGCCCGTGCCGCCGCGATTGAACAGCACGAACAGCTGGTTGCCCTGACCCTGCGTGATGACCAGGTCCTGCACGCCGTCCATGCCCTTCCACGTCGCGAGCATGCCGTAGCTCTGATCGCTCGGGACCTCGCGACCGGGATGCTCGGTCGGCAATTCGAAACTCCCGCCGCAGCCCGCCAGCGCGAGCGCAGCGACCGTGGCCCACAGGCCGAGGATCGGACGACGCATCAGAACCTCACTCCCAACGACATGCGATGCACGGCGCCGAGCGGTCCGCCATCGGTGTAGGCGTAGTCGAGCGCCCCGCGCAGGTTCGCGAAGTTCCCGTTGAAGCCGGCGCCCGCGGACAGCTTGAGCGCGTCGGCCCCGAAGTTGTAGCCGCCGCGCAGCGCGAACGTGCCGTGGAACAGCCACTCCGCCCCGGCCTTCACGAGCCGCTCGTTGTCGGCGGGCTGGTTGACCTCGAACGAGGTCGTCAGGCGCTGCACATCGTTCTCGATGGGCTCGAACGCGACGCCGTAGCGGAACATGAGCGGCGGATCGAAGCCGTCGTACTGCGCGCTGGACCCGTCGTAGGGCGAGACGTACACGCCCGAGGGCCGCAGCGACGGACCGAAGTTCGTGAGCGAGGTGGCGATGCGCACGCTGCCCAGGCCCAGGTAGTAGATCGAGCCGACGTCGAACAGCACGGCCTGCGTGGTGGGCCCCCCGACCTGCGAACCCAGATCCTCGCGCACGTACTTCATGCCGACGCCGACGAGCAGCTTGTCGGTCCAGCGACGCGAGTACGCGCCGCCCATGACGAGGTCGGAGTACGAGAACTGCCGGCCGGTGCCGAAGGGATGCAGTTCGCTGGTCTCGTCGATGCGCGTGCCGAGCACGCCCATCTGCAACGCGAGCGAGCCGCCGAAGCGGCGCGACGGCAGGATCAGCGTGACGTGGTCGTACTGCACGTCGGCCGGCCACGCGGTGTGCGAGACCGCGACCTCGCGCCGCTGCAGCGAGGCGAGACCGGCGGGGTTCCAGTACACGGCACTGGGGTCGTTGGCGACGGCGACGAACGCCTCGCCCATGCCGACCGCGCGCGCGCCGACGCCGATGCGCAGGAACGTGGCCGAGGCCGTGCCGGCGCGCTGGCCGCCGAGCGAGCCCTGCGCGGACGCGGTCGAGGCGACCACGAGCGTGGCGGCCGCGACGGCGGCCGCGAGGCGGAGCCTAGAGGTCCACATCGAGCTGCGCCCTCCACTGCGTGCCGCCATAGTTCGACGGATTGGACACCGAGCTCACGTTGGTGAAGTTGGTGAGGCCCGAGAAGTCGCGGGGATCGTACTGGCCGTCGCCCCACACCAGGCCGCGGCCGGTGATCGGGTCGAGACGGCTCATCGAGAGATTGCGGAAGATGTTGGTGCCCGAGACGCTGACGTCGAAGCGGCGCTCGCCGAGCTTGAACCAGCGATTGACCTTGATGTCGCAGGTCAGCTGCATGGGACCGTTGCCCGAGTTGGGCAGCGCCGCGACGTCGCCGGTGATGCGCGAGACCGGCGTGTAGGTGCGGCCCGACTCGGCCTGCAGGAACAGGTTGATGCCGGTGCGGCGCAGGATGCCCCAGTGCCGCGGCGCCTTGTCGTCCCAGCGCACGTCGAAGCTGCCGGTCAGCTTGCTCGGACGGTTCCAGCGCACGAACTCCTCGGACAGGCGGGTCTCGTTGCTGCCGCCGACCTCCTGCAGCGCGCGCTCCTCGTTGGGATCGCTGCTCTTGCCGCGCGTCTGCTGGTACGAGTAGCTGAGCTTGCCCGCCCAGTGATTCGAGCGGCGGCGCTCGAGTTCGAGCTCGAAGCCCTTGGACCGCGCGTAGTGACCGTTGAGGTAGATGAAGTACGGCTCGAGGTTGGTGCCCGTGAGCGGATCGACGCGCGTCGCGGCCGGGTAGTCGTACACGTCGCGCACGAAGAACGTCACGTTGAGCGCGGACGTGCGCGTGAACTGGTGCTTGCCACCGACCTCGTAGTTCACCGACACCTGCGGGTTCAGGTTCGGGTTGCCCTGCAGCGGGAACGACTCGCTCGAGATCGAGTTGAGCTTGGAGTACACGAACCGGTACGAGGGGTTCTGCGTGAACTCGCCGTAGTTGAAGAAGAAGCTGCTCGTCTCGGTGATCGGGTGCGCCACGATGACGCGCGGCGACAGGTGCAGCTTCACGCGCCGACCGAAGAACGACTGCGTGTCGTCGTAGAAGCCCGTGCGCGTGGTCGGGGCGATGTTGTGCCGCGTCGTGTCGGCCATGGCCGCCTCGGCCTCGCGACCGATGAACCAGTAGTCCGCACGCAGACCGATGTTGGCGACGAAGCCCTCGAACTCGAGCCGGTCGCGCGCGTACAGGGCGCCGACCATGGGATGCACCTTCCACAGGTCGTGCGACTGGCCGAGCCCGTCGCGGTCGAACACCCACGGGTTCTCGATGGTCAGGTACTGCACGTCCTGCCACTGGTGCTCGAAGCCCAGCTCGATCTCGTTGTGACCCTTGCGCTGCGTGACCGAACCCTGCAGGCCCCAGCTGTTCGTGCGGCGATCGGCCCACTGGTTGTCGTCACCGCTGTCGTAGAAGTAGTCGTCGCGACGCGGGTCACCGATCGGGAACACCGAGCGGTCGTCGGGCTCGACGTACTGGCTCCAGTGCTTGCCCTGCACGTCCTGACGCTGCGCGAAGTAGTAGCGCGACAGCTGCAGCGTGGTGAACCCGGAGCGCGCCAGCGTGCGGCGCCACTCGACCGAGGTCTGGACGTTGTCCTCGAAGATCGTGGGCGCGTGCGCCAGCCGGTGATGCCAGCGCCACGGGTACGACGGATCGCCCTGATCGCCCTGCGCGGTGAGGAACGTGCGGCTGAAGCCCTGGTCGATCGCGATGCGCTTGGAGAAGTTGAACGACACCTTGTCGGCGTTGTTCGGCTTCCAGGCGAGCCCGTAGCGCGCCGCCCAGCGGTTGTCCTGCGACGGCCCCCAGAAGTCGCCGTACTTGAAGCGCACGCCGAAGATCCGGTCCTCGTAGCTCGAGACGAGGCGCGGGTGCAGCGACCGCGGCGGCGCCACGGTGCTCTCCCACAGGTTCATCTTGGGCTCGTCGATGAAGCTGAAGCGCGTCTCGTACAGGCTCGACGAGACGTCGAGCACGCTCGTCATGGTGCCGGGCACGTCCACGCCCATGAGCTTGAGCATCGGCTGCCAGATCGGGTCGGGGCCGGTGAGCACACCCTGCCACGAGCGGCCGCCGTAGCTGCCGGCGTTCGTGGTGATGCCCAGACTGGGCTTCTCGGTGCCGTCCTTGAGGCGGATCTCGACGATGCCCGAGAGCGCGTTGCCGTAGCGCACGTCGAACGCACCCGTGGTGACGTTGACCTCGGCGACCGAACGCGCGTTGAGCTGCCCGGCGGTGGACTGGCCCGTGACGAGGTCGCGGTTGGCCACGCCGTTGACGACGAACATGGTCTCGTCCGCGCGACCGCCGCGCACGTGGATCTGCTCGGCGTCCGAACTGACGCCCGCCTGCTGCTGCAACACGTCGTTGACCGTGGTCACCGCCATGTTGCGGATGTCGTTGGCGCCCACCGAGCGCACCGTGGCGCCCTGCTTGGCCTCGACGAGCCGGCGCTCGGCGCTGACCTCGACCGCCTTCTCCTGACGAACGACCATGTCCTCGAGCTTGAAGTCCACGACCACCGGCTTGCCCGCGGTGACGACGACGCCGACGCGCACCTCGGGCTTGTAGCCCAGGAACTGCACGCGCACGTCGTACTTGCCCACGGGGATGCCCGGGATCGTGAAGCGTCCCTCGGAGTCGGTGAGACCGCCCTTCTGGGCGCCGACCACCGCGACGTTCGCGAACGGCAGAGCATGCCCGGTGCGCTGATCGACCACTTTGCCGGTGAGCGTGCCTCGGTCCTCCGCCGCCGCGGGCTGCGCGGTGGCGATCAGGAGGAGGCTCAGGACGAGCGTTCGGAGGAAGGTCTTCATGAGGTGGGGGGCGAAGTTAGGCGGCGCGTCGAGTGCGGTCAAGCGACCATTCCGTAAGGGCTTGCCGCGTCCGGGTTCTCACCTCGCGCGGCTCGAGGGGCGCACCGGGTGCGCCCTCACTCGTGGTCGGATTTGACGACGAGCAGTTTGCCGCGCTGGGTCGCGCCCCCGTCCCGATCCTCGACCGTCCACACGTACAACCCGGTCGCCACCGCCTGGCCGCGATCGGTGATCAGGTCCCAGGCGAACGCCCCGCCCGAGAGCGTCGGCGGGCCCGTGTCGGCGTTGCGCTCGGGCGTCCAGACGCCACGCACGTTCTCTGTTCGGTAAACAGCGCCGTCGAACGTGCGCGCCATCACCTGATCGCCGGCGAGCGTGAACACGCGCACCACCGCGTGCGGCGGCAGTCCGGCGAACCAGACCACCCGGTCGCGCGGCGCCCCACCCGCGTCCCAGCGCGCCTCCACCTTGTAGGGGTTGGGGAACACGACCACGCGGGGGTGCTCGCGGGCCGAGGCGGCGGGTACGAACAGGAACCGGTTCTGCCCCAACCCGCTCTCGAGGCTCTCGATGCCCGGGTCCCCGGTGTCGTAGCTCGTGACCGCGCCCCAGTGGCGGAACCCGTCCGACAGCCCCTCGAGGCGATGGTGGTAGCGGTAGGTCACCCCGTCGCGCACGAGCGGTGCGGGGGCGAGCAGGGGCTCGAGCCCGGTGTTGAAACCGGTCGTGTCGCGCACGTCGATCTGCGTGACGAGCCGCAGCGCCTCGGGGTCGCGTCCCAGGTACACGCGGTAACCCTCGAAGTCGCGCCCACCGGGCGCGGGACTCGTGGGGTCCACCGCCGACTCGGGCGAGTCGTCCCACCACACGTCCACGTGCCGCGTGCCGGTCTCGACGAACACGCGCGGCGAGGGCGGCGGGCTCGGCAGCCGGTAATCGATGTCGTGCGCCTGCTGCGCGCGATCGGCGTTCGCGATCAGCGTCGCGGCGTCCTCGCCGCCCACGAACGCGACGTCGAACGACAACGAGTCGCCGTGCTCGAGCCGGGCGAACGGACCCACCGACAACAACTGGATCGGCGAGCACTGCCCCGGCTGCACGCAGCCGGCGGGGTCGTCGATCTGCGTCTCGCTCATGAGCCGGTACTTCTCGACGTCCTCGTCGCGCGTCGTGTCGCCCTGCGCGAACGTCCACCAGCGCCAGTTCACGCGCCGGTCCGCCAGCGCACCCGGCGTGACGCCGAGCAACTTCACGCCCGCCCACGGCGGCACGAGCGAGGCCTGACAACCGCTCGGGTAAGGCGGCCCCAGGCAGTAGCGCTCCATGAACAATCGCCGCGCCGCGTCGTACTCGATGTGCGCCTTGTAGTACCACGAGCCCGGCCCCGAGTTCGCCGACGGCGGCCACGTCGTGTAGGCGTTCTTGTCGCCCGAGGCGAACTGCGCGTACAGCCCCAGCCACACGTCGCGCAGCGGGGCGCCGTCGTTGATCACCACGAAGCGCGTGACCACGAACGCGTCGGCGATGCGCAGCGAGAACGACAGCTGCGTCTGCCGCACGCGCAGGTTCATGGGGCGGTGCCGCTCGAGCGAGGCGCCCGAACCGCCCTTGGGCACCGCGTCGGTGTACGCGCACAGCAGATCCTGATCCGAGACCGCGTCGGGCGAATACACGCGGCTGTTGAGGATGCGCGAGCGTTCGGTGATGGCGTCGCCGAGCGGCGTGTACTCGGTCTCGCTCGCGGACGCACCGCCCTGCACCGCATCGACCAGTCCCGTCGAGACGCCCGTGAACACGCCCGCGTCATCGAGGGCGAGCGCGCCCACCCACAGCCCGGCGCGCGACATGTGCTCGTAGCCCGAGCCCAACGGGAACTCGAACGACGGCGAGCGCGAGGTGAAGTTGTTGCCCAGGAAGCCGTGGTTCGACACGGTCAGCCCGACGCGGTTGTGGTCGGCCAGGCGCGACACGTAGCGCACGGCCTGAGCGACGACCGGATCCACGGCGCACACCACGAGCAGGAGGCCGAGCGCGCACGCCCGGGCGGCAGAACCTCGTGCGCGACGCGCGGGCGAGCCGTGCATGGTTCGCGTGCGCCGCGCCGCGGTCAGTGCGTGTCGTGCGGGTAGCGCAGCCCCAGCGACCACGTCGTGAAGCTGGGCGAGTCGTCCTTCGACCACACCGCGCCGTCCGTGGTGAAGCTGCCGTTCCAGCGCACGTTGCCGACGAGGTCGGTGTTCGCGCCCATGAGCCACGCGAGGCTGCCGCCCGCCGAGACCGACGGGTCGAGCTGCACGCCCACGCGACTCGCCTTGGTGCCCGTGGCCGAGTCGAGCACGAGCCGCTCGCGCGACGACATGACGCCGGCGCCCAGATCGAGCGCCCACTCGAAGCGCGGCCCGATCGCGCGCCGACGCTGCACCACCGCGTGCACGGTGGTCACGCGCAGCCGACGCTCCTCGTGGAACGGCCCCAGCCCCGCGGGCGCGAGCGGATCGACGAACCACGCCTCACGCTCGCCGGTGCTGCCGAAGTACGCGACGCGCGCCCCGAGCGCGATCGTGGGACGCACGCCGATCGTGCCCGTGATCGCGAAGCCCGGTCCCTTGCCCACGATCGTCGAGAGCGGGAAGCCCACCGCCGCGACGTCGCCACCCGACGGCGTCTGCAGCAGGCCGTCGGCCTGCAGCTGGAACCCGGCCGTGCGCATGGAGGTGGCGGCATGGGCCGGGATCACCCCCGCGAGCAGGGCGACGAGGACGACGGGGCGGACGAACGAGCGCATGGGCGGAGGGCTCCTGTGAGAAGAGGGTGCGGTCGCGCAGAGTAGCGCAAAGCCCGCGCCCCGCAAGCCCCCACCGGCGGCGCGCCCCGCGAGAGTGCGCTCGCGCTCGCAGCCAGTCGGCTCGGCACGGCGGCGGTGGACGGCGCGCCGACGTCGCCGATTCCCACGCCGCACACCCCCCACCGGTGCTTGCGCCCGCTTCGCCCGTGTCGCTAGAGTCCGTCGCCCGACCGTTCCCCTCCCGTTCCCTCGAGGTCCCGATGACCGCGCGTCGTCTGTCGCTCCCGCTGCTCGTCGCCCTGCTCGCGCTGGCGGCGTCGTGCTCCACGAACCAGGCCACCGCGCCCGGCGTGTCGAGCGAGTTGCTGGTGCGTGCGGTGGGCCCCGTGGGTGCGGCGCCGGTGGATCTGGGTCAGCCGTGGGCGTGGGCGGTCAACACGATCGACTCGCTCATCCTGACCGAGGACATCGATTCGACGCGCCTCGAGGTCACGAGCGTGCGGCTGACCGACGCGGCGGGGAACGTGGTGCCGGGCACCGTGCGCTGGGTCGCGGGCAACGTGTTCATCCAGTACACGGCGCCGTTCCCGAGCACGGCGTACGAGCTCGTGGTCAAGAACCCGCCGGCGCGCCGCACGCTGGGTAAGATGTACTTCATCCCGTCGGTGCCGCTGCGCGGTCACACCGAGTACACGGTGGAGTACACGGGCGGCCTGCGCATGACCAAGGGCAATCTGCGCCGCGACGTGTTCCGGTTCTCGTACACGACCGGCGACTCGATCGCGCCGCCGTTCATCGACCCCGCCGGCGGCGGCGCCAGCCCGAACTGACGCCCGCGCGCGCCTCGGGTCACGACGAAGGGCCGGTGCACACGCACCGGCCCTTCGTCGTGGAGCGGAGTGTCGCGGTCGCGCGTCAGTAACTGCCGCGCAGGTCGTACTCGCTCGGGAACGCGTCCATGAACACGCGATCGATCTCGAGGTTGACCTCGCGCAGCATGCGCGCCTTCTGCGGATACGGCAGGAACGCGCTCTTGAAGCCGTTGATCACGATGCGCTTGAGCTCGTAGGGCGAGAACTTGAACGCGCGCGCCGCGAGCGCGACCTCCTCGCTCACCGTGGTCGCCGACATGAGCCGGTTGTCGGTGTTGAGCGTGACGCGCAGACCCTGCCGGAAGTACTCGCCGCACGGATGATCCTGGATGCGGTTCACGGCGCGCGTCTGGATGTTGGACGACAGGCACATCTCGAGCGGGATGCGGTGGTCGCGCACGTAGCGCAGCAGATCCGGATCCTCCTTGAGACGCGTGCCGTGCCCGATGCGATGCGCGCCGCAGTAGTGCAGCGCCTGCGCGATGCTCGCGGCACCGAACGCCTCGCCGCCGTGCACCGTGCTGTTGATGTTGTGCTTGAGGATGAGCTGGAACGCCTCGCGATGCGCCTTGGCCGGGTAGTCGCGCTCCTGGCCGGCGAGGTCGAACGCCAACACGCCGCGACCCTTGTACGCGACCGCGAGCTCGGCCAACTGGATCGAGACCTTGGGCGACATGCTGCGGATGCCGCAGATGATCACGCCCGTCGAAACGTTGTGCTTGGCGCCGGCGTCGCGCAGCCCCGCGATGACCGGATCCACGATGTCGGGGAACGGCAGCCGCTTCTTGCGATGCAGGATCGGCGAGTAACGCACCTCGAGGTGGCGCACGTTCTCCTCGGCGCAGTCCTCGACGAGTTCGTAGGCGGTGCGGTACAGCGCCTCCTTCTGCTGCAGCACGGACAACGTGAGGTCGAAGATCTTGAGGTAGTCGCCCAGGTTGCGCGTGCGCTTGCCCGCCTGCATGAGGCGCGTGAGCTTGGCGAGGTTCGTGGTGGGCAGCTTCACGCCCTGTTCGGCGGCGAGTTCGAGCACCGTGCGCGGGCGCATGCTGCCGTCCAGATGGCAGTGCAGCTCGGCTTTGGGCAGACGCCGGATCACATCGAGCGAGAGCTTCACCGCGGTCCCTCCAGGGCCATGATCTTGTGGATGCGTCGTTCGTGCCGCCCGCCCGCGAACGCGGTCGCGAGGAACAGGCGCACCATGCGCACGGCGGCACCGCGGTTCACGATGCGCGCGCCCAGGGCGAGCAGATTGGCGTCGTTGTGTTCGCGCGCGTTGAGCACGGTCGTGTCGTCGTGGCAGAGCGCACAGCGCACGCCGGCGACCTTGTTGGCCGCCATGGTGGAACCGATGCCGGCGGCGTCGATGACGATGCCGCGCGCGGCGCGCCCGCTGGCGACCTCACGGGCGACGGCGGCGGCGAAGTCGGGATAGTCCACCGCGTCGGTGGAGTGCGTGCCGCAGTCGTGCACCTCCCAGCCCAGCTCGTCGGCGATCGCCTTGCGCAGGATCTCCTTGAGCGCGAAGCCGCCGTGGTCCGAACCGATCGCCACGCGACGGGGCGAGACGGGCTTGACGGGCGCGGGCGACGGGGCGGCGGCGGTGGGCTTGGCCGAGGGGGCACCGGGAGCAGGCCCGAGGGCGCGCTCGACCGCGTCGCGCACCAGTCTCCGGACCTCGTTCTCGTCGGGCTTCCGCATGGGTCGGGCAGTCTAACCCGCGACGCATGCGTCCGCTAGCGGACACCGGTCCACGCCCTCGAGGGCCCACCCGGCCCGTGGAACGGTCCTTCCGCGTCGGGAACTCGACGGTCCTGACGCGTCCCGGTCATCCCGAGCGTGGCGTGCGCTACAATGGAGGACCCGTCCCCGTCGTCCCGCCCCTCTCGGAGTCCCGATCCGTGCGCCGAATCCTGCTCTGGCTGTTCGCCCTCGTTCCCGCCCTCGTCGCCCTCCCCGTCCGCGCCGAGTTGCTGCCCGACAGCACCACGACCGCGACCTGGAAGCTCGCGAACGGGCTCGAGGTGCGCACGCGGCACGTCCCGCGCGCCCCGGGCATCGCGGTCACGCTGGCGGTGCGCGCGGGCCGCGGCCACGACCCGGCCGGACTCGAGGGACTGGCCGACCTGCTGGCCGAACTCACCTGGACCGCGCCGGTGGGCCCGTTCCCCGCCCGCACCCGGGAATCCCTGATCGACGTGCGCCCGCTCGGCGCCGAGGCCATGGTGACGGGATCGCTCGCGCGCTTCACCGAGATCGCCACCCCGACGCAGCTGCCCGGCGTGCTCGCCGAACTGTCGGCGCGCATGGGCGGCGTCACGGTGAACGACGCGACGCTCAAGGGCGCGGTCGCGCAGGTGCGACGCGAGGCGGGCGCGCGTTACTTCGGGTCGGTGTCCGACGTGCTGTACTGGCGCGCCGGCGCGTTGGCGCGTGGCGCGGACGACGCGATGATCGTCCGCTTGGCGCAGGTGCCCGGTCTGGCCAAGCTGACC
>CAZZLY010000053.1:15327-19420 GCA_964655175.1 uncultured bacterium
GCGCTGACCGACAGCCTGCATCCGGGCTTCTATCTGGGCATGGCGATCACCGGCAGCAGCATCACCAAGTCGTGGGGCCGCGCGGCCCCGCCGCTCGTGTCGCGGTTCCAGTACTCGATCTACGACGAACCCGAACTGCTGCGCTTCTACCCGCCCATGGCCGCCGACGCGACCGACCCGGACCTCATCGCGGGCGCGCTCTACGAGCAGTTGCAGGTCATCGGCGGGCAGTTGGTGATGCTGCCGATCATGGACCGCATGCGCTACAGCATGGCGTGGTTGCTGGGCGCGCCGCTGCCGCCCGACGTGCTCAAGAGCCTGCAGAGCGCGCCCAACGGGCTCGGCACGCTCACGACCGGCATGGCGACGCGCGCGGTCTGGCACGGCGACGCGTTCTGGTCCGGGTACCTCGACCGCTTCATGACGCTCAAGTTGGGACACGGGTTCTTCTTCGAGCATCTGGCGGACGCGGCGCACCAGACGACGCTGCTGCTCACCCCCACGCCCTGACCGGGGGACCGCCCGGGCCCCGTGGCCCGGGCCCGGACCGACGAACGTGGGCCCCGGAACGGGACCGGCGGCGGCGCGAGGAAGGTGGGAGCGAACACGCCGACCCCGCGCGCGCCCGCGCCAGTCGTGGCGCGTTGTGCAGCCCCCGTGGGCGCTGATAGTTTGAGGGTATGTCCCGACGCATCCTCATCGGCATCGCCGGCGGTTCCGGTTCCGGCAAGACCCTCGTGGCCCGCACCATCGTGCGCGAACTGGGGTCCAAGCGCGTCGTGATCATCGACCAGGACAGCTACTACAAGAACCTGGACGAGGTGCCGTTCCGCGACCGTGAGGCGCGCAACTTCGATCACCCCGACGCGTTCGATGGCGACCTGCTGGTCGAGCATCTCAACACGCTGCTCGAGGGCAATCCGATCGATCAGCCGGTGTACGACTACACGCAGCACCGGCGCACCAACGACACGCGGCGCATCAGCGACCACGTCGTCGTGGTGCTCGAGGGCATCCTGATCTTCCACGACCCCGCGCTGCGCGCGCTCATGGACATCAAGATCTTCGTGGACGCCGATTCCGACGTGCGCCTCATGCGCCGTCTGCGCCGCGACATCAACGAGCGCGGCCGCTCGATCGACTCGGTCATCAAGCAGTACGAGGAGAGCGTGCGGCCCATGCACCTGCAGTTCGTGGAGCCCAGCAAGCGCTTCGCCGACATCATCATCCCCGGTGGCGGCCACAACAAGGTCGCGATCGACCTGGTGAAGACGAAGATCCGCGAGCTGCTGCGCGAACGCGGTGTGGACGCCACGACGCCCGTCGTCGGCTGACGCGCACGGTCGCCCCAAGCGGGCGACGCGCCCCCGCGTGACGCTCGGACTCACCCGACGACCGCGCCCCGAGCCCCCCGACCGGCCCACGAGCGCGGGATCGCCGGGCGATTGACGCACCCGCCGCCCGCCGCGTAGCGTCCGCGCCTTATGAGCGAACCCACACGGTTGTATCCCGGCGCCGGCTCGATCGAGGTGATCGTCGGCAGCATGTACAGCGGCAAGACCGAGGAGTTGATCCGCCGGTTGCGTCGCGCCCAGATCGCGCGGCAGAAGGTCGAGATCTTCAAGCCGCGCATCGACGATCGTTACGCCAAGGACGCCATCGTCTCGCACAGCGACCTGCGCATCCCGTCGCGCGGCGTGCGCAAGGCGGCCGACGTGCTACGGCACGCGCACGAGGCGCAGGTCATCGGCATCGACGAGGGCCAGTTCCTGGGCCCCGACCTGCTCGACGTGGTGCAGAAGCTCGCGCGCATGGGCAAGCGCGTCATCGTGGCCGGACTCGATCAGGATTACCTGGGTCGGCCGTTCGAGCCCATGCCGCAGTTGCTCGCGATCGCCGAGTACATCACCAAGACGCTCGCCATCTGCGTCGTGTGCGGCGCGCCCGCCAATCGCACGTACCGCAAGGTGTCGCGCGGCGGTCGCGTCGTGGTGGGTGGCGCCGAGATCTACGAGGCGCGCTGTCGGCGCTGCTTCGACCTGGGCCGTCGTGCCCGTCCGATCCCCGAACCCGAAGGAGATGCCCATGCGAAGCCCGCTCGTGCGCGCACTCGCCGCGCTGCTGCTGCTCGCCCCCGTCGGGTGCGCTAAGAAGGCGGCCGAGACCTCGGCCACGTTCCCCGTGGGGCTCGTGTACGACATCGGCGGACGCGGCGACAAGAGCTTCAACGACGCCGCCTACGCCGGTCTCGACAGCGCGCAGCGCACGCTGGGCATCACGTTCACGACGCTCGAGACCAACGAGGGTTCGGATCGCGAGGCGCAGCTGCGTCAGCTGTCCACCGGCGCCAACCGACTCGTGTTCGGCGTCGGGTTCCTGTTCACGGACGACATCAAGAACCTGGCGAACGAGTTCCCCGACCAGAAGTTCGCGTGCGTGGACTACACGTGGAGCCCGGGGGACTCGGTGCCCGCCAATCTGCTGGGGCTCAAGTTCCGTGAGGAGGAGGGCAGCTTCCTCGTGGGCGCGCTCGCCGCGCTCACCAGCACGACGGGCAAGGTCGGATTCGTCGGTGGCATGGACATCCCGCTCATCCGCAAGTTCCACGCGGGCTACGAGGCCGGCGCGCGCGCGGTGAACCCGAACGTCGTGGTGATCGCCAAGTACGCCGGCAACACGGGCGCGGCGTTCAAGGACCCCACCAAGGGCAAGGAGCTCGCGCTCGCCGAGTACCACGAGGGCGCGGACGTGATCTTCCACGCGTCGGGCTCGACGGGTCTGGGCGTGTTCGAGGCCGCGCGCGAACTCAAGAAGCTCGCGATCGGCGTGGACGCCGACCAGTACGACGAGGCGCCGGGCTTCATCCTGACGTCCATGATCAAGCGCGTGGACCACGCGGTGTACGACGCGATCCGCGATGCCAAGGACGGCCGCTGGCAGGGTGGCGTGCGCACCATGGGCCTGAAAGAGCACGGCGTGTCGTGGGTGTACGACGCCCGCAACCAGTCGCTCATCCCGGCGCACGTCAAGGCCACGGTGGATTCGCTCGAGCAGGAGATCGTCGCGGGCCGCATCAAGGTGCCGACCGAGACCGTGAACTGATGTCGCGCGGCACCGCTCGCCCTTCGGGACTCCGTCGCGTGCTCCACGCGACGGAGTCCCGCGTTTTGGGCCCGCGCACGGAGCGCGCGACGCGATGAGCGCGTGGACCGAACTGGGCGACGGACTGCGCGTGCGGCAGAGCCGCTGCTACGCGATGAACTCGCTGGTGGCGCACCGCAACGGTCACACGCTGCTCGTGGACCCGGGCGTGCTGCCGAGCGAGCTCGACGAGATCGCCGCCTCGACCCAGGCCGCATCGCCCGACCTGAACCACGTCTCGATCGCGTTCACGCATCCGCACTGGGACCACGTGCTGGGTCTGCCGTGGTTCCCCGGAGCCGAGACGTTCGCGCACTCGGGCTTCCACGACGTGCTCGAGCAGGAGG
The DNA here is from genome assembly GCA_964655175.1 of uncultured bacterium. GTDB lineage: Bacteria > Eisenbacteria > RBG-16-71-46 > RBG-16-71-46 > RBG-16-71-46 > JAIOPA01. The sequence goes on from CAZZLY010000053.1 coordinate 18,816, forward strand.
CGCTCACGATCGAGCGCCGCGCGAACGAGGGGCTGCACACGCACGGCGAGCGGCTGCCGCATACGTTCCGCGCGTTCGAGCCGGTGCTCAAGGCGCGCGGCACGACGCGCGTGGAGTTGGGTCCGTTCACGCTCGTCACCTACGACACGCCGGGGCACGACCCCAACCACCTGTCGCTGTGGCTGCCCGAGCACGGTGTGCTGGTGGCGGGCGATCTGCTGAGCGCGATCGAGATCCCGTGGCTCGACGGACCGCCGTGGGTGTACCGCGCGACGCTCAAGCAGCTGCACTGGCTGTACGAGCAGGAGGACGTGCGCGTGACGGTGCCCGGCCACGGCCCGCTGGCGCACGGCCGGCTCGAGGGCTACCGCCGACTGCTGCACGACCTCGACTACCTCACGATCCTCGAGGAGCGCGTGCGCGCCGCGTGCACGCGCGGGCTGCCGCTCGCCGCGACGCAGGCCGAACTGGCGACCATGGACTACACGGGCAAGGGCGCCGAGTACGCCATGAACGAGGTGCACGCCGACAACGTGCGTCTCACCTGGGAATCGCTGACGACCCACGAACGGGCGGACGCGCGCGACTGACGTGGCGTGGGGTCA
>CAZZLY010000054.1:0-14357 GCA_964655175.1 uncultured bacterium
TGGACGCCCGCCAGCATAGCCCCCGCACGCGGGGCGTGCACCCCGGGCGCCGGCACGACGGGCGATGCCCCCGCCCTACCGATCCTTCCCGAACCGGCGCTTGATGCGGCGGGGCGGGGTGGCGATGCGCTCGATGCGGCCGGTGGTCGAGGCCGGTGCGACCGCGCCCTTCGCCAGCGCGATCGCGGCGCGCACCTCGTCGATGCGGTCGCGCAGGCTCGCGGCGCGCTCGAACTCGAGCGCCCGTGCGGCCTCGAGCATGTCGCCCTCCAACTGCGCCAGCAGCTTCTCGGCGTCGTCGCCCAAGAGCAGCGCGTCCTTCTCCTTCGTCTCGGCGCCGCGGCCGATGGCGTCGGCCACGCTCGTGGCGCGCATGATCTCCTCGACCGTCTTGAGGATCGTGCGCGGCGTGATGCCGTGCTCGACGTTGTACGCGTGCTGCTTCTCGCGGCGGCGGTTCATCTCGCCGATCGCGCGCTTCATCGAATCCGTGAGTTGGTCGGCGTAGAAGATCACGCGCCCGCCCGCGTTGCGCGCGGCGCGCCCGGCGGTCTGGATGAGGCTGCGCTCCGACCGCAGGAACCCCTCCTTGTCGGCGTCGAGGATCGCGACCAGCGACACCTCGGGCAGGTCCAACCCCTCGCGCAGCAGGTTGATGCCCACCAGCACGTCGAACTCGGCCAGCCGCAGCCCGCGCAGGATCTCGACGCGCTCGAGCGCGTCGATGTCGCTGTGCAGGTAGCGCACGCGCACGCCGGCCTCGGTGAGGTAGTCGGTCAGGTCCTCGGCCATGCGCTTGGTGAGCGTGGTCACCAGCGTGCGCTCCTGCCGGTCCACGCGCACGCGGATCTCGGCGAGCAGGTCGTCCACCTGACCGTCGATGGGCTTGATCACGAGCTCGGGATCCTCGAGCCCGGTGGGCCGGATGATCTGCTCGACGACCACGCCCTGGCACTTCTTGAGCTCGTACTCGCCCGGCGTGGCCGAGATGTACACGATCGGCCCCACCTGCTGCTCGAACTCGGCGAACTTGAGCGGCCGGTTGTCCATGGCGCTCGGCAGGCGGAACCCGAAGTCCACCAGCGTCTGCTTGCGCGAGCGGTCGGCCTCGAACATGCCGCCCACCTGCGACACGGTGACGTGCGACTCGTCGATGATCGTGAGGAAGTCGGCGCTGCCGTCGGCGTTGCGCGGGAAGTAGTCGAGCAGACAGCCCGGCCGCTCCCCCGGCTTGCGACCCGACAGATGCCGCGAGTAGTTCTCGACGCCCGGGCAGGTGCCGTGCGAGGCGAGCAGTTCCAGATCGAACTCGGTGCGCTGCTGCAGCCGCTGCGCCTCGAGCAACTTGCCCTCGGCGCGCAGTTCGTCGAGCCGCTCGCGCAGTTCGCCGCGGATGCCGCCCAGCGCCTGCTTGATGCGCTGCTCGGGTGTCACGAAGTGCTTGGCCGGGTACAGCGCCAGCCGGTCCAGCGTGCGCGTCGCCTTGCCCGTGACCGGGTCCACCGACGACAGCCGCGACACGACGTCGTCCTCGAGCTCGATGCGGACGTGGAAGTCCTCGTACGCGGGGCGCACCTCGACCACGTCGCCGCGCACGCGGAACTGACCGCGCGACAGGTCGAGGTCGGTGCGCTGGTACTGGATCGCGACCAACTGGTCGAGCAGCTCGCGCCGGCGCAGCGGATGCCCGGTGCGCGTCTCGATGCGCATGCCGCGCCAGTCCTCGGGCGTGCCGAGGCCGTACAGGCACGACACGCTCGCCACGATGATCACGTTCTCGCGCTCGAGCAGCATGGACGTCGCCTGCAGTCGCAGCCGGTCGATGTCGTCGTTGATGCTGGCGTCCTTGGCGATGTACGTGTTCGTGGACGGGACGTACGCCTCGGGCTGGTAGTAGTCGTAGTAGCTGATGAAGTAGCCGACGCCGTCCTCGGGGAAGAACTGCTTGAACTCGGCGTACAGCTGCGCGGCGAGCGTCTTGTTGTGCGACAGGATGAGCGTGGGGCGCGCCCACTGCGCGATCACGTTGGCGATCGTGAACGTCTTGCCCGAACCCGTGACGCCGAGCAGCGTCTGGTGCCGCTCGCCCGTGCGCAGGCCCTGGACGAGTTCGGCGATGGCCTGCGGCTGGTCGCCGGCGGGCGGATAGGGCGCCTGAAGATGGAAGCTCATGGTGCGGCCACGGTACCCGACCCCACGGCGAGGGTCGAACGCGGCGGGCCCGCCTCACGACCAGCCCGCGCACCCGTCGCACGAAAGCCCGTCCGCGCGTCCGGGGACGCGGGGACGGGCCCGTGCGTGCGGCGCGCGCGCGCGACTACCAGCGCTGGCGCGCGGTGTAGCCGAGCACGACCTCCTGCCCCGCCTTCACGTCGATCGTGAAGCGGATCAGGTTGGCCTCGTCGCGCGAGGCCGGGTGCGTGGACTTGAGCACCTCGACGTCGCCGCCGGTGGGCTCCTCCACGACGATCGTGGCGTCCACGCTCTTGCGGTTGCGCAGCCGGATCTCGATCGCGTACTCGCGCTCGCGATCGCTCACGCGCCGATCCGAGACCTGCTTGCGCTCGGCCACCAGGTCGAACGCGGTGCCCAGTTCGAGCGTCACCTTCTCATCCACCGCCGTGTGCGCCACGTGCGTCTCGCCGGTCAGCTGCAGGTCGGCGTCGCCATCGGGCGCGTAGCAGCGCACGCGACCCGCGGGCAGCGGTGCGCCCGTGCCCTGCTTGGCCGAGTTCACGAACTCGAGCTTGGACCGCACGCCGGCCTCGCCGCCGCGGTAGACGTAACGCGGCTTCACCGTGATCGCGCGCGGCTCCAACAGCACCAGCGTCTGGCTCTCGCGGTCGCGCAGCGTCGCGGTGCCGGGCAGCGTGTAAAGGTGGTAGTCGGCGAACGACTGCTCGGAGGGCGCCTCACCTGCCGCATCGGCCATGGCCGAGACGCGCATCATCATGGCCTTGGGCATCGCCTCGGGCGTGGCCGCACGCGACAGGTCGCCCGCGATGAGCTTGACGCGCGCGTCCTCGTAGCTGCGCCCCGTGGTGTTCTGCACCTGCACGACGGCGGCCCACGTGGCGGTGGTCTCACCCGTGCGCACCAGCGTGTGCTCGGCCGACCACGACAGTCCGCCGGTCAGGTACTGCAGCTGCACGTCGCCCGCGCCGGCCTTGGCGTCGTTCACCACCGCCTCGATCGCGGGGCGCAGCGACAGCCCCGACTCGGGCCGCGCCAGCCGCACCTCCTGCATGGCCTCGCGCGCCAGGGTGACCAACGCGCCGTCGTCCGCACGCACCACCAGCCACGCGCCCTCGGCCGAGAGCAGCGTGCCCTCGGTGACGCGCTCGTTGCGGCTCACGAGCCGCACGCGCTGCCCCACCGCGCGCTCCAACAACGCCTCGCCGGTCGCCACGTCCCAACGGTACGCCAGACGCGCCAGCCGTCCCGTGCCCGGCACCACGCGCAGCGAGGTCGCATCGAGGCGCGACGAGACGCCCTCGAGGCGCAGCGTGTCGCGCCCGCCGTGCCACGTGACGCGGCGCGACTCCTTCACGAGTCCCAGGTCGGTCGTGTACAGCGTGAGCGACGGGCCGGCCGAGGCGACGGTGGCGAACAGGGCGACGAGACCGACGGTGACGAGGACGGTGGCGCGCATGACGGGCTCCTTGAAGGTTCGGGTCCGCAGCCCTTACGCCGCGGGCGGCCATCTTATTCCAGCGCGCCCCCGCGTGCCGGACCGCGCCCACGGCCCGCGCGGGCCCACGGTGACGACCGGCGCCGACCCGTGCGGCGCGCTAGAGCACCGCGTCGAGCGCGGCCAGCAGCCGCTCGATCTCGGCGGGCGTGTTGTAGTGCGCCAGACTCACGCGCACCACGCCGCCCTGCTCGTGCAGCCCGAGCGCGGTCATGGCGCGATGCGCGTAGAAGTGCCCCCAACGCGTCGCGAGCTTCGCGCCGTCGAGCGCTTCAGCCACCGTGCTCGCGTGCCGCCCGGCCACGGTGAACGCGACCGTGGCGACGCGCTTGGACACGTCGGCCGACGGCTCGCCCAGCAACGTCACCCCGCGCCGTGTGCGCAGGAACGCGAGCAGCGGTTCGAGCAGCGCCGCCTCGTGCGCGGCGATCGCGTCGAACGCGCGCGCGAGCCGCGTGCGCGTCTCCCCCGTGCCGCCGCCCGTGGTCGCGTCGAGTTCGAGCAGGTGCTCGACGATGCCGGGCAGCGCGCTCGCCAGCTCGTGCGGCACGCCGCCGGGCTCGAGCTTGTCGGGGATCTCGTGCGCCCCCTTGAAGAAGTGGTTCTGGCCCTGCACGCGTTCGAGCAGCTCGCGCCGCCCGTAGAGCATGCCCAGATGCGGCCCGAACACCTTGTAGAGCGAGACCGCGTACAGGTCGGCGCCCAGCGCCTTGACGTCCACCGCGCGGTGCGGCGCGTACGCCACGCCGTCCACGCAGGCGAGCGCGCCGGCGGCGTGCACGCGTTCGACGATGGCGCGCGCGTCGTGGATCGTGCCGACCACGTTGGCGCAGTGCGTGAACGCCACCAGTCGCGTGTGCGCATCGAGCAGCGGTTCCAGATCGTCCACGTGCAGCGCCTGCGTGTCGGGTCGCAGCCGCCACGTGCGCACCTCGACGCCGCGCGACTCGATCGTGCGCCACGCGCCGATGTTGGACTCGTGGTCGAGGTCGGTCACCACGATCGCGTCGCCGCGCGACAGCGTGGCGCCGAACGCGTGCGCCATCGTGCGCAGGTTGGCGGTCGTGGAACTGCCGAGGACGACCTCGCCGGGCTCGGCGTTGAGCAGCGTCTCGGCCGCGCGATGGCCGGCGACGACGCGCGCGGTGGCCTCGACCGAGAGCGCGTGGCTGGCGCCCAACTGCACGCCCAGACGGCTCATGTGATCGTGCACGCGCGCGATCACGCCCGCCACGGGCACGCTGCCGCCGGCGTTGTCGAACAGCGCCCACTCGGTCGCGAGCGCCGGGAAACGCGCACGCACCCCCGCCAGGACGTCGGGCGGGAGTGCGCGCGGGGTGATCATGGGGTCCAGAGGGCTCAGCCGCGGAACGAGCTCAGGCTCTGCTCGGCGCGACGCAGCTTCTCGAGCGTCTCCTCGAGCTGCGCCAGGCGTTCGTTCTCCTTGGCCACGATCTCCGGCTTGGCCTTGGCGAGGAAGTCCTGATTGCGCAGCTTGCGCTTCACGCCCTCGAGGTCGGTGAGCAGCTTCTCGGCCTCGCGCGCGAGTCGCGCCCGCTCCTCGTCCACGTCGATCAGGCCCTCGAGCGGCAGGAACACCTCGGCGCCCTCGACGACCGCCGAGGCGGCCACCCCGGGACGCGAGCCGTCCCGCGCCAGCGTGAGCGTCTCGATGCGCGCGAGCGGCTTGAGCTGCGACTCGAGCTTCTCGATGAGCTCCAGCTGCGCCGCGTCACCCCGGATGACGACCGGCACGAGCTTGCCCGGCGCGATCTTGGACTCGACGCGCAGGTTGCGCACCGCGGTCACGACCGCCTGCAGGAACGCGACCTCGCGCTCCGCCTGCGGGTCGTTCCACGCCTTCTTGGACTTGGGCCACGCCGCGTGCGCCAGCGTCTCGCCGTCGTGCGGGATGGCCTGCCACAGCTCCTCGGAGACGAACGGCATGAACGGGTGCAGCAGGCGCAGCACGCCGTCGAGCACCTTCCAGCTCACCCAGCGCGCCGTGCGCAGGTCCACGCGCTGCTCGGGCGTCATGGCGTCGCCCAGATCGGCCAGCGCCCAGCGCGGCTTGGCCATCTCGAGGTACCAGTCGCAGTACTCGTTCCACGCGAAGTGGTACACGGCCTGCGCCGCTTCGGCGAAGCGATAGGTCTTGAGGTTGCGCGTGACGTCCTTGGCCGCGTTCTGGAAGCGCGACAGGATCCAGCGGTCGGCCAGCGTGAGCCGCAGCTGCGACTCCTTGACCGGGCCCATGTCCTCGCCGCCCAGACGCATGGTGACGAGCTTGGTGGCGTTCCACAGCTTGTTCGCGAAGAACTTGCCCGTCTCGAGCGCCTTCTCGTCGAACTTGAGGTCCTGCCCCGTCGGCGTCTGGACCATGCAGAAGCGCACGCTGTCGGCGCCGTACTTCTCCATCATGGCGAGCGGGTCGGGCGAGTTGCCGAGCGACTTGCTCATCTTGCGGCCCTGCGCGTCGCGCACGATGCTCGTGAAGTACACGTGCGCGAACGGCGCCTCGCCCATGAAGTGGTAACCGGCCATGATCATGCGCGCGACCCAGAAGAAGATGATGTCGCTGCCCGTGACCATGAGGCTGTTCGGGTAGTAGCGCTTGAGATCGTCGGTCTCGTCGGGCCAGCCGAGCGTGGCGAACGGCCACAGCCACGAGCTGAACCACGTGTCGAGCACGTCCTCGTCCTGGCGCCAGCCCTCGCCCTCGGGCTGCTCGAGCGACACGACCATCTCGTCGCCGCGGTACCAGACCGGGATGCGATGCCCCCACCACAGCTGCCGCGAGATGCACCAGTCGCGGATGTTCTCGAGCCAGTGGAGATAGACCTTCTTCCACCGCGCCGGGTACATCTTGACCTTGCCCTTCTTGGCGGCCTCCAGGGCGGGTGCGGCGAGCGGGGCCATCTTCACGAACCACTGCCAGCTCAGGTACGGCTCGATGACCGTGTTGCAGCGCGAGCAGTGCCCGACGCTGTTGTGGTGCGGCTCGACCTTCTCGAGGTAGCCGGCGTCCTTGAGCGCGGCGACGATGCGTTCGCGCGCCTCGAACCGATCGAGGCCGCGGAAGTCGCCCGCCGCGTCGTTCATCTTCCCGTCCTCGTCCATGACGACGATCTCGGGCAGGCCGTGACGGCGACCGGTCTGGAAGTCGTTCGGATCGTGCGCCGGCGTGACCTTGACGCAGCCGGTGCCGAACTTGGCGTCCACCATGTCGTCGGCGACGATCGGGATCTCGCGCCGCACGATGGGCAGCACGACCTGCTGACCGACGAGCTTGGTGTAGCGCGGGTCCTTGGGGTTCACCGCGACCGCGGTGTCGCCCAGCATGGTCTCGGGACGCGTCGTGGCGACGACCAGCGAACCGCTGCCATCCTTGAGCGGATAGCGCAGGTGCCACAGCTGGCCGTCCTTCTCGACCATGTCCACTTCCTCGTCGGACAGGGCCGTGCGACAGCGCGGGCACCAGTTGACGATGTAGCGGCCGCGGTAGACGAGGCCCTCGTCGTAGAGCTTCTTGAACACGGTGAGCACCGCGCGCGAGTAGCCCTCGTCGAGCGTGAAGCGCTCACGCGACCAGTCGGGCGTGGTGCCCAGACGGCGCTCCTGCTGGAAGATGAGCCCGCCGTACTGCTCCTTCCACGCCCACACCGACTCGAGGAACTTGTCGCGCCCGAGGTCGTGGCGCGACTTCTTCTCGGCGCGCAGCTTCTTCTCGACCACGTTCTGCGTGGCGATGCCGGCGTGGTCCATGCCCGGGATGTACAGGGTCTCGCGACCCTCCATGCGCTGCCAGCGCACGATCGTGTCGCGGATCGACTCGCCGAGCACGTGTCCCATGGTGAGCGACCCCGTCACGTTGGGCGGCGGGATGGCGATCACGAACGGCGCCTTGCTCCCCGTGCCCTTGGGGGCGGCGGCCAGATCGGGACGCGGCTGGAACACCCCGAGCTGCTCCCAGGCGGTGTAGCGCGCCGCCTCGATGCGACCGGGATCGTAGGGCTGGGACAGCGCCTCGGGATTGCCGGGACGCATGGGGACCTCCTCATATGAGCGGCGGCCTCGAGCGGTCGGGGTCGGACGCCGCCCCGCGCCTCGTGCGCCGGGTCCCCGACCGGTGACGACCGGACAAGGGGTTGCCGCGTTCCAGGACCCGCCACGACCCTCGCGGGCACGGGTGGATTCCCCGCGAAAGTAGGCCATGCCCGGGGTGGGTTCAACCGCCACCGCAGGGGGTGCGCGCCCGTCCCCCGCGGGTCCGGCCCGGCCGGTTCAGCCCTGGCGCAGGCCGCGCAGCGTGTCGGCGACGACCGCGACCACCGCCTCGTTCCACTCGTGCTCACCCGCGAACACCACCGTGCGCACGTCGGCGCCGGCGGCACCCACCTGCGCGGCGTCGGCGGCGAGCAGGTCGGTCGTGAACCAGGGGTCGCGATCCCCGGTCAGCATGAGCACGCGCGGCCACGGCTGCGCACCGCCCTGCCGCAGTTCCGGCGGCGTGTCGCCGCCCACCGTGATCAGCGTGTGCACGCGTCGCGTGCCGTTGAGCGCGGCGCGGTACGCCATCGCGACGCCCTGCGAGAACCCGGCCAGCACGATCGTGCGCGGGGCGCCGTACTCGGTGGCCAACTGATCGAGCACCGTGGCCACGTACGCGGTGTTGTCCACGATCGCGTACTCGCGATCCTCGCGCGTCATCCAACCCGCCACGACCTCGTCGCGGCGATAGAACGGATGCAGCGCCTGCACCGACGCGACGAGCCACTGCCCGTCGGGGTCGGCGGCGAGCAGGCCCGGCAGGAACATCGCCGCGGTCTGCGCCTGCCCATGGAAGCCGATGAACCAATGGCTCGCCGCGCCCTTGTAAGGCGGGCGCACGAGGTAGCGCCCGTGCACGGTGGCGGGCGCGTGACGCAGCTGGGCCTGGAACGAGGCGTCGGTCATGGCGTGGCATCCCCTCGGGTTCGACGGTGACGAGGGGCGAGCATAGCGCGGGGCGCACCGGGGATGCATCCCTCGCGCGATGCGACTAGGCTCGCCGCATGCGCCCCCCTCTCGATCGCCCCCGCTCGTCCCGTGCCGCGCGCCTGGCTGGGCTCCTGCTCGTCCTGCTCGCGCCGCGCGCGTCCGCCTCGCCGCTCGAGTTCGTGTCGCCGCGCGATCCGCTCGCGGCCGAACTGCGCGTGCTCGAACTGTACGACCTGCCCGCGGACTCGGGCCGCTTCTGTCTGCCGCACTTCAACACCTGGCCGCTCGCGCGCGTCGAGCTCATGGGGCGTGGCGCGCCGATCGGCGCGGGCACGCGGCCGCGCACGATCGTGGCCGACCGCCTCGAACGCGAACTCGAGCGCGATGCGGTCGCGGCGTTCGCCGATGCGCGCGCACGCCGCTCCACCCCGCGCACGTTCGCGCGGCGGTGGGCCGACGACGAACGCGTCGAGGTGTCGGTCGGGCTCGAAGGTGCGGCCACCTACGACGAGGCCGGCGTGCCGCGCACGCGCGACTGGCGAGACGGCACGGGGCTGCACGTGCGCACCGGCGTGCAGGTGGACCGCTGGCTCGCGTACGCGCACCTCACCGCGGGCCAGTTGCGCGGCGCGTCGCGCTACACCGACGTGCTGCTGTCGGGCACCGATCTCGCGGCGCAGACCGAGGAGTCGTACGTCGCCTACCGCGTCGCGGATCGCTGGGACCTCGCCATGGGCCGGCAGCGGTTCGCCTGGGGCCCCGGCGAGGAGGGCTCGCTGCTGTTGTCCAAGAGCGCGGCACCGCTCACCGCGTTGCAGCTGCACATGCGGCTGCCGCGCTGGCGCGCCGATCTGTTCGCGCTGCACGCGACCGTGCAGCCGGGTCGGGGGGAGCAGTTGGCGGTGCATCGCGTCGAGTGGCAGCCCGCACGCGGCGTGCGCGTCGGGGTGAGCGAGGCCGCGCGTTACCGCTCGAGCGGCTGGCAGGGCGTGTACCTGGCGAGCGTCATCCCGTTCGCACTCGCGCAGCGTCTGCTCGCGCAGGACGGCGACACGGTGGGCGTCGAGCGCAACAACATCCTGATGTCGTTCGACGCGTCGTGGCGGCCCGCCGACGGCACGCGCGTGTACGGCGAGTTCCTGATCGACGACGCGCACGCGCGCAGCGCCGCGTTCCCCAACAAGTACGGCTGGCAGGTCGGACTCGACGGCGCATGGACGCACGGTTTCACGCGGCTCACCTGGAACACCGAGTACACGTGGCTGTCGCGCTACGTGTACACGTCGTACTACCAGCGCGAGTTCGCCGCGCAGGGCGCACCGCTCGGGTTCTTCACCGGACCGGACTCGCGCCGCCTGCACGCGCGGCTCACGTGGGACCCGCGCGTCGCGTGGCAGTTGAGCGCGATCGTCGCGCGCACGTGGAAGGGCGAGAACGACCTCGACGAACCGTTCGTTCCCGGGGGCCCGGTGCCGCCGGTGAGCACGCTCGAGGGCACGCCCGAGACGACCGACGACGTGACCGGCGTCGTGCGCTGGTGGCCCGCGAGCGGCGTGGACCTGTCGTGCTCGGCCGGGCGGCGCACGCGGCACGACGCGGCGCACGTGGCGGGGGCGACCGAGCACGCCTGGCACGCGGCACTGGCGTTCCGCCTGACGCGCTGACCCCCCAGGGGGGGCGCGAAAGTCGTGAGAGGCGGGTCGCACGCGGTCGGCGGCCCGCCTCCCGCTTTCGTCCCCGGCGGGCTTGACGCGGGCGCCGAGCGCGCCCACCGTCGGAAGGCTTCCCCGAGTCGCCGTCCCCTCCCGTCGCACGTGAAAGGACGCTCCATGCTCCGCTCCACCCTGCTGCGTGCCGTGCTCGCGCTGTCGATCGCGACCACGGTGGCGCACGCCGATCCGTTCCTCGACGCGTCGAGCCGTGACACCACCTGCGCGCCGTGCCGCGACTTCGATCAGTTCGCCAACGGCACCTGGCGCGCCACGTTCCAGATGCCCGCGTCGTACTCGCGCTTCGGCGCGTTCACCGAGGTCTCGGACCGCAACGAGAAGGTGCTGCTCGGCATCGTGACGGCGGCGGCGAAGGCCAAGGCCAAGCCGGGTACCGACGAGGCCAAGCTGGGCGCGTACTGGTCGAGCTGCATGGACTCGGTCGCCGCCGAGAAGGCCGGCCTCACGCCCGTGCAGCCGCTCCTGACCGCGGTGGACGGCATGACGAGCACGAACGACCTGGCCAAGCAGGTGGCGTGGTTCCACGCGCACGGCGTCGGCACGCTGTTCGGCTGGTTCGGCAACCAGGACGCCAAGCAGAGCGACCGCGTCATCGCGCACGCGGGTCAGGGTGGCATCGGCCTGCCCGATCGCGACTACTACACCAAGCAGGACTCGGCCTCGAAGGCGATGCGCGTCGAGTACGTGGCGCACATGGCGCGCGTGTTCGTGCTCGCCGGCGAGTCGGCCAGCGATGCGGCGAAGCACGCCGATGCGGTCATGGCGCTCGAGACCGCGCTCGCCAACGCCAGCATGACCAACGTGCAGCGTCGCGACCCGGATGCGACCTACCACGTCATGCCCAAGGATTCGCTGATCCTGCTCGCGCCCGACTTCCGCTGGGCCGACTACTTCGCGGGCCGCGGTCACACGCCCGACATCGTCAACGTCACGCAGCCGGCGTTCTTCCAGGCCGTGAACGGGCTGCTCGCGAGCACGCCGCTCGAGACGTGGAAGGCGTACCTGCGCTGGGCCGCGCTCAACGACGCCGCGCCCACGCTCACGCAGGCGTTCGTGGACGAGGAGTTCCGCTTCGGCCGTCTGATGTCCGGCGCCAAGGAGATGCAGCCGCGTTGGAAGCGCTGCCTCGCGGGGACCGATCGCGACCTCGGCGACGTGCTGGGCAAGGCCTACGTGGCCGAGGCGTTCCCGCCCAAGGCGCGCACGCGCATGATGGAGCTGGTGCACAACCTCGAGGCCGCGCTCGGCGACAAGATCACGACGCTGGCGTGGATGAGCGAACCCACGCGGCAGGCCGCGCTCGTGAAGCTCAAGGCGTTCGACGAGAAGATCGGCTACCCCGACAAGTGGCGCGACTACTCCAAGGTCACGGTCGTGCGCGGTCCCCTGTTCCCCATCCGCCTCGCGCTGCGGGAGGCCGAGGCGACGCGCAACCTCGAGCGCATCGGCAAGCCGGTCGAGCGCGGCGAGTGGCGCATGTCGGCCCCCACGGTGAACGCGTTCTACTCGCCGTCGCTCAACAGCATCAACTTCCCCGCCGGCATCCTGCAGCCGCCGTTCTTCAACGCCGACGCCGACGATCCCGTGAACTACGGCGCGATCGGTGCGGTGATCGGCCACGAGATGTCCCACGGCTTCGACGACCGCGGCCGCCGCTTCGACGACAAGGGCAACCTGCGCGACTGGTGGCAGGCGAGCGACGCCGACGCCTACAAGGTGCAGGCGCAGCGCGTCGTCGAGCAGTTCGACGCCTACACGGTGAACGACTCGCTGCACGTGAACGGCAAGCTCACGCTGGGCGAGAACATCGCCGACCTGGGCGGCCTCGCGGTCGCGTACGCCGCCATGCAGAAGGCGCTCGCGGGCAAGCCGCGCACGCTCGTGGGCGGCTTCACGCCCGAGCAGCGCTTCTTCCTGTCGTATGCGCGCATCTGGCGCGCGCTCGATCGTCCCGAGGGTCTGCGCACGCGCGTGCTCACCGACCCGCACTCGCCGGCGCGTTGGCGCGTGAACGGGCCGCTCTCGAACCTCAAGGAGTTCCACGATGCGTGGGGCTGCAAGGACGGGGACGGCATGGTCCGACCCGCCGAGCAGCGCGCGCGCATCTGGTGATCGTCGCTCGTCCCACACGCGGCGCCGGGGCCTCCCGGCGCCGCGCGTGCGTTCCCACCCCGGAGATCGTCATGTCCCGCTCCCGCTCGCTTCTGTCCCTGCTCCTGCTGACGCTCGCGGTGCCGGCGCTGGCCGCCGCGCCCAAGCCCGTGGCCTCGCGCGCCGACGTCGATTCGACGTGCGCGCCGTGCCGTGACTTCGACCGGTTCGCCAACGGCCCGTGGCTCGCGCGCACGACGCTGCCCGCGGGCTATTCCGATTACGGCGCCTTCGACGAGCTCTACGATCGCAACGAGGCGGTGCTGCGCCGCATCCTCGAGCGCGCGCTCGCCACGCCGCGCGCCAAGGCCGATCGCAACACGGCCATGCTGCGCGACTACTACGGCGCGTGCATGGACTCGGCCGGGGCCGAGCGCGACGGCGGCCGTCCCATCGTGGGGCTGCTCGCCGACCTCGACGCCCTGCCCTCGACGAAGGACCTGGGGCGTCAGGTCGCGTGGCTGCACCAGCACGGCGTGAACGCGCTGTTCCGCTTCGGCGCCGAACAGGACGACCGCGACAGCCGCGTCGTGCTCGGCACGATGCGACAGAGCGGGTTGGGCCTGCCCGAGCGCGGTTACTACCTGCGCACGGACTCCGCCAGCGTCGCGACGCGTGCGGTGTATCTGACCTCGATGACGAACCTGCTGCAGCTGACCGGCGAGTCGGCGGCCACCGCGTCGGGCCACGCGTCCGCCGTCATGGCGCTCGAGACCGCGCTCGCGCAGGCCTCCAAGACGGCGGTCGAGCGTCGCGACCCCAAGGCGAACTACAACCGTCTCGAATGGGACGCGCTCGTGGCACTGGCGCCGCGCTTCGATTGGGCCGCGTACCGCGACGGTCGCGGGTTCGCCGCGGGCGCGGTCAACGTGCGCCAGACGCGCTTCGTGCAGGCCATGGACAGCCTGATCGCCGCGGTGCCGCTCGACACGTGGAAGGCGTACCTCAAGGTCCGCGTGCTGTTCGACGCCGCCCCGACGCTGTCGTCGCCGTACGTGAAGGAGTGGTTCGCGCTGCGCTCGGCGCTCACCGGCACGACCGAGCTGCTGCCGCGCTGGAAGCGCTGCATCGCCGAGACCGACGATGCGCTGGGCGAGGTGCTGGGCCAGAGCTACGTGAAGGAGGCGTTCACGCCGCAGGACAAGGCGCGCATGCTCACGATGGTCCACCGCCTGCGCGAGGCGCAGGCCGACGTCATCGCGCGCGCACCGTGGATGGGCGACTCCACGCGCGTGGCGGCCAAGGTCAAGCTCGACGCGTTCGCCGAGAACATCGGTTATCCCTCGACGTGGAAGGACTACGCCGGCGTCACGCTGCGGCCCGACGCGCACTACGCCAACCGCGGCACGACGCGCGCCTACGAGTACGCGCGCGACATGGCCAAGATCGGCAAGCCGGTGGATCGCACCGCGTGGGAGATGACGCCGCCCACGGTGAACGCCTACTACGACCCGCAGCTCAACAGCATCAACTTCCCCGCCGGCATCCTGCAGCCGCCGTTCTTCGACAAGGACGCCGACGACGCCACCAACTACGGCGCGATCGGCGCGGTGATCGGTCACGAGATGGGGCACGGCTTCGACGATCAGGGCCGGCAGTACGATGCCGACGGCAACCTGCGCGACTGGTGGACGTCGGCCGACGTCGCGCGCTACAAGACGCTCGCCGACAGCGTGCGGGTGCAGTTCGACCGCTACACCGTGCTCGACACGCTGCACGTGAACGGCAGCCTCACGCTGGGCGAGAACCTGGCCGACCTGGGCGGGCTCGCGGTGGCGTACGTGGCCATGCAGAAGGCCTACGCG
>CAZZLY010000054.1:14457-19247 GCA_964655175.1 uncultured bacterium
GAACGGCCGGTGCGGACTCCCGCACCGGCCGTTCACGTCGCACGGAGTGTGCGCGTCAGTGCGGCAGCAGATCCGGGAGCGCCCGGACCGCGTACACCGGCAGCGCCACCAACTCGCGCACGAACGGCGTGACGTCGCGCCACTCGCGCCGCGGGGCGACCGCCGCACCCACGACGTCGATCCCGGCCCGCCGACAGGCGAACGTCGTGCGCGCGACGTGGAACCACTGCGTGACGACCAGTGCGGTGGTGGCCCGATGCGCCGTCATCCAGCGCGCCGCGTTCACGCCCGTGTCCCCCGTCGTCGTGCCCAGGCTGTCACGCACGATCACCGAATCCGGCACACCGTGCGCCACGAGCCACGTGCGCATGACCGCGGACTCGTCGTACTCCGGCCCGTGCGTGGCGCCGCTCACGAACA
This sequence comes from uncultured bacterium, assembly GCA_964655175.1. GTDB lineage: Bacteria > Eisenbacteria > RBG-16-71-46 > RBG-16-71-46 > RBG-16-71-46 > JAIOPA01. The sequence continues at coordinate 14,878 of CAZZLY010000054.1, forward strand.
CGCGCTTCACGAGCGTGTCGGCGTAGGCGCGACGCGCGGCCTCGAGCCGCGAGGCGAGCGGCGCCTCGGGCTGTCCGGCGTGCACCGCGCTACCCAGGACGATCGCCACGTCCGCGGGACGCGGCCGGGTGAGCGTGCCGTAGGCGGCCACCGTGAGCGCGTACGTGCCCACGAGCCACACCAGAATGAGCAGGAACGGCCAGAGCGAGGGACGACGTGACGCCATGACGTGGAACCTCAGTGTTTCGTGGGCAGCGGGTGGTGCCGCGTCCACTCCACCGTGCGGCGCAGCCCTTCGTCGAACGTGACGCGCGGCGACCAACCGAGCACGCGCTTGGCACGCGAGGCGTCGAGGTAGATGCGCTGGATCTCACCCGGGCGCGGCGGCTCGTGGATCGCGTCCTCCTTGAAGTCGAGGATGACCTGGAGCGCGCGCACGATGTCGTTGACCGACGTACCGACGCCGGTGCCGATGTTGAGCATCTCGCCGCTGCCCTTCTCGAGCGCGAGCACGTTGGCCTCGACGACGTCCGAGATGAACAGGTAATCGCGCACGGCGTTGCCGTCGCCGAAGATGCGCGGGCGCTTGCCCTCGAGCATGAGCCCGATGAAGATCGCGTTCACGCCGGCCTCGCCGTGCGGGTTCTGGCGCGGGCCGAACACGTTGGGATAGCGCAGCACGGTGTAATCGAGCCCGTGGAGCAGCTTCCAGATGTAGAGGTAGTGCTCGACGGTGTGCTTGCTGGCGCCGTAGGGCGCCTCGGGATTGACCGGATGGTCCTCGGTCGCGGGCAGCTGCCGACCCTCGCCGTACAGCGCACCGCCGGTCGAGGCGTAGATCACCTTGCGCACCCCGTGACGGGTGCACGCCTGCAGCAGCCCGATCGAGCCGAGCACGTTGACGCGCGCGTCCCACACGGGATCGGACACCGACTTGCGCACGTCGATCTGCGCGGCGTGATGACACACGATCTCAGGCTTGAACGCCGCGACGCACGCGTCCACCTGCGTCGCATCGGCGAGGTCGCCCTCGAAGAAGCGAGCCTTCGGATTCACGAACTCGCGGAAGCCGGTGGACAGGTCGTCGAACACCGCGACCTCGTGTCCCAGTTCGATGAACCGGTCCGCCACGTTGGAACCGATGAAGCCCGCACCGCCCGTCACCAGGATCCGCACCGTGCTCTCCCTCGCTCGCGTACGCGTCCGTCGTGGACGCGACATGGAAAGACGCTAGCCGTCCCGCCGCATGCGGGCAACCGGCTCAGGCGGCGCGCCGCTCGCGCGTACCCAGACGCTCGAACCACGGCGACAACCGGGCTGCGAGCGTCGCACCGTTCGCGGCCTGCGCGAACGCACGACCGCGCGCGATGGCCGTCTCGACCGCGGGCGTGCGATGCAGTGCGGCGGCCACCGTGTCCCAGCCGAGTCGCGCCAGCCCCTCGCGGCCCCACGCCGCACCGTGCTCGCGCAGGAACGCGGCCACGGGCGTCGCGAGCGAGCCCACCGGCAGCACCGGGCAGCCGGCCGCGAGCGCACGCACCACCAGCCCGGCCGACAACGGCCGCTCCAGGCCCACGAACACGACGCGCGCGTGCTTGAACCACGCGCCCTCGGCCTCGCGCGTCGCGCGGCCCACGAAGTGGACGCGCTGCACGATGCCGGCGGTGCGCACCAGCGCCTCGAACTCGGGGTCCGGGTCGTCGAGCACCACCAGGTCGACCTCGTCGCGCTGATCCTCGGCGCGCGCGAAGCCGTCGATGACCGCCGCGAGATCGCTCGCGCGCAACGGCGAGGCGACGAGCGCGTACGGACCGTCCCACAGCGACAAGCGCGGTCCGCGCGGTCGCTCGCTCTCCATGACGAACGCCTCGCCCGGCGTGAGCCCGGCGGCGAGCGCGGGCAGCGTGCCGGTCGTGCGCGTCGCCGACCAACCGCTCGGCCACCACCACGCCTGCATGCGCGGCCCGAGCCAGCGCGCGGCATCGCCCGCGCCCGGCGTGGCGCTCACCCACACCACCGCATCGGCGTGCCACTGCGCGGCGGCGCGACGCACGACGTCCCCGCCGCGCTCCTCGTGCAGGCGCTCGATGCCCTGCAGGCCGCGCTCGGTGGTGCCGTGCTGCAGATCGAAGTCGGCGGTCTCGGTCGTGAGCGCCATCATGCGCACCTCGGCACCGAGACCCTTGAGGATCTGCGCACGCTGACGCAGATCGGAGGCGGATGAACCGGTGGCGTCGAGATGCTCCACCATGAGGATGCGGGGTTGCTTCACCAAGGCACGGCCCTCGTCGTTCCGTCGCGCGCGAGGGAGGCGTGACCACCGTGCTCGGCGCGTGGCCCGTGGGCCCTCGCCCCCCGGCGCCTCAGAGGGCGCTCGGGACGCGGTCGCGGCGTCGTACGGCGATCGCGCCGGGTGGCCGCCCCAACGGTTCGGGGGGCGGCGGACCCGGTCGCGGCGCGACGCGCTCCGATCCGTGGAGCGAGTCGTTGGGTTCCGCCGTCCGGGTTCAGGTCGCTTGAAGCTCGGCGCGGCGGTGTTCCGCCTGGACCCGGCGTGTCCACGCCAGGAAGCGGAGCCGCTGCCGTACTTGCAAATCGCAGTCCAACACGATGGGCTCGAGCGGATTCGCCGGAACCACGGTCGGGACCGCGGGTTCGGCGACCGCGAGCGGGGCCGCCACGGGGGCCTCGGCCACGGGTCCGAGCGCCTCGACACGGGCGATCAGCCCCTCGAGCGACGCTTCAGCCACTCCCTGCAAGCCCAACGCATGGAACAGGATGCCGAATCTCGACACGGCGGCCGACCGGCCCCGCCCCGCACGCCCCTCGGCCCCGGCCCACCAGCCCTCCATGGCGCGCCCGCGCAGGGCGTCGCCCAGTTCCACGGGGGCCTGCGGGTCCAGCACCAGCACCACGCGGCCGAAGTGCGGCACGACTTCATCCAGTTTGCGCCCAACCGATGACCAGCCCACCGCGCGCTCCGGCCGCCCGTGCGGCAGCAGGTACAGACCCGGCGCCCCGGCGTACTGGACGAGCCCCAGCACCGGCAGATCGGCGGCGAGGCTCTCGAGCAGCCCCCAGCGCGCATCCGCCCCGAGCGGCTCGTGCAGCGCCCAGCGGTCCGAGCCGTCCACGAGCAGGACGCGCTCGCCGCGCGCGAGCGCGTGAGCGGCCACCTCGAAGGCGGCGCGGAACGTCGCGCGACGCTCCAGACCGCACACGACGTGCACGCGCGGGCCCGCGAGGGCGGGCGTCGCACCGGTCGCGACCTCACCGAACGGCGGCGCGATCGGCAGTCGCGGCTGCAGCAGGCTGAACAGCAGCACCATGCAGAGCGCGCACGCCATCCCCAGCCCCACCCCGACCCCGATCGGTCGCAGCCACGCGACGACGCGCGGCTGGACCACCGGGCGCAGGCTGCGCGGCTCGGGCGCGGCGAACGCGGTCCACGGATCGACGAGGCGCGGCACCAGCGCCACCAGACGTTCGCGTGCGACCGACGCTGCGAGTCGGCGCTGGAACGGCGTCTGCTGTCCCAGCACCTCGGCGGCGATGCCCTCGAGCGTCGCGGCGCGCGCGATCTGCCAGCGGCGCCACGCCTCGGCCTTGGCGGTGCTCGAGGCGTGCACCCAGGCCTCGGGCGCGACGAACCAGCGCGACTCCGCGTGCGACGCCTCGACGATCGCGCCCTCGAGCGCGACCGCGTCGCCCGTGCGCGCCGCGCGCTCGACCTCGGTCCACGCGGCGCGCACCGCGAGCGGGGCTTCGACGAACACGAGCGGCTCCTGCGCACTCGCCACGGGCAGTTCGCCCGCGAGCACGCGGCCCCAACGCGCCCGCGCGAGCAGCCAGGCGGCCACCTCGGTGGCGGGCGTGGCCTCGGGCTGCGGGCCGACGACGAGTTCGGCGCGCCACGCGTCCACGATCGCCTCGCGGCGCGCGGCGATGGCCCCTGGGGTGGGCGAGCCGTAGGTGGCGAACTCGCGTGCGAGAGCGCGGGCCTGCGCTGCGGTGGGTGCGCTCACGACGAGCGTGCGGCGCGTGCTCGTGGCCTCGACGCGCGCGAACTCCCCCACCTGCGGCGTGCGCGGCCAGTGCTGCGGCGCGGGATGCGGCCAGTCGAGCCGCGCCTCGAACCGCGGGGCGTCGGCCGGCACCAGCGCGACGACGAGCAGCGCGCCCACGATCGCGCCCAGCAGAGCGGACCATGCGAGGACCGAGGCGCGGACCGGGGTCCGCACGGTCTCGCGGGTCGCGACGTCCGTGGCGCGCATGGGGGTGCCTCCGTGCAGGGGGATGAACACGAGGCGCCGCATCCTGCGGCACCGGCACGCAAGTTATCCCCCGCTCCCACGCGACGCAACCGCAAT